>CAYLOO010000001.1:0-72218 GCA_964385355.1 uncultured Anaerolineaceae bacterium
AACACAGTTTGCCCGGTAAACTACCCGGGCAAACGTCGAACAAATACTTTTTCATTGAGCCTTATCAGCCTTCAGAAGCGAAACGCTGCTCATCCCACACATCTGCATCATTGTGGTACCCGGCTTGCTCCCAGAAGCCCAATCGATCCTCTGCCATAAACTCCAAACCCCTCAACCACTTGCCGCCTTTCCAAAGGTATATATCTTTCATATCTTCCCTGCCGGGGATTGCTCCAACGACTCCACGGAGCGGATAACCGTGATCGGGCGTGAGCGGTTGTCCATCGAAGTGTGTTGCCAACAAGAAATTATCCGACATGGCTATAGATATTGGTATGTTTGTCGAATAACCATACTCACACTGTTGCAATAGGAACTTCGCCGCTGGTTTGACTCTGATGATCTCCTGCTGCACGAGCGTCTGCAGTGAAACGCCCTCCCATTCCGTATCGAATTTGCTCCAGCGGGTTACGCAGTGGATGTCCATCTTGATCTTGGTGCGCGGTAATTCCAAAAACTCATCCCAGGTCCAGGTCACTTCTTGATCCACTTCACCCCATACTCTGAGCTCCCATGTGGAGGGGTTAAACGCTGTGACTGGGCCATAATGCAGAACAGGGAATTTAACCGTCAACGATTGTCCGGGAGGGAGTCTGCCCTCTTGTGAAATCTTCCCCTCTAATTCTCGTCTCGCTCCTTGCCCTTCAGACATCACTTCGTCCTCCATATTTCATCCATTATATCAACTTCAACAACCGCTCAGTAAACGCCGATACAAGGAAGGTCATCAATGACATCCTACATGCTTAATTGAAAGTTCTCTAGGGGGGTTTCTGATTAGCGGAAACCATGCATACTCAGCCGGGTTATTACACCAGGGATGGCCGAGAATCTTGCAATGGAATTCGCTTAGCGCACTTGCACACTACCAATACCAAGATCAATGACTACTTCGATCTGGTTCCCAGCGGCAGTATAACCCGGAGAGAGATAGAAATCCCCATCACGTGTATAGTCGCTCGGGACCAGCACATTCCCAATGCCAACATCTGCGCTCAAACGAACACCCACATTCTCAGGGATCACAACTCGGATCTCACCTATGCCCCCCTCGAGATTAACGTCCATGTTATCCTCAGATGGCAATAACAGGATCATCTGTCCAATTCCCTGCTCAACGTGTATTTCGCCGATCTGGAGATTCTGGAGGTCGAGCTCCGCCTTCCCCACGCCAAAGTTTACGAACAAATCAGTGGCCACGTCAGGGTGCAGCGCGAGGCCCCACGACGGCCGGTCGCTCCACCCGCCGAAGAAAGGCGCCACGACGACACCTTCAGTCCATAGATTGATTGTCGCCCGTGTGCCTGAGAAATCGACCGTCTTACCAATCTCCTCACCGCTGAAAGGTCGAACATCGCCTTGTAACAACACATTCGATCCCATGGGTAATGAGTCAACGAGCAGATATCCAAGCGCGGGATCGAGCGAAACAGTGGCCACCTCTACATTTCCCAAAGGGATCTCGAAATTCTCGGATTCATATGTCCATTGAGCTTGGTTATCGAAGAAGACGATGCCGCCAGCCAAGATGGCGAGGACCACCACTACTGCAAATAACGATCCCCAGGCCGAGCGGCGACCGATAAGTATATCGAGCCCAATAGCGATAAGCAGGATCGGCCAGAAACGCATGAACATGTCCCAAGCGTTCAATTCTATCAAATCCAAATTGTTCAACAGAAAAATCACACCAAATGAAATTAGGATAATGGGTCCTGTAATACTGGGTCTACGATGACGATCATTCATCTCATTTACTCCTTACTGGGCATATGAGCGAAGCACTGCGCCTGCCCATGCCGCCAAACGCTATGATCAGCCCCATCTTGGGACTGCGGGAAGACAATTTCGCTTAACCGAAACATCCTGTAGCCGCCTGCGTCGCACTTCAGCGCGGACGGAAAAATGAACCAAACAGGATCATCAAGCCTGCGCCGATCAAGATGATCGGCCACAACAATCCTGAGAATTGTCCGCCGCCCAAGAAAGAACCGAAGATGGCGAACATGATCAGGCTCGCCACGATGGCTCGACTGCCATCATTCAGCGCCTCGCGAGCCTTACCTTCGAGCAAGCCAGAGACGATTACCCCCACACCCACGAAACCTGGTATAAGCGTCCAGATATACGCCCAGCTTCCCCAGTTGCCCGTTGCATTCTGCCAGTATAAAATCCCGCCGATCCCGCTTACGATCGAAGCTGGAATCGCCAGAGACGGCGTGCTGGTCAGCAACCCCATCAGTAAAAGGAAAACGCCCACCCCAATCACAAGCAGTGGCCAATTCTGTTCAATATCTATGAACGCGAAGATGTCAGGAAATATTTGAGCTGCCAGGAAAGCGGCACCGATTAGAATGATGAGCAGCCCGGCCATTATGTTTGATCGCTGTCCTTGCCCCATGTCACCCTCCTGTTTCCATTTACGCAGATGTGATGAATAAGTCGCGCTGATTTTTCTACCTTTATCCTACTTCATCTTCAAGGATTGAATGCCTGATCTCACATATCTTTTTGTGTACACGCCTGGGTCACAGCGGGTTTTTAAAATCGTAGATCCCGTTCCGCACAGGCCAAATGCGTTTACACCCTTTGCAGCTCAAGCCCTCCGCTGTCGTTTGCAGTTCGAGTGAGTCACACTCGGGGCAGCGCCAGATCGAGCCCTCACGCACGCGACCGGGTGCACCCTCTACTGATGCAAATTGAAAAACACTGGGGGTCAGTTGAATCCAATTCCCCGTGCGCTGCATCATAGAATCAAGAGCCACTAACACATTAAGAGGTACATGGCGCTTGAGGAGATTTATACGAAAGTGGGAAACTGTTAGCTTTCGCTCGGGAGAAAAACTCGCCTGCTTCAACCATTTGTAAACAACCCGTGGATGGAAGTTGAAATTCAATTCTGTGAACTCGATCGCTTCAGGGCCGAAGGGACTCCATGCCTGCTGTCGAAAGAGCCAACGGGCGATGGCCTTGAGGTTGCGTTTGTTTGCGTATTCGAGGATGAAGGTTGCCCCAGGAACAAGTGTAGGTCTAATCTGGCTCAGCGCCTTTTGCGGTTCCACCAGGTGATGAAGCGTACGGATCATCGTGGCGGCATCGAATGCTTCTTGTGCAAAGGGTAAGTGATAGACATCGCCGACGACATAGACATAGCGCTCACTCTCGCCAAGTCGCTGTTGCGCCAACTCAATCTGCGTTCGTGAATAATCAAGCAGGACGATCTGCTGATAACCCTGATATCGAGATGTATTTCTCCCGGCACCCGCACCCACCTCCAGCAACCGGGATCCACCTTTGGGTAGCAATCGCTGGAGAGCGATCGCCTCTACTCGATCCTCGTATTCCCGGCTCCCCTGTTCCCAGAATTTCTCCTGGTAATCTGAGCCTTCATAATCACAAATTGGAGGTTGGCTTTCGCTCATTTCACACCATAGAAACGCCGGTCACCTGCGTGCCCGGCGAAATATCCTCTCAATTGTACTCTCTCAAACTCGTGGTGTCAGCCGCCCTTTCAAGTTTACGAATCATAATAACGTGTTTCGTCCAGCTTGTGTTGTTCCTGCACCTCCCCACCTTCAGGCTCTTGCTCCAGTAACCCTATCTCTGCATCGGCGCGATACCGCATCTCTGCTTCGTCAAGCGCGGCACGACTCGCCCGCGGGACGATCGCCCATTTGCCACAATGCGGGCATCGCTCAAGTTTCCCGACCAACAGATTCGGCGAGAGAAAATGTCTGGGATGAGGAAAACCACAGCGCTGACAGACCGCGCCCCCGGCAGAACCATACTTTCCTGGCTTAAAACTACCCGAGCGGCTTCCCATAAGTATGGGAAGGAGGGTTCCAAGCAGCGTGAGTATAATGACCCCTGTGATCAGTGGGATGGTGATACGAGTTGCTTTTTGCCAGCTCTCCTCCGCGCTGATAAACTCCAATCTTATCTCTTCCGCAAATACCTCTACGCCGCCTGTCGTCGCCCCAACGGCTGAAAATGTGTGCGCGCCCAATGCATAGTCACTGGTGCTGAAGGTAAATTTAAAAGGGGATTCAGAGACTTCCGCAAACAATTCCCCATCGAGAAAGTATATAACCCGTTCCAGATCGTGTGGTCCACCAGCAGAGATCGTGAACCGTCCCTGAATTCGTCCAGCGGCGCTATACCCGAAGGCTCGCCGCAAATGTATAGTCAGCCGATCGTCACCATCCTGAGCATATGCAGGAATAGTAAACACAGAAGCCAACATGACGAATAAGAGTATTTTCACCTTCCTCATCTTCAGTCCTCATTTCCAGCGCGTTAGGATGGCCTCGCGCTGAAAGAGCTGCGTGGCGAAAGCCAGTAAACCAATATCGAGTACGGTGACCCCAATTGCCATCCACAGGATCATTGTTTCGTTAATAAAGATTAATCCGGTGATCTGGGCAAAGAAAAGACCCAGCAGTGGAAGGATGACCAGCATAGATATCTGCTCGGCCACGCGGGGGTCATTCGCTCGAGAGGATACCATGATGGCGATACTCACTGCGGCAACAGCCAACAACGGCCCAACTACCACGATCGCAAACAACCAGAGCGGACTAATCACCTGCTGCAATAACCCAGGGCCCTCGGTAAGGATGGCCACCCCCAGAGAAAATATTGAGAAAGACAGCCATGTTGCACCGATCGCGGGCAGCGCTGCCGCCATAGCCTTACCGGCGAGAAGCTCTAGAGTCGTCACCGGCGTCGCCAGCACCGGTTCCAGCGTTCTCGTTGTTTTCTCACCCACAATACTGTAGGACGCGAAGGTCGCAGGTAAGGCGAGCGGCAGCAACATAAACAGCAACATAAACTGACTCACAATGAAATACTGTCCGCACGTTTCGCTATCCATCCCCTCACACAAGTCCGCAAAATTGGCGGGCATATCCGCTGCCGAAAACCCGGCCATCTCTTCGGGAGAACCCATGGTGTAGAGAATGACTAACGGCAGGGCGGTCATTATGAGCGGCATGAAAGCCACCGTAAAGAGCACGAAGCGATTCTTGAATACTTCGGCCCACTCCTTACGCGCGATCACCCAAATTTTCCGCATGATCCACCTCTTATACGAGAAACTTTCTGTTTTGTGGGCACCGCACTTCCTTCGCCCCGATTAACCCCAATCAAAATAAGTGTAGTTATGTAAAGTAGCACACAGGCGATATCCTCACATCAACGATAGTTAAAAAGCGCCTACTTAACCAGGCGTAAATAAATCTCTTCCAGGGAATGTCGCAGCTCGCCGACAAATTGAATATCCGCGCCGGCATCCACCAACACCCGGATCAGCTCCGGGTTATTCATCTCAGGGTCGTCTAACCCGACAACCAGCTTGTTATCTTTAATCTCAACGGAGCGCACAAAGGACAGCTCGTTTACCGCTTTCTCATATGCAGGAGCGGCCGCTCTCAAGTGAACTACAACCACGCTATCATAAAGCTTCTCCCGCAGCGCTTCGGGTGTGTCTAGCGCCAGCAAGCAAGTATTAACCACAGCGATGCGGTCACACAGCCGATCCGCCTCATCGAGGTTATGCGTACACAGGAAGATCGTTCTCCCCTTTCCCTTTAACTCCCCGATGAATTCCCGCACCAAGCGCGCCATTTCAGGGTCGAGCCCTGCCGTCGGTTCATCCAGGAAGAGCACCTTGGGCTCATGCAGCATCGCCCGGGCGATGGCCAGCTTCTGCCGCATTCCCTTTGAGAAAGTCGCCGCCACATCCCCGCGCCGATCCCACAACCCCAACAAGCGCAGATAGTGCTCCACCTGTCCAGCCACGTCCTCCACGCCATACAATTCGGCGAAGAAGCTTAAGTTCCTCTCCGCGCTCAGGCGAGCGTATAACCCGGGCGACTCGGTCAGTATCCCTACGCTGCGCCTGATCTCGTTATCCTCTCGTCCGACTTCATACCCGGCGACCCTGGCCTTCCCTGAAGTCGGCGATATCAACGCACTCAACATGCGTATCGTCGTCGTCTTCCCCGCACCGTTTGGCCCTAAGAAGCCAAAGATCTCACCCGGCCTGACGTCCATATCCAGACCGTCAACCGCCAGTACATCACCGAAGCGCCTGGTTAACCCATTCGCAACAATCATCCTTATTCTCCTCAAAACTGAATATCCGCCCGGCCACAGCTTCTCTCCCCCGGTTAAGCGTAGCGGCTATCCTCCAGACTATCGTCTGATATTTCTTCATCCTTAACCTGCCGCATTTCTGGGTTTTGCAGCGCCGCGCCAGGTGTCCGCACCTCAATCTCTTCTTCAGGCTCATTCATCCTATTTATCGCAAAAATTATAAGCAGGCTAATCACCGCGCCAACGACGACGGTTCCCTCGGCCGCGTAGACACCCCAGCGATCCATTACGATTAGCGTCACTGTGTTGAACAGCGTATGCCATGCCACGGCTCCCGCCAACCACCTCCATCTGCCGCGGCGAACACTCTGCAGAACCAAAACACTTGCGCTCAAATGAAAACAAATCGCACCCGCTCGCTCGACGGCACCCAACAAGGCCTCAAACCAGGGCATGCTCCAATAGAGCCCCATCTGGGCCGCGACGACATCCACTTGCTCCGGGGGTAGAACTTTTGTGAGATCAGCCCCGCGCAACGCAACGGCTTGAAAAAAGCCGTACAAAACAAGCCCACCCAAGATAATCGCTTCGCTGCCGCCATGACCCGCCCCAAACATGAGCGCATTGTGCAATCTCCGGGCATCGGGCATCCAGCGACGCATGACTACAAAGCGTGCCACCTCTTCGAAGACTCCTGCAGAAAAGCCATACAGCAGCGCGGCCTCCATAAACGCCATCCCTCCAGCCGCGAACATCCCCCGCTCTGTCACAAAGGGCGTTAGAAGCAGATGGTTGAAGGGGATATGCAAAAGCTGCGATGCGATGAAAGTCGCCGCCCCCGCGCCGAACAAACCCCAACTAAGTCGCCAGCGCCTCGCCAACATGACTCCCAAAACCAGAGGAAGGGCGATCATCAACAAACCGTTTAGTAAATGCACCGCAGTAAGCATAATAGATCACCCCCGGAGGCCGGTCGTGTGGGCAAGTCTTGGCTAGACGACACAACGAGAACCGCTGGACGCGGCCCGTCCTACACGCCTTACACCACAGCCGAAGAGCCCCTTCCATCTTCAGCCGCATCGCTGGTATTCTATCCTGTTTTTCAATGAAACAAGGACACTCGTCCAGTCAGCGACACACAATGAACCGGACCAACAACTACGACTTCCATCCTTACAACTGCACTCAGCAACATGTTTCACGTGAAACCCGATGGCCGTGTTCCACGTGAAACATACCCGCTACGCCATTATCCCCACTCAGAAAACCAGCTGCCGCTGCGCCGTGATTCTTTCCGCGATCCGCCAATTTCCCGATGTAAGATGACCCAGAGGCGCGCCGAATTATTTTGGGATGTTGTGGCCAAGAACGCCCACCCATCTTCTGCTGCTCTATTAAGCATTTCCTCCAGGTCTTCGGGTTTTGCGCTTACGACCAAGCCCCCGAGTGCTTCTACTCGATATTCCCTATTCGGCGACACTTACACACCCTCCGGTTCGCTTTGCTCGTCTAGAGATCCAGTTACTGCCGCTAACGAGGTCATGCCTGCTACGGCTCCCAGGTTCATGGTGTCTACTGCGCTTGAGGGCACGATCACGAGCGCTCCCTTCTCCTTCAGACCCTCAAAGAGCATATTCATCGCCCGCAAGTGTAGGGCGGTCGGATTATTGAGATACGCCTGAGAAGCGTCAGCGAAGGATTGCGCGATCTGTTTTTCAGATTCGCCCAAAATCACTCGCGCCTGCCGCTCGCGTTCCGCCTGGGCCTGCCTGCTCATCGCATCCTCTAATTCTTGAGGGATCACAACATCGCGGATCTCGACGGACTGCACTGTCACCCCCCAGGGCGTCGTCCGCTCATCGATGGTTTTCTGCAGATCTCGGTCCATGAGCGCTCGACCGATCAGGATGTCGGCCAAATCCATCTGTCCGATCACCTCCCGCAGCGCAGTCTGCGCAGCCCAGGCTATCGCCATTCGATAGTTCTCCACTTCTAACGCGGCTTTTTCTGCGTCCCAGACCAGCCAGAAGAGAACCGCATCCACGTCCACAGGAACAGTATCCTTAGTGAGCGTCTTCTCCGCGCTAAATGTAGTCACCATCACACGATGATCGATCCAAACCGGTATCCGATCCACAACCGGAACGATCCAGAAGATACCCGGACCACGCAGGCCTGTGAAGCGGCCAAAACGCAGCGCCACTGCCTTTTCCCACTGGTCGGCTACTTTCAGGGCCAGGAGAATGTATGCGGAGATCAGGGTACCTATGCATGCCGTTGTCCAAACCCAGGAGTCTGCTACGTTGTATTTCACCATAAAATACACGGCCAGTGCTGTGAATATAATCAGAACCAGGAAGAGCATGAACGCCACGCCTGGGATGCGTGTGTCTGTCTCCTTGTCTGGTTGGCCTATGGCCTCGTGCTCAGTCTGACTACGTCGTTTTCTCATGGTCATCCATCCTTGTTTGCTTTGCTTAATGAGGCTTGGTTATTCCTCAATCCTGGGCGGTTCGCCTTCTTTCCGCCAGGTATCGATCAACTTATCCAACAACATCGTAACTTCATCCGGCTTAAACCCCACTTGATGGGCATGCTCCAGGAAGGATTTTGTCATTCCCTCCAAAGCAGCGCTGCGGAGACGCGTTGCTTTTTCCGGCGGCATGGGATCTAACACATAGGTCCCGCGACCCTGCTGTGTGGAGATCACGCCTTCTTCATCGAGTATGCGGTAGGCTCGAGCGATGGTATTAAAATTGACTCTCAATTCCGCTGCCATTTGCCGCACGGTTGGTAACTGATCGCCAGGCCCTAGCACACCGGATGCGATAAGATGCTTGATTCGATCCACCAGCTGCGTATAGATAGGGACATGACTTCTGAAATCCAGCTCAGTAAACATAGGGCTATTGTCTCAATTGTCTCTTTGTATTATTGTACTAATTGTACATCGCCAACGTATCTGTGTCAAGCATCAAACACCCTGGTTTGACTTCAGGGAAGTGTCTATCGTGGTAGAATCAAATTAAGTTTGTTTTACCCTTGCGCGGAGATAACTATGGATAAGAAAGTTGGCACCTTCACCGTAAAGAAAGGCTTGGCCCAAATGCTTAAGGGCGGCGTGATCATGGATGTGGTCACGGCAGAACACGCCCGTATCGCCGAGCAGGCCGGCGCTGTCGCCGTAATGGCACTTGAGCGCGTCCCTGCTGATATTCGCGCCCATGGAGGCGTGGCTCGCATGAGCGACCCAGCTCTAATCCAGGAGATTATGGAGACTGTCACAATCCCTGTCATGGCGAAGTGCCGCATCGGTCATTTCGTCGAGGCCCAGATCATCGAGGCTCTTGGGGTTGACTTCATCGATGAGTCGGAGGTTTTAACGCCTGCTGATGAAGCGCACCATATCAATAAGCATCTGTTCAAGATCCCCTTCGTATGCGGCTGCCGTAATCTTGGTGAGGCCTTGCGCCGCATTGGAGAGGGTGCAGCGATGATCCGCACGAAAGGCGAAGCTGGCACGGGTGACGTCGTCGAGGCGGTCCGACACGCACGTTCCGTTTTCGGCGCCATCCGTCGCCTCGAGAACATGCCCGATGAAGAGTTAATGTCCTTTGCCAAAGAGATCGGCGCCCCCTTCGAGACGATCAAGGAAACCAAGGATTTGGGACATCTGCCTGTGGTTAATTTTGCCGCCGGAGGCATCGCCACTCCGGCCGACGCCGCACTCATGATGCAGCTTGGTGTGGACGGTGTTTTTGTCGGCTCGGGTATTTTCAAATCGGGCGATCCCCCTCTGCGGGCTAAGTCCATCGTGGAGGCTGTTACGCACTACGACGACCCGAAGATTTTGGCAGAGATCAGCAAAGGGCTGGGCGAGCCGATGGTCGGCATTGAAGTGAGCGAACTTCCCCAGACAGAACGGCTGGCCGAGAGGGGCTGGTAGATCTCTTCGGGAGGGCGGCGATTTTCGACTCCGCAGATGATAGAACCCGGATGCGACGGCACGACCGGGAAATTAAAGACCAGTCAGAGGTAAGAGCGCTTCTGCGCGATTCTCAGTTCGGTTTTATCGCTACCGTTTCCGATAACCAACCCTTCATACACGCAAACCTTTTTTGGTATGACGAGAACAACCAGCGCATTTACTTCCATACAGCCCTCCAAGGTCGCGCCCGCAGCAACATCGAGACCAACCCCCAGATATGCTTCAGTGTAGCAGCCATGGGCCGTCTCCTGCCCGCTGAGACGGCGATTGAATTCAGCACCGAGTATGCTAGTGTTACGGTTTTCGGGAGCGCACGTATAGCCGACGACATATCAGAACAACGCTATGGTCTGCAAGGGTTGCTTGATAAGTATTTCCCTCAGTTACGGCCAGGTGATGATTACAGGCCCATCACAGACGCAGAATTACAGCGAACCTCCGTTTTCGCAATGGAGATCGAGGCCTGGAGCGGGAAACAGAAGGTTGCAGGATGATGAAAGTTGGGGTCTTGGCGCTGCAGGGAGATTTCGTCGAACACCTTGCCATTTTGCGCGGGCTGGGAGCCGAAGGTGTCGAGGTTCGCCTACCTTCCCACCTGGATGATATTGAGGCCTTGATCATTCCCGGCGGCGAATCGACGACGATCGGGAAACTAGCCCTCGCGTTCGATCTGCTGGAACCACTACGAACCTTCGGCCAGACGCGCCCGATATGGGGAACATGCGCCGGTGCAATTTTCCTCTCGAAAGACACCCTGGAGCGCCAACATCTATTAGGATTAATGGATATCACAGTCGAACGCAACGCCTTTGGCCGCCAGGCCGATAGCTTCGAGGCTGATATTCACGTGGCTGTCCTGGAGGATGCCAAGACACCATTCCCGGCGATATTCATCCGTGCTCCCCTGATCGCCCGCGTCGGACCCGAGGTTGATATTGTCGCCCACTTGCCCAACAATAAAGATAATGGCATTATCATTGCCGCGAAGCAGGGACATTTCCTTGCCACAAGCTTTCACCCGGAATTAACCGGGGACGACCGCTTCCACCGTTATTTCCTGTCCCTTATGGAAACGTGATCTATGTCAATTCGTCCGTGTGATTGGCGCGACTTAATACTCTTGCACAAACTCCGTAATCGCGGGATGTGCCTTGACACCAGGCTCATGTTTACTCACGGGGCACCTGCTCTTAGGAGTGCGCCCTTAAGTACGCTCATCCCCGGTGGCAACGTTTGCACCCTGGTTTCCCGAGCGGACAATTCCGGCGAATTATCGGCAGCCGGCCAGTTTCTAATTCGCAACAATCAACTTCCTGCGCGTTTGGTCTTTATAAGTCCGCGCGAGATTCTCTCCAGACCAGAGGGCACCAGCCTGCTAGAAGCAATGGCTTATATGGCCGGAGAGCGGGGCGCACCCTCTTTAATCGCCGAGATCGATGAGTGCGACCCCGGCTTTGATAGTTTGCACGCAGCAGGTTTCGCCATCTATTCACGCCAGCGTATATTGCGCCTTGAGAGCAGTGTCGAAGGACAAGCAATGCCAGACTATGAGACCTGGCGTCCTGCTACAGACCGCGACTACATCGCGATTCAAAGCCTATACACCAACCTCGTCCCAGCCCTGGTCCAGCAAGTGGAACCTCCTCCCTCCCGCCATGAAAGATGCCTTGTGTACTGGTCACAAGGTGAGCTGCTGGGCTTCTTGGATATTGAGCGAGGGCCACAAGGTGTCTGGGTGCAGCCCTATTTTCACCCCGCAGCTGAATTAGACGAATCTCTTTTATCGGGATTCCTTCTCGACTTTTCGCCTAGCCAAAGGCGCCCGCTTTTTATCTGCGTTCGTTCGTACCAGGGAGGACTCAGCCAATCACTCAACCAGCTCGGTTTCGAGCCTTGCAGCAACCAGGCGGTAATGGTTAAGCGCCTCGCCGTTTCGGTCCACCGGCAAGTCCGAGTTAAGATGCCAGCGCTCGACGGGAAACAGCCTGAGCCATCGGCGCCTTTTGCCACCACCGTCCAACACAAATCCACACCGAAGCGCACACACAGCTTATGACCCAGAAACGCATTACCGATAACTTAACCGACCTACTTGATGTCCTGCCGCCCGAAATCACCAGTGCGATTGAGAAGATCAATCGCCCTGATGATCTACTGGAGATCATTCTTGATCTGGGCCGCACTCCCACTGCGAGGTTTACAGACGGCGAGGTTGAACTCAGTGAACGAGAGGTATCTCCAAGAGAGATCGATTATGTCGTGTCCCGTATCGGCGACTACGATTCCGACAATCGCGCCGGCATCGAGCGCACCCTGCACCGAATCTCTGCCATCCGCAACCGCCACCGGGAAATCATCGGCCTCACCTGCCGGGTAGGCAGAGCTGTTTACGGTACGATCGACATTGTCCAGGATTTCATCACCAGCGGCACCAGCGTCCTTCTCCTCGGTCGCCCTGCTGTTGGCAAAACGACGATGCTGCGTGAGGCAGCGCGCATCCTGGCAGAGGAGAAACGAGTCGTCATCGTTGATACATCCAACGAGATCGCCGGGGACGGCGACGTGCCGCACCCGGCGATAGGTCGCGCCCGCCGTATGCAGGTGCGAGAACCTACGCTTCAGCACGAGGTTATGATCGAGGCCGTGGAGAACCACAATCCTGAGGTGATTGTGATCGACGAGATCGGGCGCGAGCTTGAGGCCATCGCGGCGCGCACGATCGCTGAGCGCGGCGTCCAACTGATCGGTACCGCCCACGGAAACACGCTCGAGAACTTATTGCTCAATCCTACCCTCTCGGACTTAATCGGCGGCATAGAGTCGGTGACTCTATCAGACGAAGAAGCCCGTCGCCGCGGCACACAAAAGACAGTGCTTGAGCGCCGCGCAGCGCCAACTTTTAATGTGTTGGTAGAAATTCTGGATCGCGAACGATTGGCTGTCCACCACGATGTCTCTGCTGCCGTCGATGCTATGCTGCGGGGTCGACCCCTTCATCCTGAATTGCGTTACCGCGATAAAGACGGCGAGATAAAAAAAGAAATACCCAGCAGGGCATCAACATCCGCCAGCCCCACCCCACAATCCGGCTACCGGCGGCAGACCGCTCTTCCCACCGCTCCACAGAACAATGCAGACGGGCTACCTTATTCGCCGACGGCGCCCCACATGCCGGGAAAACCCCTGGCTCCAATACGCATCTTTCCCTTCGGCGTCGCTCGCAATCGCTTACGCCAGGCATCCAAGCGCCTTGGTGTACCCTCGGTGCTAGCAGATTCTCTCGGTGATGCGGAGGTACTTGTTACCCTTAGATCTAATTTCCGTAAGCGCCCTCGAGTGATCAAAGACGCAGAAAACCGGCGGATGCCGATTTATGTTCTGCGCTCCAATACCGTCAATCAGATGGAGGGTTTTCTGATTGACCTGTACAATTTACGCTCATCGAGCTTCGACGACCCATCCATGGACAAGGCTCTTGAGGAGGCGAACGGCGCGATACAGAGGGTGCTCGATGGCACTCGCTCGATCGATCTCTCGCCCACATCATCCTACATTCGCCGTCTACAGCATCAGATGGCTCGCCAGGCAAACCTTGTTTCACATTCCTATGGGAAGGAACCCCACAGACGCGTGAGGATTTTTCGCAATTGAGTATGTTTATCACTTTGGAAGGCCCGGACGGAGGGGGAAAAACATCGCAGGCACAATGCCTTGCAGAATACCTGCGCTCCGAGAACATCGAGGTTCTGCTTACCCGTGAACCGGGCGGTTCTCCAATAGGGGATCAGATCCGGAATGTGATTATGCAGCTCGATAATACCGACATGGATGCACACACAGAGTTCCTGCTCTTCTCCGCTTCGCGCGCACAGCACATTGCCGAAATTATTCGCCCCAACCTGGAAAAAGGCTTGACCGTCATCTCTGACCGTTTCTTTGACTCATCGCTGGCTTATCAGGGATATGGACAACGTCTACCACTGGAAACACTAAAGACGATCACCAATTTCGCAACAGGTGGCCTCACCCCCGATCTCACACTTCTGCTCGATCTTCCCGTTGAAGAAGGATTGCAACGCCGTGAGGCTGATGGAAACTGGAACCGCATGGACGCGTACGACTTCGACTTCCACCGCCGCGTACGTCGTGGTTATCTCAAACTGGCAGCCGAGACTCCGGAGCGCTGGGTTATCCTCAGCGCCGAGCAATCCTTTGATGCGCTACAAGATGAAATGCGGCGCGCGGTTATGGCCCGCTTAAAGCCTGAACCAGCGGATACGGACAAATAGGTAAGAAACCCTCCTCACGTGCTCATACCCGCACTTCAGTTAATAGCCAGCCGTGAATCTCCCGCGGCGCTGCGCCCTTACGACAAAAGAAACAACATCAAAGAAGGAGCTTGGGATTGGTTACTTTGCTATGCTTCGGCGATTCAAACACGTGGGGGTTTAACCCGGCTACATGGGAGCGTTATCCGCAGGACATTCGCTGGCCGGGTGTTCTACAAAACGAATTGGGTGAGAATTATCGGGTAATTGAAGAGGGTCAAAACGGAAGAACGGCTGTCGAGGGTAAGACATTCGCTGGCTTCAATACAGCTAAAACCGATCTCATCTCCGCTCTCACAAACCACGCCCCTTTGGACCTCGTCATCCTGATGCTGGGCACCAATGATTTACTAATGAACTTCTCCATTTCCCCGGAGAATGTCGGCAAAGGCATCGATGTCTTATTGGACATCATCCGCCACAGCGAAGCTGGTCCTGGAGGCAGCGCTCCCGCCGTCCTTCTCCTTGCCCCCCCGCCCATCGGATCCACTGCGAGTGAGACAGAGACTCGCGAGCGTGCGGTGACCCAATCTTACTTCTTTGCCGAGCGATACGCGTCGATCGCCGCAAATTTCGATTGCGCGTTCCTAAATACTGGTGAGATTGTCCGCTCCAGCGAAATTGACGGCTCTCACCTTGATGCTTCTGAACACAAGAAACTCGGGTTGGCCGTCACAAAACAAGTGCTCATGATATTCACTAGCGCTGGATAGCGTAAAAACAGGAGGGACGAGAGGAGTTATGCTAACCGCAGTCGATGCTTCGGCCTAAAAGCCCTCGTTCATCCCCAGATCAGGCATACTCTTCTCAATCTCGTCCGGACTTTCTCCAGACTCGAGCCGGTCGATAGCCTCATCAAATTCAGGCGGCATCTCCTCGCCCAGTTCGTTGCCCATTTTACGCATCATCTTTGCCATCGAACGAGGGTCTGACTCGTCGAAGTCTCCCCACGCACTAGGATCCGCCAGGTTTTCGATCCGGGATTCTTCCGAGCGCGCGACTCGAACTCTGCCAATAATTCGTTCCATATTTTCGCTGCTGCAATACTGACAGACAACAGAAGCTACACCGTACTCCTCATAAGCCTGATAAATCGAATTGTGTTTTCCGCAGTCGCGGCACGAATAATCATACGTCGGCATTTTTCCCTCCCATAAATAGATTATACTGACCGCGCTGGGAGGTATCAATACATGTACCGTGAGTTCATCAAAAAACAAGAGCAGCCTTTGCTCATCGTGCTGTCTGGCCCTTCTGGGGTTGGGAAAGACACCGTTCTTCAGCGCATGAAGGAGCTCCAATTACCTTTCCATTTCGTGGTCACAGCAACATCACGACCGAAGCGGGAAGGGGAAATTGAAGGAGTCGATTACTTCTTCGTCAGCGCGGATGAGTTCATCACGATGATAGAGCGGGACGAGTTATTGGAACACGCGCTTGTCTATGATGAGCATAAAGGTATTCCCAGACAGCAAGTGCGGGATGCATTCGCCAGCGGCCGGGATGTCATCATGCGCATTGACGTACAGGGCGCTGAGACGATCCGCCAACTTTACCCCGATGCATTGTTGATCTTCCTTTCAACGCAGAACGAGGGGGAACTCATTGCCCGTTTGAAGGCGCGCCGGACGGAATCCGAGGAGAAACTTCAGCTGCGGATTGAAACTGCTCTCGAGGAATTACACAAGGTAGAGCTCTTCGACTACTACGTTGTAAACGCAGACGATCAGCTCGATGCAACTGTAGATGCTATCCAGGCGATTGTCGCCTCCGAACATCGACGTACGAATCCAAGACAGGTGCGGCTATGACCCAGCCCCCCCCACCGGTAGAACACGCTCAGCCTTCTCCTCCCACCAGATCTAACGCACAACCCAAGAAATCGCGCCCTGGCTTCAAACAATTCCCGGGCACTTTCAGTTTAATCGCCATCACCCTGGTCGTTTTTCTGGGACAGTTCCTTTCGGTCGAGTTATTTCAAATCGATTGGTTGTTAGAGTCGGGAGCGAAATCGGGTCCCGAAATCCTTTCAGGCGAAATCTGGCGCTTCATCACTCCTATATTTCTTCACGTCACAGTTCCCCACGTCTTAATCAATATGTACTCGCTCTACGCAATCGGTCCGGCTGTGGAGCGCTTCTTCGGCACAGCTCGTTTTGTTGCTGTTTACTTGCTTTGTGGAATCGCGGGGGTGATTCTAAGCCTGGCTTTCAGCCCATACCCCTCGGCCGGCGCTTCCGGTGCAATCTTCGGTCTACTGGGGTCGTTGGGGGCTTTCTTGTACCTTCACCGCGGTCTGTTCGGTCGTTTTGGCCTTATACAATTACGCCAGATCGTGCTTGTGGCGCTCTTGAACCTGGGTCTCGGTCTTATGCCTGGAATTGACAATTGGGGTCACATGGGCGGCTTACTGGCTGGCATTGCCCTCACATTCTTCCTTGGGCCGCGCTTTGAGGCTGTCTGGACCTCGGGAGAAAACGGTCGATTAGTGGATCGGCAGCCATGGAGTGCTGTACGGGTGCTATTTCTCGCTGCCTCAGGATTAATCTCCGCACTTGCCTTAGTAGTGGTATTTTTCCTGGCCGGCGCGTAACTTCCTTCGCCTAGAATAATCACCTTGAAGGGCGTGGCTACCACGAACCAAGCCGCATCTCCCATTGAGATTCTTTTTTGAGTGCTTTTATACTCTGTTCGTTTCAATCTACGCAGCACGGAGGAATGCCCATAAATGATGAACCCTAAGCATAACGTTGATGTATTTGATATCACCTTCGTCGGTGCCGGTCCTACGGGACTCTTTGGGGCTTTCTACGCCGGCTTGCGCGAGATGAAGGTAAAGGTCATCGATGCCCTACCGCAACCTGGCGGTCAGTTGATCGCGTTATACCCCGATAAGATGATCTACGACACTCCCGGATTTCCAGCGATTCTAGCGAAGGAGCTCGCCTCCTGTCTGACCGAACAAGCCTCTCAGTGGAAGCCGGTTATGGCGCTCGGGGAACGGGCGCTAACGCTCAGGCAGGTACCTCTCCCTGGGGGTGATGGTGGGCAGGAGTGCTGGATCATCGATACAGACAAGGACACCCACTACTCTCGCACTGTCGTGATCGCTGCAGGTATCGGCGCCTTCCGTCCAACCAAACTTAAGAACGAGAGTATTGAGCGTTTTGAAGGTACGGGGGTGGAATATTGGGTCAAGGATGTCGACGCTTATGCTGGGATGCGCGTTCTCATCGTCGGAGGAGGCGACAGCGCCGTCGACTGGTCTTTAGCGCTTGAACCGATCGCCGAGCATGTCACCTTGATCCATAGACGCGAGGGTTTTCGTGCACACGATACTTCCGTGAACGCGTTAAAAGACTCTTCTGTTGATACACGCATCTTCTATGAACTGCGTGAATTCCAAGGAGATGAGAGACTTGAGCGTGCTGTGATTTTCGACAATCGCACAGGTAACGAAACAACAATCGATGTCGATGCCGGCATCCTGGCGCTCGGATTCAAAGCCGACCTCGGACCGATTCGCGAGTGGGGGTTGGAGACAATCGGCCGCCGCTATATTAAAGTCAACAGTAAAATGGAAACCAATCTCCCGGGAATATACGCCGCTGGTGACGTCGCTCTACAAGAGAATCTCGACCCACTCAATTTGATCGTCATCGGTCATGGCCAGGTCACCGTTGCTGTTAACTATGCCTACGCTGCGATCAAACCCGGAGAAAAAGTATTCCCCGGTCACTCCAGCGAGAGGGTGGCTGAATAGGTCAAACTCTGGATTATATTGGGTCAGGAAGCTGAGCTTCCGGTCGCAGGCTGCACCTGCGCATTGAGGTCTGCATGTGAACCGGAGGATAACTGATTGCTTGCTGCTGACGGGCTGACTCACGGGTCGGCCCCTACGCTTTATTACTTAACAAGGGACGAGAGTCATTACAATTCAGCTCTTGCTTATCCCCTATTACCCCGACGGCCGTGTCCACCTTAAAGCTCTTAACTAAAAACAACCCTGCAGGAAGGCCAACTCTCTATCCAATCATGATGTCACTTTTATAAATAGGGGAATCAATGGAGCGATTCTATCCCAAGATTTGAAATCTCTTCCGCCGGGTCAGGCGCACTTTCTCCGGTCGTTGCTTTCTTTGACCAGGGCATATAAAGAATCACACCGAGCATACTGAGCAACACACCCGTTACCAGACCAATCATTTGAATATATCCAAAGTGGACTACCGGCATTCGGTGGGCGCCAACACCGATGAAATCAGCCAGCGATCCTACAGCAGCCACAACGTAGCCCGTCGCTATTAGTCTTATTCCTATGTCCGCTCGCAAAGAGTTGGGTTTTCCATTGCGAATTACTCGCACAGTTGAATAAGCCGCTACCAGCAGAATCGCCAACCCCGTAAGCCAGACACCAATCTGAACAAAACCGACGCTTACGCTGCGGTTCATACCGATTAGATCGGGTTGGATGCCGACCATAAAAATCAGTAGGCCGACTAACATTACAGTCATCCAGAGTCGCGCAAGTTGTACTTTCAGTCGAGTGAGAGCGCGCATAAGAATCAGTTCTCCGGTAATGCTCTTTGCAAAAATCGCAGCCAGTTTCCCCCAAGAAACCCTTCGATAGCCTCTTGATTATAGCCGCGTGCGTCCAGCGACTCGCCAATTAACCGCAAGTCAGACACACTGTCAAGCCCTTGAGGGACTTTGTCCAAACCAAAACCACCATCAAAATCGCTTCCAATGCCAACGTGCGTAGCGTCTCCGAGCATCTGACAAATATAATCAATCCCCGTCGCCACCTCTGCCAGGGTTACATCATTTCTATCTTGCGAAGGCTTCCACCCATCTTTCAAAAAGCGATTCCCGAGCAGTAAACCAATTACCCCTTCCCGATCGGCGGTTAGTCGTATAACGTTGTCGGTGATGTGCCGTTCGGGTTTATCCGCACTGGGCACCAGGGCGAGCGGGCTTGTATGTGAGACAAGAATCGACCCCTGGAAAAGATCCAGCGCTTCTACAGCCCCATCATCAGCCAGATGTGCTATATCCAAGATCATTCCAACATCTGCCATGGCGTTCAGGAGTTCGCGGCCAAGATCGGTTAAAGGACCTGGTTCTCCTGTCCCTCCAGCGTAACGAGTAGCGGCCCGGGCAGGACCCAGTATCCTAACGCCCCCATCGAACCACTCTTGCAGCTCTCCCGGCGACCGCACACCATCCGCTCCTTCCATGAGTAAAACCATTCCTACGCTTCGCTCTTCATCCTCGGCCTTCCGCCAAGCCGACTCCGTGATTCCAAGCTCGAGCTTGTCGAGGATCAAATGGAATTTCTCAGCATGTTCTTCTACCAGGCGATGGTAGTATGCCAGATCGGAGCGATAGAGCGAGTATGCCTCGCTGGCATCAGCGTAACATCTAACGTCCCAGGGATCTTTCTTCCATCTAAGTGGCGTGGAAAAGAGCGTTGTGAATACCACCGCTACACCGCCCTGGACCCACTCCGGCCAACCGAGCATCGTATCCCCGTTCCACGCTGGTATGGATGTCGTCTTTTCTATCGCCCGCGTCTCGAGCGCTGAACGTTTGTAATCTCGATCGAAAGTGAGGGCGTTCCACGCCATATCTTCATGGCCATCGACGATGATCACGTACGCCTCCACTCATCAACGAGGACGCTCCAGAAATCATCGTCATCGCCAGGGTGAAACGACCAATAAGGAGTGATCCTATCCACAAGTCCCGCATAGCGCTTTTTGATCGCACTCGCCAGCGCATCGGGTTTCTCAACCACCGCGAAGGTCGCCAGCATTTCATCATCCACCAGATCCGACATCGCCTCCCACTCTCCCCGTCGAGCCAGAGACGAAAGTTCTTCGGCAGCGTCATCCCAACCATGGAGTGACATCACTCGACGGTAGGAAGGTGTGGATGCGTAAAATGCGATTTGCGAGCGTACAAACATTTCCTGCTGATCATTCGTCACGACAAATGTGGATGCTGAAAGCTTGATTTTGTCTTCATCTCGTTCCCCTCGCTTGGCGCCATCTGCGATCGCGGGGCGTACAACCTCACGCAGGTAACGCTCTGTATGCAGTGGGTGAACATGGAAACCATCGGCTACTTCACCGGTCAATCGACACAGGCCGGGGTTCACCCCTGCCAAATAGATCGGAATATCAGGATGCTCAATCGGCCCGGGGTTAAAGAATGGTGTCATCAAGGTGAGCTTGTAATATTCACCCCGGTAGTTCAGACGCCCTTCCCCCTGCCATGAAGACCAAAACGCGCGCACGGCTAAAACGAACTCGCGCAGCTTGCCTGTGGGTGACTCTGGCCAGGGCATTCCGAAGCGTCGCTCGATATGCGGTTTTACTTGCGTCCCTAACCCCAGAATAAATCTTCCTCGCGATGCGGCGGCCAAATCCCATGCTGTATACGCAACATTTGCCGGGCTGCGAGCGAAGGCGATCGCCACTGCCGTACCAAAATGTACCTTGCTCGTATGCTCTGCCACCAGAGCCAGGGGGAGAAAGGGATCGTGCTGTGTCTCTGGTGACCAGAGACCATCAAAGCGCCTTCTCTCCACCGCTGCGGCAATCGCCGGCACATCCTTAAGTGATGCCGGGGGAAGCGCTACATCTAAATTCATTTATCGATTCCTCTCTTGATACCTCAGCGATCGAGAATGTTATCTGGGAATTGGAGCTGGGTAATGCAAAACCGCCTGATAAAAATGCCGCAACAACTCGTTTCGTTTTCCAGTCGTAATATTAAATATCATCAAACGAGGCGATGACGACACGCCAGTGCTCTGGAATAGGGATGGATTTGCCCAGTTGGTAATCATATGCAACCAATGTCGCTTGCCCAACAGCTAGTTCATCTCCTGTTTGCGAGTCCTGTATCGAGTATTGAGTCTCTATACTTTTCTCCCCGAGACGTACAGAGCGAACCCCTACTATAATGTCGCTCTCTAATTGGATCGGGCTTATGTAGCGGCAACTTTGCTCCGCGAGGATGATCCCGATCGCGTCGAAATCTGATCCTTCCCATAAGCCAAGCGCCCTTATGTACTTCGACCGCGCTTGCTCCATGTAGGTGAAGTGGCGGGAATTATTCACATGGCGTTGGGCATCAATATCGCCATAGCGTATCTCAATCGGATGAAAAAAACGGTATTCTCCCATTACACCTCACAAGGCGATAAGTCGAATAAATCCTACCCCAATCATTCCGGGATTATTCATACGCTATCCATCCGCTCCGCTTGCATCCAGGTACTGATCAAGCCCAGGACATATCTCCACATAGATCGGGCGGAAGTGGCTTTTCCTGGAAGGTTTCGAACGCCGCGCGCTCTGCACCGACTGTCGTCGACTCCCCGTGACCGGGGTGTAATCGAACCGAATCAGACCAGGTAAAAACCGTGTAGGCCAATGATTCGAGCGCCGTTGCCAGCGCCTCTGGTGTCTGCGTATGTCCCGGCCCCCCAGGGAAGACCGCATCCCCGGCCAAGGCATGATTAAACCCGTCAGTTTCGATGATTTTTAGGGCGACGCTTCCCTGTGTATGGCCAGGAACATGAACAACCTCGATATGCGCATCCCCCAACTTAAAAATATCCCCTGACGTTAATTCGTAATCAGCCTGGATGGAGAAAGCCTCTGCGTCAGCCGGGTGAATCCCTGCTTTTACTCCCAGTGACTTCTTTACCGCAGGAAGCGCACCAACGTGATCCGAGTGTCCGTGTGTAAGTAAGAGTCTGGTGATATTTGTGTTCCCTATCCACTCCAGAATCTTCTGTGCCTCATCCCCGGGGTCGACAAGTATCCCCTCGCCCAACTCGGTCTCTACAAGCAGATAGCAGTTCGTCTGATATTCTCCAACGGGCATAACCCGCAATTCAATCATCTTCGGTCTCCGTGAGCCTTCTCCAGATTCCCTTCATTGAAAAACAATACCCGGGAGGACCCCCGGGTATCCTGTTTTTTTTAGCGTCGGGCACTCTTCACGCGTTTTTCGTTTCGGCTCCATATAATTTGCGGTGGACCACGCTCAAGGACCGGACCTGCTTCTCTGCATGGTATGAGGAACGAACCAACGGTCCGCTTTCAACCCACCTGAAACCGATCTCTCTACCAAAACATTCGAATTCTTCGAACTCCTCCGGAGTATAGTATCGCTCAATCGGGAGATGCTCTTTCGTGGGTTGGAGATACTGACCGATAGTGAGGATGTCAACGGCCCAAGAGCGAAGGTCTTCCATAACTACCTTGACTTCATCCATGGTCTCCCCCAATCCAACCATGATGCCTGACTTGGTGAGGACATCCGGGTCGAAGCTCTTCGCATTGGTTAGCGTCGCCTGCGCCCACTCATAATGATCCTGCGGTTGAACTTCCTTAAAGAGTCGCTGTACAGTCTCTACGTTGTGGTTGAGAATCTCGGGTCGGGCATCCATAACGATTTTCAGCGATTCGATTGAGCCTTTGAAGTCCGGAATGAGCACCTCGACGGAGCAGCCCGGCTGCAGTTCGCGGATTCTCTGGATAACCATCGCAAAAATTGGTGCGCCGCCGTCAGCGCGCTCATCGCGATTTACGCTGGTAATAACCGCGTGGCGCAGATCCATCGCCTGTACGGCGCGCGCCACGCGCTCAGGTTCGAGCCAATCCAGCGGTGCAGGACGCCCCGTTTCGATGTCGCAAAAGCCGCAGGAGCGCGTACATACATCGCCCATGAGCAAAAAAGTCGCCGTCCCAGATCCCCAGCATTCCCCCATATTTGGACAGCGGGCTTCTTCACAAACGGTGTGTAACGACTTGGAACGCATCATCCGTCGCAGCCACTCATAAGTCTCACCTGATGGCGCGCGCACCTTAATCCATTCCGGTCGCCGCCTCGGCGGTCGACCCTGGTTGTGCTCCGATTGGACATCAACTTTCATTCCGTCATCCTTAATGGTTGTCTCGTCATAAAGTCCATTCTACCGCGAAATCCTGCTCGGTTTATTTTCGCTCACTTGGTAATAAAAAGAGCGTAAGTATACTTATTGTTATGGACCCATCTGACTCCAACAGCGGATCACAGCAGCCCCCCGTTTTCTTCGCATCAACGCAACGAAAAGGCAGCAACGAAGATCGATCCCGACTCACCGGCGCGGGCCTGTGCGCTGTATCCGCCGCAGGATTCGCCAGCCTCTCGATTCTAGGGAAGCTCGCCTTCAATGCAAATCTCAACATTGTGACGATCCTCAGCTTCCGCTATGCGGGTGCCGCCGCTTTGCTGGCAGTCTATCTGGCTTTATTCCGCAGACGCAAATTATTATTCGATGTCCGCCAAGTGTTTATTCTTATCCTGCTTGGCGCGGTCGGCTACGCCGGCCAATCCGCGCTCTATTTCGCTGCCCTTGAACGAAACTCGGCTTCGCTAAACTCATTGCTGTTGTATGTGTACCCTGTCTTCGTGGCCCTTTTTAATTGGTTCCTGAACCGGCGAACACTTAGCACTCGAAAGTGGGTTGCTCTCGCATTAGCATCTTCCGGAGTGATCCTGACGCTCAACCCAGTTCGAATTATTAAAGGAGCAGGCGGCGTTCCCATTGACTTGATCGGCATAGCCTTTGTCTTAGGCTCAGCTATCTGGTATGCCGCCTACATCATCAGCAGCGATCGATTCACCCGCCGTGCAGGACCCTTGGTGAGCCTGGTCTGGATTTCACTCGGCGCGGCGATCAGCTTCACCTTCGCGGGTGCCTTCTCCCATAATCTGGATTTTAATCTGGGGCTGGAGAGTATCCTCATCCTTTTAGGGATGGTAACTCTCAGCACAATCATGGCTCTGGGGGCTTTCTTGGCCGGGATGCAGCGCGTCGGACCTACAACCGCGTCCCTTTATAGCACACTTGAGCCGGTCTTCACCGTTCTCCTGGCCATGATTTTCCTGGGGGAATTCCTATCAACAATACAAACTGTAGGCGGGGGGCTTGTGCTAGCGGCCGCTGTGCTGCTCAGCACATCGCGGCGATACCCCGCACATTCCGATTAGTTATATTTTTCACAAGTGACCTCCGTTCCTTGCCAGGGCGCAATATCGGAGTTATTCTTTAGTTGTCTGACAATCATGATTTAGTAGAAGGGTACCTTGCTATGAATAAAGAACTGCGTATAGACGCCCTGCTCCCTCCGGAGATGGCGCGCCGAGCCGAATATATCGGGGTCAGTAAGGCAGAAGCGCCAGCGCTGCGCACCTTCATCCTGGCCATTCTGGCGGGGGCGTTTATCGCCCTGGGCGCGATCTTCGCCACCACAATTTCCGCTGGGACCTCCGGCGAGCTGCCCTTCGGCTTGACGAAGCTCCTCGCCGGCTTCGTCTTCTGCCTCGGCCTGGTCCTTGTCGTCATCGGCGGCGCTGAGCTTTTCACAGGCAATAACCTTATCGTCATGGCCTGGGCAAGCCGCAAGGTGAGCACGACAGCGTTGCTGCGCAACTGGGGAATCGTCTACTCCGGAAACTTCGTAGGGTCTGTTGGAACCGCAATCCTGATCTTCTTAAGCCGGCAGTACACCTTTGGCGGAGGCATGGTCGGAGCCAGCGCGTTAGCAATTGCCAATGGCAAGGTTAGTTTTGGTTGGTTTCAGGCATTGATGCTCGGCCTGCTATGCAACATCCTGGTTTGTCTGGCGGTGTGGTTGACCTTCAGTGCCCGCAGCACGATCGATAAAATCGCTACGATCATTTTTCCAATCACGGCTTTCGTTGCCGCCGGCTTTGAGCATAGCGTGGCAAATATGTATTTTGTTCCTGTAGCCCTGATGATCAAGTCCTTCGACCCTGGCTTTGTCACGACAACAGGTCTAGAGCTCACAAAACTCACCTGGGGTAATTTTTTAATCAACAACCTGCTCCCTGTGACCATCGGTAATATCATCGGCGGCTCGATCTTCGTTGCCGCAGTGTACTGGTCTGTATTCTTGCGCCATACCGAACATTAAACCGAAAGGATAGCCAATGAAAGCGTATATATTGATTACAATTCACGCAGGGCAGATTGAACAGGTTGTTGAGTATCTCCGCCGCGTGGACGGTGTCATTGATGCTAATATGGCCTTTGGCCCCTATGACGCAGTGGCTGTTGTGGAAGCGGAGGATATCAAGGCTTTGGGCAAAATCATGGCCACTAAGATCCAGCCCATTCCTGGCGTGTTAGACACCCTTACCTGCCTGGTGGTGGGTGACTGAAGTCGGCACACCTAAATCATTTACGGCTTATGGGAACCTGCCATAATTCGAACGCCTTTTGAGCGGTACTTTGTAGAATTAGATTCCAATATTTCTATCGCCGCTCACAAGCCGAGGAGGAAGCCAGCACATGGACCGTGCACTTTCTCCAAACTAACCCGAATTCTTGTTATTCGAATCTCATTATTCATAGTTTTTCTGGAGGAAATCATGCGCCTTACACCACCAAAGAAATGGGTTTTCTGGGCTTCTGTTATCCTCGTCGTTCTGGGTCTCGTCGGCAAATTCGTAAGCGTCCCCTTCCTCTCGCCCTACGCTTTCTGGTTCGTCGTGGTCGGCTACGTCTTACTCGCTGCAGGCAACTCCCTTAAAGGTTTCTAAATCCAAATATTATTTCACCTGCTTGTTAAGCGAATTCGGGTTAAAAAACCCTCTGCTGAGACGCAGAGGGTTTTTATCTACCCCGTATTCTCATCCCCCCTGTATGAGTGCCTCCAGCAATCTCACGGTCAGGACCTTCACCTCTCCTCCGCCTGGAGCTACCGGTCCCACGCAAACCGGGCATCCGCCCTGACAACGGCAGTTGCGCACAAGATCGAGGGCGCCGACCAGAAGTTCGTCATGCAGCTTATAAAGACGCTCTGCCAATCCAAGCCCTTCCGGAATCCGATCGTAGAGTGTGATCGTCGGCGCTTTGGTCTGTTTATCACGCACAACTGTAATCGCCCCGAGATCGCGCGGATCGCTCATCAAGTAGAGTGGTGCAATATTGCGAATGGCGTAGGCTAACCCCCCCAATGCGCTGCGCTTGCCACGCGCCGATTCGGCCCGTTGATGACAGGTCGAACAGAGCGTGATCAGGTTATCGACCTGATTCGCCAGACGGTCATTTCGGTTTTCACCGGGGATGAAATTGAACTCGCGGAAGGGTCGGATGTGATGGACGTCATGTTCTCGTTTTTCACGCTCGGGCGCATTACACTGCCGACATAGAAAGCCATCCCGTGTCCGCGCGGCTTTACGGGCGCTCGCCCAATCGGGGCCATAATCATGCGGCGGGAGCAGTACACCGTCCGCTTCCATCTGATCGACCATCTCAGGTGCAATCCACATCCAATAAGCACTGGTCTCAAATATGCGCGGCGGTAAATCGATAACACCATACCCGAGAGTCTCGTGAGTATAGCGCTTGACTTTACGATAGGATATGGCCTGAGCCGTGACACGTGCCCAGCCGTGGGCACATCGAGCAGGCTTGTTTTCATCGGCTTCAAACACTTCGAGCACGTCCAGATCGACTGTCTCCGAGGCATCTGTGTAGTAGTCTAGTTGAGCCGGCTCAACCTCAGCGATGGCTTTGTCCCACTCAAGACGTAGTACGATGTAGATACGCCCCTCATGAATGTAAACCGCTCCCTCGTGAAGCAGAATCGGGGCTGTCGCAGAATCTACCTCGCCGATCACGACCGGTCGTCCAGAACCCACATCCTGGATCACCACTGTCTCATCGCTGCTTGCGCGCAACGAAACGCCTTCCGACGGATAAGTGTCAGCAACCCAGTGATAGCTCCCATTCGACCGGTGCAGGTCACCTTCTTCGGCTAGAAAATCAAGAAGCACCGATACCTCTTCTACAGAGCCGAACCGCTCGTCGGCTTCGAAGGGCAGTTCGAAGGCAGCACAGCGTAGATGGCGCAGCAGGATCGCCAGATTATCTGGATTGATCAACCCCATTTCGGGCGAGCGTTCAAATAAATAGGACGGGTGGGCGGCGACGAACTGATCGAGTGGGGCGGCTGAAGCGACCAGCACAGCAGCCGACACCTCGCTGCGCCGTCCCGCGCGCCCCATCTGCTGCCAAAGACTTGCGATTGTGCCCGGGTATCCGGCAACGACGGCTGCTCCCAACTGACCGATATCGACCCCCAACTCCAACGCATTCGTCGCAACTACACAGAGAACATCACCACTCCGCAGCCCTCTTTCAATTTCCCTTCGTTCAAGAGGCAGATAACCGCCCCGATAGCCGCGTATCGCAATTGGGTCGCCGCCCATCTGCTCATACGAATCTCGTAAATACCCAAGGAGCAGTTCGGTGGTCATGCGCGCTCGAGCGAACACTGCCGTCTGCACTTTTTCCTTAAGAAAGGACTCAGTAACACGTGTTGATTCAAGGGTATATGCCCGGCGAATTCCCAGCGCCGGATCGATGACGGGCGGGTTATAAATCACGATGTGCTTCTCGGATCTCGGTGATCCATCCAGGTCCTGAGACACCAAAGTCACCGGCGCTTCAATCAGGCATTCAGCTAGTTCCTTCGGGTTGGCGATGGTGGCAGAGGTGAGGATGAACAAAGGATCAGACCCGTAGAACCGACAAACGCGGCGCAAGCGCCGCAGAAGATTTGCGACGTTCGATCCGAAGATGCCCCGGTAAACATGCAGCTCATCAATCACGACCCAGCGTAGATTCTCAAACAGTGCAGCCCAACGCGGGTGGTGAGGTAAGATGCCAGCGTGGAGCATGTCGGGGTTCGTGATTAAAATCCGGACATCATCGCGTATTGCGCGCCGCCGCGCCCGCGGCGTGTCGCCATCATAGGTCCGTACCGGGATCTGCTCGACAGCATTCAGCACATCGAGGAAAGTATTTAGGCCAGCCGATTGATCCTGAGAGAGGGCTTTGGTGGGAAAGAGATATAACCCGCGTGCTTCTGAGTCAGATAGCAGTGTCTGCAAAACCGGCAGGTTGTAGCAAAGAGTCTTGCCGGATGCTGTCCCAGTCACAACGACAACATTTTCCCCTCTCAAGGCAGCTTCCACAGCCGCAGCTTGATGCAAAAAAAGCGGCGCCATATCTTGGCGCCGCAGCGCGTCGACTAGCCGCGGGGATACCTTGGAAGGGAATTCTGCGTAGCGCGCCGGCCTTGCAGGGATTCGCTCCCATGCCGATACATTCTTCATAAATACGGGGTCAAGCCGGAGTCGTTCCAGCGCTTCTTCTACAGGCATCGTTTGGAATTATACATAAACTATTCCTCGGGATGGCATGTTGATAAAAGAGACACCCCACAGGGCAATTTCCCTAATGATCTCCCGCTAAGACGTCCTGTGCACGGTTTGCTGGATAGCGCTGCGTTCAAAGTAATTAGAGGATATCTACGAAAACCTGCTGTGTAACCTTCCTGCCCAATATCACCGGGGCAGGCTGACCATTGACCTGGATCTTCAAATTCTCATCGAAGGGAGAGTACTCTAGGATTGAGATCTTCGTCTCCGGTTTTAAACCCAACCCGCCAATGTGCCGTAAAAATTCGGAGTCGGAATCGTGCACCCTCACAACCGCTGCGCGTTGATCCGGGCGTAAATCACTCAAGCGCGTGACACATGCTGGAGGGATTTTTAGATCACGTGTGGGGATGGGATCCCCATGCGGATCGTGAGTGGGATCACCCAGCACCTTGGCGATCCGCTCCTCAAAGTTTTCAGAGATTACGTGCTCCAGTCGTTCCGCCTCATCATGCACTTCGTCCCATGGATAACCAAGTATTTCGTGCAAGAACATCTCTATCAAGCGATGGTGGCGGATGATCTCCAGCGCCGCGCGTTCGCCTTCTGGAGTCAGTGAGACACCGCGGTGTTTCTGATAATCGACCCAAGAGGGATCGTCGCTCGCCAGCCTCTGCACCATTCCGGTGACAGACGCCGGAGTGACGTTCAATAGATTAGCAAGCTCCATCGTCGTGGCGCGCCCGCCCGTGGCCGATACCTTATATATGGCCTTAAGATAGTCCTCGGTCGCATGCGTTAACTGCTCAGGCATAACCTCGCTCCGATCCTCCATTACGCGTCAGGACAATTCAACTTTCTGGGGACACAAGTAAAGCACCGGGATCGGGGGATCAAAGAAAACCAGCCGCAACCCGCCATATCTGAGCTACAAAGAAAGTCATGAGCAAACCCAACACAAGGGGCATAATCGACGCCACGGTGGTCCATTTCCAGCTTCCGGTTTCCTTATAGATCGTGTAAATCGTCGTGCTGCAGGGGTTGTGTACCAGGCTGAACAACATCAAATTAACCGCCGTCAGCAACGTCCAGCCTCCAGCCTGAAGCAAGGCCAACGTGCTCGCTTTCGAGTCAAGCTCAAACATAACCCCTGTACCAGCATCAAAACCTACAGCCCCGGTCATCAAAACAGTCAACATCAAGACCGTTGGAATGACGATTTCGTTCGCCGGGATGGCTACGATGTAGGCCAGTAAAATCACCCCGTTCAATCCAAGGAGGATGCCTACCGGGTCGAGGAAATAAACGAGATGTTCGGCTATGGTCGCTCCGCCTATGGCGATGTTCGCGCTCAACCATATTACAGCACCCGCCGGCATCGCGAACACGACTGCACGCCATAGCACAAAGATTGTGCGGTCAATGAGCGAGGTATAAATCGTCTGCATAATACGCGGCGGTCGGTAGGGTGGAAGCTCCATGCTGAAACTGGATGGCTGCCCACGGAGCATCGTTCGTGAGAGTATCAAGTTGACAAAGAAGGTCAATAAAACACCTAAAACGGCAATCCCAACTACTGCGAGGGAGGAGATGAGCCCAGCGAGGTTAGCAGGAACCAGCGCACCGATGAAGATTGTCGCGATAAGAATCTGGGTCGGCCAACGGCCGTTGCAGAGCGCGAAGTTATTGGTGATGATGGCGATAAGCCGCTCGCGCGGGCTATCGATAATGCGCGTGGCGATAACGCCTGCGGCGTTGCACCCGAAGCCCATCATCATACTGAGCGCCTGTTTGCCATGAGCACCGGATTTCTTAAAGGCGTTATCCAAATTGAAGGCAACGCGCGGCAAGTACCCGAAGTCCTCTAGTAACGTGAAGAGCGGGAAGAAAATCGCCATCGGCGGCAGCATCACGCTGATAACCCAGGCTGTTGCCAGGTACATCCCGTCAATCAGCAGCCCCTTCAGCCATAGCGGGAAGCCCAACGACAAGGCAATCTCCGATAACCATGGGTGTCCTTTTCCAATCAGTAGAGAAGCAAGCCAAGCAGAGGGGACGTTCGCCCCGGTGATGGTGATCCAGAAGACAAGAGCGAAAAGCAGGATCATGACCGGGAAGCCCCAGAACCGGTGAGTCACAATCTTGTCGATCGTCCGGTCGAGATCAAACTTCGGACTCTCTTCGGGGCGGCTCACCGCCCGATCGGCAATGCTCGCCGCGTCGGTGTAAATGGCCTCGGTGAGCGCTTCGTGCACGTTGCCGCCCACCTCCCAGCGAAGTGTCTGGGCAGACTTTAAAAGTTTTTCGGGAGATGCCGATCTCTCATCGCTCATGATAATGCCCCCTGCTTCCGCCCCATCTCAGCGCTCGAGATCTCATTCTCCGTTTGTCTTAAACTGCCCAATTCGCCTTTGTTAATAGCCTCGATGATTCGTTCATCTCCATCGAGGAGACGCATCGCCACCCAACGAGGGTTTGGTAGATCCGGATAGACCTCTTTCACCTCTTTTGTTAAAGTCTTAATAGAGCCTTCCATGGCGCGCGATAGCGCCTGGATTCTGTGCGGCCGATAGGTGAACTTGCCAGAGGCAACTTCACTGATCGTTGCAACCAATTCGTCCAGCCCCTGGCCATAACGAGCCGATGTGGGCACAACGGGAACGCCCAGATCACGCGAAAGACGGCGTTCATCCACTTCCAACCCGTGACGGTGAGCCTCATCCATCAAATTTAAACAGATGACAGCCCGGTCGGTGATTTCTAATACCTGGATCACCAGATTCAGATTTCGCTCCAATCGAGTTGCGTCCACAACCACCACGGTTACATCCGGTTGACCAAAAAGGATGAAGTCTCGGGCGATCTCCTCATCGAGCGAGGTCGATAACAGCGAGTACGTACCAGGAAGATCCACTAATTTAAAGCGCTGATCGGCATACTCAAAGCCACCCTCCGCCCGTGTGACCGTCTTTCCGGGCCAATTGCCTGTGTGCTGGCGCAGTCCTGTAAGGGCGTTAAACACGGTGCTTTTCCCAGTATTGGGGTTGCCTGCCAGCGCGACGACATAATCCCAATCCTTCATGTCGACGCCCAGTTTTAATAAGTTCGCAGCATTGTGCACGGGGCAGGTTGCACATTCACTCATCGGAGCCTTTGTTCTCTTATCTACCATCCCACTCACTCCTCATTCAACTAATATGCGGTCAGCCTGGTCTTCTCGCAGAGCTATCAGCGCACCTCGGATTCGATAGGCTTTCGGATCTCCACCCGGACCAATCAACTCGACGCCCACTTTGGTTCCCGGCAGCAAACCCAAGTCGAGCAATCGTTGCCGATCCAGACCACGACATACCGGTGAAATCGACAAGACAACGGCTGATTCGCCCGACTGTAAATGGCTCAACGGTTTTCCGACTGGCTCCTCAGACTCCATCTCGGGAAGGGCCACGACGGAGATATTCGCCGCGAGCACAGGAGCCAGGGTGTGCTCGTCACCCCCGGCCCAGAAGCGCAGCCGCTCGGGTTTCCGTTCGACGAGCCGCAGCACCATACCTGGATGCAATCCTTCGGCGACGAGCTGAGCGTAGACCACGTCCGGTTCGTCCTCAAGATGTACGATGCGCAGGGGGACGTCAATCTCGGCTGCGGTGAGCGGCTGACCACCATGATGGATAATCTCGCCATCCGCCGCGGGTATGGGGTCTCCATGTGGATCATGTGTGGGGTACCCTAGTTTCGCCGAGAGCGCTTCAACCTCAGAGGGTGTTAGTTCGTGTTCATAACGCTCGGCGAGATCATGCCATTCTTGTTCGCTGTATCCTGTCTCATCTGCCAGGTATCGTTCCCACATGCGATGTGCACGTAAGGTATGCAGCGCCGACTCACGACCCGCGGATGTCAAGCGGATACCACCATTGCTTATTTGAGCCAGATTATGCTCCTCAAGCTCAGACAACGTCGCTGCCACCTTGTTGAGGTTGACTCCTAATGCGCCGGCAATGCTTTGAATCGATGCCGCTGACCCGCCCATCTCACAGTTGTGGATGTGTTTCAACGCATCCTCGCGGCGGATGCGGGCGGTCATCCTGCGCCCCCGCTGCCAACGCGCATTAAGGCCTTTCTCCGGCCAAAAAACCCACAGAGCAACAAACAGCAACCCAATGCCAACTAACAATGTTATTAACGAATCACTCATGCTGTTCTCGTTTCCTCTCGGGATACACCCTCTGCATCATGGTCGACTCTTATTAGGCCTGCCTCATTGCCCATAACAACAGGGCGCCGGTGGTCTTCAGCGAATCTCGCCATAGTGAAGCGGCTCGACCAGTCCGGGAATTAAGGCTGACCTTATAATAATATTAGTTGGGACTAAATGTCAAGGGGAGAAATTGGATAGAATCACATAATGAATACGTTCTGGATGAGCATCATCATGATGAAGCCGCCCATTGCCGCCAGCGCGCTCGTTTGCCGCTGCACATCGCTGGCGAGGCTCTCCGGGATCATCTCGCTGAGGACGAGAAAGAACATCGCCCCTGCCGCGAAACCAAAGGCGAAGGGAAGAATGGGCCGAAAAGCAACCACGGCCAGGTAGGCAGGAATCACCGCGATCGGCTGAGGTAAGCTCGAGAATATTGACCAACCAACGCACTTCCACCCGCTGACCCCCTCGGCGCGCAGCGGAAGTGAGACTGCGATTCCCTCAGGGATATTATGTATTGCAATGGCGATGGTGATGATTATGCCCAGTTGGGTTTGCCCAGATCCAAAAGCTACGCCTACTGCCAGGCCTTCAGGGAAACTGTGGAAGAACATCGTCCCAAGGACTAAGGCGATGCGGTTCCCTCCGGCGCCGCTCACCCCGCTGATCGTAAAGTCATGGTGCGAAATCCGCCGCGAGGCCAGACCGAAGATCAGGGCACCAGCGAGCATGCCGCCAGCTACGACGTTGAATCCGCCATCCTCGATCCCCGGGTAGATCAGGTTAAAAACAGACGCCGCAAGCATCATCCCTCCGGCGACTGCCCATGCCAGGTGGGCAAGCCGGGCAGGAAAGCGGCGTACAAAGACGAAAGGTAACCCGCCAAGCCCTGTTGCCAACGCGGTGATCACCGCCGCCCAAAATGCATTTGCTAGAGATGTCTCCATTTCAGTCCACCTACTTTCCCCTCGCTGGCGCGAATCCTTTTAATAACTTTTGGTCCTCTGGAGTCAGTTTGGCAATTAATTCCTTATCAAGGTGGGAGTATATGCGCTGAGCAAACAACTCCATCCAGATGAATTGGCGGGCGATCAAGACCAGGTTGCGATTGGTCGTGACCGTGGCTTTCCTATCCTCATCCCCGCTGGCAATCAATGCCTCTTTCTCATCCGCCACAACGACAATATTGTCTGTCAACTCCTGCACTTCACTCTCGTGAGGTGGGTGGTAGGCCACCTCTCCGCAACCCAATTCAAGGATTCCTGTGAGCAAAGCCCTTACGAGAACACGGCGATCAAACGCAGCCTGGATTACATCCTGAAGTTCCCGTAACCCTTGGTCAGAGAGAACAAGCATTAACTCTACTTGTGCCGACTGGATCATTTCGGTGGCATAGGAGATTACTGAAGTCTCTCCCAGAATCGTCCAAAGAAGGTCCTCCGATCCAATCTCATAGATACGAGAGAGACCGCTAGATAACGACTTCATCTTTCTGTGGTGTTCCATATCCACACTCTCCAACAGGGTCTCTGGCGGGAGAGGTCGGTAGAGCGTTGCGCTCGCCTCCTCCGACTTCAACACAGCGCCACGTGCGTCAAGGCGACCGAGCGCCTCATACACCATCGAGCGCGGAACACCGGATTCTTTACTTAGTTGATAGCCAGTGGCGGGGTTGTTGCGTAGCAAGAGCAGGTACACCTTCGCCTCGGTGTCTGTGAAACCAATGCCGTTTAATTCAGGAACCAGATCCATACCCGCCTCACTCAGATAGTAGTTCGTTTACTACCTACTATCTTGCATTAAAGTGGGCGCCTGTCAAGTATGCGGGGGAAATCTGCTAGTACGGATCGGGGGTATCTCGATCGAGGGAGTTAACGGTCAACCCAGATCGTGCATCATCGCAGTGTTAGGCTCACGGGGCAATGGTCCGAGCCGAAGACATCGGGATGTATCTCGGCAGAGACGATTTTTTCTGAGAGATCCGCGCTGACAAAGAAATAGTCCAGCCGCCAACCCACGTTGCGCTCTCGCGCTCCGCCCCAATAAGCCCACCAGCTATACGCGGTACGCTCAGGGTGCTGGTCGCGGAAGGTGTCGATGTAGCCCTGATCGACGACTAAGTCGATCCACTCCCGCTCGATGGGCAGGAAACCTGTCGATTTCTGATTCTGTTTTGGGCGAGCCAGGTCTATCTCACGATGGGCCGTGTTTATCTCCCCACAGAATATTACGCTGCGACCTTCAGAGCGCAGGGCATTGCAAGTATCGAGCAGCGCTTTTTTATATGCCATTTTGAAAGGGACCCGACTGTGGTCGCGGGAGCCATTAGGAACATAGGTCGTCAGCAGGACAAAGTCATCGAAGTCCGCCAAGATGGTTCGACCCTCGCGGTCGAATTCCTCTTGCCCAAGACCTATCTGCACACTCAACGGTTCAGTGCGGGTGTAGAGGGCGACCCCACTGTAGCCCTTGCGCTCCGCCGATGACCAATAAGAACGGTAGCCTTCTGGCTCGAGCAGCTCAGGATCCAACTGCTCGGGTTGGGCTTTTGTCTCCTGGAGACAAATAACATCCGGGCGAGTCTTAGTCACCCACGCCAAGAACCCTTTTTTCTGCGCAGCGCGTATGCCGTTGACGTTCCATGAAAACAGGTTCATTATTCCCTATCTCGATCCCTTGCTTCCCAGCAAGTTCCGTGCTCGTCAGGGAGTTCCCACCCTTCGTGCGGAACAAGACAAAATCGACGCCCCTCCAATGGGAGAATAATACAAAGACTTTGTGCTGGACATTGCTCACAGAGTCCATCGCTCCCCAGTTCCATCAACCGCCCTGACCTCACCAGCGTTTCAAGCATTCCCTCAACCACCGTGAGGTCTTTGCCGAACATACTTGCCAGCTCGCGGCTCGATAGAGGGCGTCGTTCATGGTCAAATTCCGCCAAGATTTGCGCCAGAATAGATGTTTTCTGTGCCCCGCTCATGTCAAAACCAACAAACGGCCCAGTTGAAAGACAAGCGTCGCCACAAGCCAAGCCATCCCGGTCTGGCTTACCGCGGAAAAAAGAGCCCACCACCCACCAAATTCGGCGCGGATCGCCCCTAGTGTGGCAATACAGGGCGTGTAAAGCGAGACAAATACGATGAACGCCAGGGCGGAAAAAGGCGTGAAAGCGTTTTGCAAGGAATAACTGAGTGCCGTGCCTCCTTCTTCTCTTTCTCCTTCTCCTCCAAACACCTGGATTCCGGGAGTGAGGGCGTCCAAAAGCCGCTCTCCGGCGCGAATTGTAGCCCCAACAAAACCCTCTCCAATATCTATCAGATCCCGAAACGGATCGATCGCGCTTTCTCCTTCGATCTCCCCTGGCCCATCCAGATAGATCTGCGTCATCGTCGCGATCACCAGCTCTTTGGCGACCATGCCCGTCAGGAGCGATCCTGAAGCCTCCCAGGTCCCAAAACCTGCTGGTTCCAGCACAGGTGCGACAAAACCACTGATTTGCCCGAATGCACTCTGCTTCAATCCGGGTGCTTTCGGTGGAACGTTAAGAAGCAACCATACAACCATGGATGCAGCCAGGATCAGCGTCCCTGCATTGCGCAGAAATTCGCCCGTCCTTAGCGAGACGTGGATCCACAAATTGCTCAGTCTTGGCAAGCGATAAGAAGGCAGTTCCATCAGGAAAGTCATTTCTTCAGAAGATCGAAGCAGCGTCCGCGAGTATAAAAATCCCAACAAGACCGCCATAGTAATTCCGAGCGCATATAAACCCCAAATGATCCAATCCGCACTTCGACCAAAGAAAGCCATCCCAAAGACAACATACACTGGTAGTCGCGCGGAGCACGACATGAAGGGTACCAGTAATGCAGTGAGCAGGCGGTCGCGGCGGCTCTCGAGCGTCCGCGTGGCATAAATCCCCGGGACCGCGCAGCCAAAGCCAAGAATTAATGGCACGAAGCTCTTTCCGTTTAGTCCCAAGAATGAGAGGAAGCGATTCATCACAAACGCAACTCGCGCCAAATAACCGCTATCCTCGAGCAAGCCAATAAAGAAAAACAGGACTACGAGACCAGGAATAAAGACCAACACACCGCCAACACCAGCGATTGCCCCATCCAAGATCAGCCCACGCAACCAGGTGGAGGCACCAATTAAAGAAAGTAAGGCTTCTGCCCAGTTTGTAATCGGTCCTGAAACAACAGCGTCGACCCACTCCAGGTACGGCTCTGAGACATTCACAACCAGGCTGAAGACCAGGTACATCACTATCATAAATATCGGAATTCCCAGCCACGGATGTGTGACAGCGCGGTCTACACGCTCTGCGCGCGTGCGGGCAGGTTCCTTTGGACGTGTGAGTGACTGTTCTACGATTCTCCCCACACGCTCATAGCGTCTGTCAGCAATGACAATATCAAGCCCTTCAGGGATCCGCTCATCCAGCCGCTTCTGGATCGAAAGAACCTGTGCCAGTGCAACACGGGCATCTTCGACGCCGAGAAAATGCTCGATAAGGTCTGTCTCCCCTTCGAGCACCTTTACGGCAAGCCAGCGCGGTTTAATTTGTTCCGGGAGCATGAAGCGCTCTTCGATGAGCGCTCTCAGGTTCTCAATTTCAGGCTCGATCTCAGGTCCATAATCGATCTGAAAAACGGGTTTAGAATCAGGGTTGGTCATACATTATGGCCCGCTGTTCGTTTTTTGATGGTTGTTTCGAATAAAGCAATATCTCCTCTTTTAATTCTTCAATGCCCTTGCCTCTAGCGGCTACCATCCTAGTCACCGGGACACCACCCAACCCGGCTGACAATTCGTCACTATCAATCTCGAAACCAATCGTTTCCGCCATATCCGTCATGTTTAAAGCTACGATCACTGGAAGCTGCAGCTCAAGGATCTGTACTACAAGATATAAGTTCCGCTCCAGGTTTGAGGCATCTACTACGACAACAACGACGTCTGCTTGTCCTTCGAGTAAAAAGTCGCGCGCCACAATCTCCTCTTCGGAATACGCCGCAAGGCTATAGGTCCCCGGAAGGTCCACAACCTCTATCCACATGTTAGCGTGTTTGTACCAACCGCTTTTACGTTCGATCGTTTTACCAGGCCAGTTCCCGGTATGCTGCCGCGAACCGGTGAGTCGATTAAATACTGTGGTTTTCCCGGCATTCGGGTTTCCCGCCAAAGCAATTTTCAGATCCGTATTATGTCTCATCTTCATCTCTACCGGATTGCATCGGATCAACGTCATTGAGTGAAGTGCTTCTCCCCCTTCGAGATCGTCCGCTTCTCCATCCGCGACCTCTAGGCCTGCCTCCACGCCCCCAGCTGCGCCAACCTCTCCGCCAATGTAAAAACTCGGGCATCGGTTCCAGCGGGGTGACAAATAATTGATGAGCCACCCTGCGATCAACTGCCAACTGTGATCCGCGCACCCGCAGTAACAGCGGTTGCCCAGGATCCGACTGAACAACTGTGATCTCAGTGCCCGGGTTTATTCCCAATTCTGCCAATCGACGAGACCGGCGACAATGGCGCGCAAATCCAACCATGCGCACACGTCCACCCGACGGTACTTCGCTGAGAGGTCTATCTTTATATTTGCGTTCTGTTCCTGTGCTCAATACTCACTCCGTTTCGTTGTCGTGCACCAACTCAATAAGGATATGCTCTGCCACCTCTCGACCCAGAACCTGCTTCTCTCCATCCATCAAGACTGAGCGCGGCCCATTATACGGAGCGATCTCCTCGACACGAACGAGGCTGCCAGGTCGGACTGCACGAGCATCAAGATAGTCCAGTATCTCACCATCCTCCTCACGGATACACAGGACGACTCCCTCCTGCCCGACGTCGAGATCAGAAAGCGGTGTCGTCTCCCTAATTTCAAGAACACCCTGCGCTGGCGGTATGGGGTTGCCATGCGGGCAAAAAGAAGGGAAACCAAGGTGCTCATCTAGCGCATCCGTCAATGCATCCTCGCTAACATGCTCTAACTGGCAGGCAAAATCATGGACTTGTTTCCAGGGAAGTCCAAGGCGCTCCGTCAGAAAACATTCCCATAATCGGTGTCGCCGCAGGATGCCTTCCGCCCGCTTCCGCCCTTCAGCCGTTAGCCGCACACCCTTGTATGGTGTGTGCTCTAGCAAACCGCGGTCCTGAAGCCTGTGCACCATCTCGCTCGCAGAAACCGTCGAGATACCGAGCTGCTCAGCGATATTTGTAACCGGAACGAGATTCCCATGACGAGAAATCTCGGCGATTGTCTTCAAATACATCTCTTCGCTCTCGGCAAATTTGTGCAACTCTTTCATGCCACTTCCCCTGGACCAATAACTGCGCCTCCCTAAAGGCGGGAATCGAATAATTAGGATGCCCTTATATTAACTCAAAAGGCCGCCCTGACAATATGACGGGTGTCATATGCCAACAGCGACGTCTATCACTGTAAAAAATAACCGCTCAATCATCCAAGGGGGAGTACTTTAAGCCTCTCACTGAATTACGTTAAGCGGATGTGGATTCATCCATCTCCGCTTCCCGCTCGAAAATATCTTGGGAGAGGCTGAGTGCTCCTTCAGCCGCCTAGGGGCTCGGAGGATGGGTCAGGTCTACCGGGGTGGGAGTCGGCTCGATCACGAAGCCGGTTCTACCGTGGAAAGTCAGGAAATTTACCCTGCCGGGGAGGAGCAGGAATTGAGCTGTGAAAGGCCGCCCCACAAAATCAATTCTGACTTCATACGGACCTGCAGGGAGGTCGCTGATCACAAAATTCTCGTTGTAATAATCGTCCGGGTGTACTGTGCCTTCGGCATAGGTCCATACATCCCAGCGCTGGTCTGTTTCAAGAGATCGGATCTGGACCAACTGCTCGCGAAGATCCCCTCCAAAGGAGTTCTCTACACGACCTGCTAGGACTCCCCACCCCTCTGGAGGGACCATCCACAACTCGGGATTGCGAGTGCTGAAGTAGCGATTCTCTCCCAGTCGAACTTCAAAATGAAGATGAGGCCCTGTAGCATGTCCTGTTTCACCTACCGTGCCCAGCAAATCTCCTGTCATCACGCGTTCCCCGCTCCAGACCGAAATCGATCCTAGATGGGCATATACAGTGTAGAGTTGTTGCCCCTCATAACCGAAGTCGTGGCGGACCGCTATTGCAAGACCGTACGGGTCCGTAGGATCCTCAATCCCGCGATACAGGCCATACCCGGCCCAGACCACCTCGCCGGGACCGGCTGCCAACACATGTGTGCCCCGCGCTGCACCCATGTCGACCCCTGTATGCATGCTCTCTGCACCGAATAATGTGCTTCCGTATCGGTATTGCGCGTTCGGCCAATTGACCTCCCCCGAAGGGATGGGACGACCGAAGAAAAAATGATCCTGCGGTTGTACGGCCCAGGGGACAGGGTACGGCGGGGGACGCCATGCTACTTCAGGTTCTGGAACTGTCGTCGGGAAGACAAGAGGCCGCGGTGCGGCGGGTATAGGAGCTTCCCGTCGGGCTCCTTCTGCGCTCTGTGGTGTCTCCAGCGTCTCAATCGCCAGCGTCGCGGTTGGCGTAACGCTCGTCTCGGGGGTACTCACCTCGGGCGATACATCAGGAGACATACAAGCGCCCAACAGCAACCCAATAAATAGGGTGATGAAACCAACACGGTATATCGTTCTATGCTTCATTTTGATACTTGCCTTAACAACCAGGTGCCTTATTAAACCCGCCGTTACATCTTGCGTCACTGGCGAGATTATCCCAATAGGAATCCTGGCATAGCGCTCTCGTTTTGATTCTCGACGCTTGATACAGTCCATCGCCATCGATTCATACGAGGATCATGCAAGAACAATGCCACGTTAGAGAGCATGTCTGGATGTCTCTTGAGCACAAGATGGATCGCTGGTCAAAGAGCTCGTTCGCGCGGAAATTTGGAGCTCTCTTTCCCATCAGTTCTCATATGATGAAATTGGATGTTTGCTCACCGTCTTGACCGTGATCTTCCGCGCTGATATGATCGCGCGCCGGAGACTCTCAGAAAATGCGGTTAAAGGAACTTTATTCTAACCCAGGTCGCCTAACCTCCATCGCCAGCCGTATCAACATCGTCCTGGTGAGTATTTTCCTTATACTTGCCACGAGCTGTGCCACGGATTCAGGCCCGGAAACTCCTCCCTCTGGTACCGCTCTTGGCGATGAGACCGAGTCCGCCGAGACGGCAGCCCTAGAACCCGAAATACTGCCCTCCTTCGACGCCCCTGGAGATGCCAGCTACATTTACCGTAAAGCCGATCTGCATACGATTATCCCCGACCGGCCACGCTTCGATATCCTTACATATCTGGTTCAGGATGGCGATACCCTCTTCGGCATCGCTGAAAAATACGGCCTTAAAGCAGAGACGATCCTATGGGGGAACTGGTACACACTCGAGCAAGATCCGCATACGCTTAAGCCGGGGCAGGAACTGAATATCCCTCCCATCGATGGCGTCCTCTACTCCTGGTCGGAGGGCGATAATATCTCTAAGGTAGCGGGTTCTTTTCACGCAGAACCGGAGGCGATCATCGAGTGGCCCGGGAACAACATCCCCTTTGACGTGGACTTCGCCAATCCGGACATCGAGGATGGCTCGCTCATCCTCATTACCGGCGGGCGCCGCGATGCGCCAACCTGGCAGATGGTCACCATCACTCGCTCCAACCCGGCTGCAGCCAGCATCTTAGGGCCGGGATTCTGCGGCTCTGTGTCCAGCGGTCCGATTGGGACGGGCGTATTCGACTGGCCGACTTCCTCCCGATGGATCTCGGGTTATAACTACATTCCTGGCGTCCACGAAGCGATTGACATTGGAGGCGCCATCGGACATGGTATTTTCGCCTCCGATAATGGTGTTGTAGTGTATTCGGGCTGGAATAATTATGGCTATGGCTACGTGGTTGTAATTGACCACGGCAACGGCTGGCAGACACTCTATGCCCACCTCGATACGATCAATGTCGGCTGCGGTCAAGCTGTCTTCAAGGGCGGCGCAATCGGCACGATGGGGATCACCGGGAACTCCTCCGGCCCCCACCTGCATTTCGAAATGCGCAGCGATGTCTGGGGTCGAGTAAACCCACACAATTTCCTGCCGTGAGCGGCTGATTTCAATATACTTAAGATGAGCATTGTGGGGCGCAAATATAGGCGCCACACTTTGGATTCTCGCAAGGAATATGTCGGCGACCTGCGCCCCTTCTTTAGTTTTTAATACGCTCTCTTCTGATCTTGAATCGTGGTAGGTCGCTGGGCAAGAGATCATCGATTCGCGTGACTGCAAATCAATAGCACCCTGGGGATTGGGTGTGCTAAAGAGGATCGAAAGTAGTACAGTGTTGGTATTCAAAGAAAGGTATTCTTACATGGGTTTACGTCAACTCTTCCTCCTCGACCCCGCTGTAATCTACTTAAATCACGGTTCCTTTGGTGCTTGCCCAAGACCTGTCTTCCAGGCTTATCAAGAATGGCAGCTCCAACTCGAGCGCCATCCGGTGGATTTCCTCGACCGAAGGGCGCCCAGATTAATGGCCGAGGCACGTGCAGCTCTGGCTGAATACGTCGGCTGCGGGGCGAATGACCTGGTGTACTTCCCTAACCCCACAACGGCGATCAACATGATTGCTCGCAGCCTGAAGCTTGGTATAGGCGACGAGATACTAACCACTGACCACGAATACGGCGCTGTGGACCGGATCTGGCGCTTTTTCTGCAATCGGCGAGGCGCACGCTACGTTAGGCGCGCAGTCCCGCTGCCAATTCCAGAAGATGACGCCTTTATTGACTATTTCTGGTCCGGCGTGAACGATCACACCCGCGTGATCTTCATCAGCCACATCACCAGTCCAACGGCTATAAAATTTCCCGTAAAGGAGATTTGTGCACGGGCGCGCGAGGCCGGACTCTTAACCATCATCGACGGCGCCCACGCCCCAGGTCAGATTCCCCTCAATCTGGCAGAGCTCGGCGCCGACCTTTACACCGGCGCCTGCCATAAGTGGCTCTGTGCACCGAAGGGGGCATCCTTCCTGTACGCTCGCCCGGAAGTGAAGGACACCCTCGAGCCTCTGGTGGTTAGCTGGGGTTGGGATGCTGAACGACCTGGAAAATCACGTTTCATCGACTACCATGAATGGCAGGGCACGCGCGATATAGCGGCCTTCCTATCTGTTCCTGCTGCGATCGAATTTCAACGCATCCACCAGTGGGATGATGTGCGCCATCGCTGCATTGAACTTGCTGCGGAAACGAGGGATCGTCTAATTGAAATTTTCGGAACTGCCAGGTTGACTCGATATCAGGGATGGGTGTTGCAGATGGCTGCGGTTGAGCTTCCTGAACCCAATCACGATATCCAACGCCGATTGCGTGAGGAGTACAACATCGAGGTCCTCGTCCATCAATGGCACAATCGGTCTTTTATGCGTTTTTCCTTCCAGGGCTACAACGACCTTGCTGATGCCGATTCGCTGATTGATGCGGTTCAGACTCTATACGCCTGATTATCCTCCTTGTGCAAGGAAACACCTTCTAAGATGACTGCCCTTGGGGCAGCATCCATCCTGTTTGCCATTATTGTCATCTCCATGGACAATCCCGTTTACTTCTGCCGATGAAAAAACTTACACTCGACTGGACGATGATTATCCTCACTGGTGTGGCATTTGCCTTAGCGGGCATTGCCTGGTTGAAGGGTGGTCAGGGCCTCGCGCTAGAGGGGCTGCGCCAGGGCTTTCAAACTCTCGTGTCGGTCACGCCGATGCTGCTCGCTGCTTTTTTGACCGCGGGTTTAACGAACGTTCTCATCTCAAAGGAACTGGTGGAGCGCTGGCTTGCGGCCGGTGCGGGCTGGCGCGGCATCCTGATTGGCTGCATCGGGGGAGCATTGATCCCCGGCGGCCCGTACGTGTATTACCCGATCGCTGGCAGTCTCCTGCAATCCGGCGCGGGTTTGGGTGTGCTGGTAGCCTTCGTCACCGCTAAAAATCTCTGGTCGATATCACGGCTTCCCTACGAATTCGCATTGCTTGGTCCCCACCTGACACTCGTGCGCTACGCCCTGACGCTAATTTTCCCACCGCTGCTCGGCTACCTCGCCGAAACACTATTCGGTAACACCGTCGAGCACATCCGCGAGGCCGTCCATTGATCGAATCCACCGTCATCCTAATCTTGATCGCACTTGGCCTTTTAATTGTCGCCTGGCGCCGCCACGACGGCAGCGATGTAAAGGGAACGCAGGTCGGATGGGAAACATTGAAGCGCACATTACCGCTGCTGATTGTCGCCTTCATCATCGTAGGCTACGTAAACGCCCTCGAACCTCAATCCCTGGTCCAAAACTGGATCGGGCCCGGAACAGGACTGCTAGGCGTTCTGATCGGGACAGCCGCCGGCGTGTTCCTCCCCGGCGGACCGTACGTGGTCTTTCCTCTCATCGCCGTCATCTTCCAATCCGGCGCCGGACTGGGGCCAACGCTGGCGATGATCACCTCCTGGGCGGCCATAGCCTTGCTTACCATATCCTTCGAACTCCCTTTTATGGGCTGGCGCTTCACCGTGATCCGGCTCGGACTCGGCATGTCAGTCCCCATCCTGGTTGGATTAGTGGGGACGCTGCTTGCCGGGTGATGCTTTCTAAATTCTCCGATCCGGATTACGTTGGTTTTCTAGTGCGCCTTTCCACTATCTTGCCTAACGATGATCCCAATGCGCGCATTACCGGTAAAAGAAATGATGTGCAGTTTCATCGCCACCTGCCAACGCTAAAGCCCCCACATCTCCCGAGAAGCGTTGAACCTGCCAGAAACACAGGTTTTCACGTGTACCTGAGTACCACCACGCCCCTGTAACATCAAGCCCGATTTTCCGTTATCCATAACAGGAACAGCCTCTGGCGATTCGCCAGTGGCCATTTATACTCTTATTAAAAGCGGTCCGCTCTGATCGCGAAGGAGAGTGCAAAAATGACCGGTAAAAAGATCCTTCAAGCGGTAATCGGTCTTATGCTCCTGCTGGGTGCGCCTCTTGCCGCCTTCGCGGATGAAGGGCTATCCGTCGGCGTGACGACGACCGTATATTGCGACAAAGTTGACATTGACATCGACCTCCCGGCCGGCTTTGGACCCTACACGGTCAGGCTCGAATTCGGCGACACAGAGGTTTTCGAGGCCATCGAACAGCCCGACGGGTTGCTTGAAGTGCCTCACTTCTATCCCTCCGCAGGCGAGTATGCGTGGACGCTCATTGTCGCCGGCAGCGGCAATGTCCTTGGAGAAGCGGAAGGCACAGTTACCATCGATGGGCCCATTGTAACCCTGGAAAGCACCCCTTCCCCGCCGCTCTTGACCATCGACGGGGGAGAGGCGTCTATCAAATTCGACGCTGTGGTCGATGGTGGGGTAGAGCCCTATTTTTATTCCTGGAGCCTCGATGGGGTCGACTTACCGGATACGGGTTTGAGCGCCACACACAAGTTCACAGCGGGAGGTAATTACGAAGCCGCTGTATCCGTCACCGACAGCGGCACCTGCGGTCTCTCCCACACGGACACCCTCACCGTCGTTGTGGTAGATCCTGAGGCTAACCCCCAAGACGCATGCCATCCCACTGCGCAAAAGATCGCCGAAGCTGTAAGTATCATTTTCTTCGATGCTCGAGCCGAGCAGACCTACACTTGCGAGGATATTTTCAACATCTTCGAAGGTTCATTGACAGGCAACCATACCGGTTTCGGCCGTTTATGGCACGCCTATCAACTGACCCAGACGATCCCCGATCTTACCTGGGAGGAGATCCGCGATTGGGGTCTGGGCGACTCCAGTTGGGGCGCTCTGACCCAGCTTAATCGCTTCGCTGACACGTTGGATGAATATGGCATTCGCGATCTCTTTGACCTCGTCGTGAACGACGACAATACCGTGAGCGAAATCCGCACCGCAGCTCGTGCTGCCGTTCGGTATGAAGCAGATTTCAGCGATGCACTGATACGTTTGAGCGAGGGTGCCAACCCTGGCGAACTTGGTCAATTCTACAAGCTTGCAGCCGAGATGGGCGTCGACACAGCCATACTGGATCAATATCTCGCCGATGGGACGTCTCTCTCCGAGTTAAGTCATGCCGCAAAGATGTCAGAACGAGTTGGTGCCGACTGGGAAGAAGTGATCGCTGCTAAGGGCTCGGATCACAGCTGGGGCGATATCGGCCAGGCCTACAAGTTGGCTGGTGATGGAATCTCGGCGGCGGAAATCCTCGATATGGGTGCCCAAGAATTCCGCGCCGAACAGCGCGATGAAGAGAAACTCGCTCGTGAAGAGGAGCGCAAAGCTCGCGAAGAGGCGCGCACCGCCGCTCGCAAGGAAGGATTAGACGAAAAGACCGCAGACCGATTATCCAAACAATATGAGTTCACGGGAGATATGGATGCCCTTTTAGCTGAGTGCGAAGGTAATTGGGGCTGCGTAAGGAAGAAATTGAAGGATATGGATCAAGCCCAGGTAGAGGGTGTAAGTGATAAGGACACACGAACCGCCGAGCGCCTGGCTGCTCAATACGGGGTAGGCATTGATGCCGTTTGGGCAAAATTCAACACCGGTGAGTGCACTAGTGATTGGAACTGTGTTCGTTCTGAATTGCGCGCTACGTACAAAAAGACGAAGTAATTCCCCTCCGTAGTGAAAAGCAACCTGTGGGAGGTATCAACATCCACCTCCCGCAGGTTTTATTTAACGGCCGTGCTGCTACCTATGTTACCTGGTTGAAAACCATAGAATTTATGGCGCTGACCACACCTCAGTTTCCGGTTTGAATGCCGCCCAGGAAAACCAGAAGTGCTCACCCGAGACGATTCGTTCGATCTGGGCGCCCGCCAGTGGTCCAGCGACGGCATGGCCGAGCAGGTTCCAGCGCGAGCCCGTCTCCTGATCTTCAAAACCGTCTATCTTTGCGACGAAGGTCAGGATTTGCCCATCCACCTCGCGGCTGAATACACCCGTCGATCCAGTATCTGGTCCATTGTTGCCAAAGGCAGAAACCGTACCCGCTTGCCAGAGAATGACGATCGGCCGTCCTTCGATTTCGTCGTTCACAACCCGTACATCCTCAAGTAGAGTGAACGGATAGGCGATTGTGACGTCGGCGAACTCAACCGCAACCACTCGCTCCATCGGCAGGAGGCGTACATCATCACCCTCCACGTGGAAAAACGGGCTGCTGTTGACGCTGTCGTACCCGGCGTAAGGATTCACTCCGTAGTCACGAACAGCACCTGTGTCACGCGAGAGAACTTTGCCGTCTGGATGGGCGGCCTTGAAATCAGACCAGGCGATGATTTGTGACGGAAGGAAATCGAGCGCCGTGCCCGTCATGTCACCAACGATGGCCTCACCGGTGAACTGCTGCCACCAGGAGAACGTCTGCCGATCGTACATGACTAAATCGGAATTGCCGCAGATTTCCGCTCGTTCCAAAGTCCAGTACCTGCCCGTCGTCAAGTGTGCGCCGGAAGGCGATCGTCGCATTGCACAAAGGACAAAAGGTTACAGCCACCGGTTCACCAGCGACCACATCGTTGACGATCTCATGCCAGATCAAGATCGCCAGCGGGTAAGCCCGCACATCGCCGTCGAACTCAAAAAGCATCACCGGCCAATCCTCACCCAGCCACACATCCGCATCTTCGACGTTTTCGAAAACAGGGTTGTCGATCGCTGGAATCGCGTCGGGGATGGGGTTGCCAGTGAAAATTTCACTCAGGTCAACGCTGTGCTTGTAGAAATTCGTCCGTTCGAGCCAAAACGTCTGGCTGAAGGAAATATTAACACCCTCAAATGGATCGCCTCTATCCTGCGTTTCGTCTGCGTGCGTGGGCGATGCCACAGCTTCGGGTGCATCATCGGCAGGATCATCCGCCGTTGGACTCCCCGCCGGGTTCTGTGCAGCCAGAGGCGCACACGCAGCGACGACCATTGAGAGAAATCCAAGAAAGAGCATGGGTTTCAACTTCCCTTTTTTTATCATTTTCAGTCGACTCCTTATCACCAATCCAGATATTTACTCATAACCTACGTCTGTCGTACTTCATAAGAAACCTTCGACGCCTCGGTCTTAAATAGGACAAGGTACCGTCCGTCGTTCATGCGCAGCCGCCCATTAATTTCCCAGCCCGATTTGTGTCAAGTTTCCGTCTAGGTTCCCCTCGGTCATCACCCCGATGTGCTGCGCCTGGATAACCCCTTTTCGATCCACAAAAAAGGAGGTGGGATAGCTACGAGTGCGGTACAGCTTCTGTACCTCCACCCCCGGATCGAGAAGTATTTGGAAGGCCAGCCCAAATTCGTCCAGGAAAGCTTGCACGTCCGCTTGTTGTTCATCAAAGTTCACCGCAAGCACAATAAAACCTTCATCTTGATACTTCTCAAAACGAGATTGGATGGTTGGCATCTCGATGCGGCAAGGTCCGCACCAGGTTGCCCACAGATTGATCAGCACGGGTTGGCCATGAAAGTCGCTTAGACTGACGTTTTCGCCCTCTAGGTTCACCAGCGTGAAATCCGGAGCCAATGCTCCCGCCACTGGCGCAACCTGTATACCCACATCAGAACCCTGTTCGTCCTCATTGCGACCGACAAGAGAGCGCCCGCCGACAACCGCAAGGCTTACACCCAAGAGCACTGCTACACCGATGACCCATTTGCGATTCGACGAAGGTTCTGTCCTATCCGCCATTATTCACCTCATATCCCAAAATTCACGAAGAAGCCAAAGCGGGCCAATCGTTCCAGCGTCCCGGTCAGCAGCATCACACCCACGATTACCAGCACCACACCCGTCACATACGACATAATCTGAATCGCCCGACTATGGCGCTTCATCAAATCCGCAACCCGACCGACGCCGATCGCAGCCAGCAGGAAGGGAATGGCTAAACCAATGGAATAGGCGCTGAGCAAGATCACGCCCTGTGTGACATCGCCGCCATTCAGCGCCAGTGTCAGGACAGCTCCCAATACCGGGCCCACGCAGGGCGCCCAGCCTGCCGAGAAAAAGACACCCATCAACGCCGACGAGAGGAAGCCCGAGCCTTGTCTCGGCGCGTACTGATGCCGCGTGTCATAATTCAAGAAGGGGATATTGATCAGCCCGAGCGTATGCAAGCCGAAGAGAATCACAACGACTCCACCGATTCGTGCAATCCACAGGCGGATTCCGAAGAGCACTCCGCCGAGAGCGGCGGCGGCCACACCCAGCAGGACGAAGACAAAACTGAACCCGAGCACAAAAGCCGCGCCGTGTGCGAACGTCAGGCCGCGATTTTCAACCACCGTGCCATCCTGTCGAATTGTACGGCTGCCAAGATAGCCGACGTATGCCGGCACAAGCGCTAAGACACAGGGAGAGAGAAACGATGCCAGTCCGGCTAGTAGCGCCAGGCCAACCGTCACATTGGATGCATCCATACAGCCTCCAGGATACGCACGTGTTTCGCGGGCAGAGTCAACCTGCGGTTCGGTTCATCCCTTAGATGGACCGGATCGGTCTGTTCTTACCGACCCCGTATTCTGTTTCGTTTTACATTCAAATCCAAAGGGATTGCCCACAAAAATAACCGCTTTGAGCAGCGACCGGGCAAACGCACGGGCAAACGAAGCTCTGGATAACAACGCCCTCACTTGACAGTGCAACAGCCCTTCTATAGCATTCACCTACAGTAAAAACCACTTTCGAGGATATGACTCTCTAGATTTCCGTCATGATAAAACCACGACACTTATCCCTCTTGCGCCATTTCCTGGTCCCCAGGGCATGACAGCGAGAATGAAATCCTCAACGCGCCGGGTGCTGACTATCCTCGGCATCGGCACGGCCGTCTCCTTGTTGGGCGACAGCACGCTCTATACTGTGCTCCCCGACCCAAAGTTCGCTCTTCAAGCGGCTGTTCCCGTTGCGCAGGTAGGAATCTTGCTGGGGGTAAACCGGCTGGCGCGCATCTTCTTCAACATACCTGCGGGCCGCTTGATCGACCGTTTTCCGCGCAGACCCTTGATGATCGGATCGCTCGCCATCGGCGCCCTCTCCACGCTAACGTACGCAATCGGACGTGGATTCTGGGTGATGCTCGCGGGGCGGATACTGTGGGGTGCAGCATGGTCTGGTCTGTGGATCGGCGGGCAGGCGATCGTGCTTGACCTGGCCGACAGCGAAAACCGCGGGCGCCTGAGCGGGCGCTATCAAATGTGGTTCTTCCTTGGTATCGGTCTATCGGCCTTCCTGGGCGGGATCTTCACCGACATTTTTAGTTACCGCGGCGGGTTATTCCTCAGTGCGGGCTTCACCGCGGTTGCGGCATCCATGTGGTTATTTCTCCTCCCGGAGACCGCTTCGAGGCATACCGAAAAGCGGCGCGACGAGCGGGGTGAGAATAGTGATTTTCGTTGGAGCGTCGTCCTTGTATCCGCCCTTCCCATCTTCACAGTGCGCTTCATCTACGCCGGCGTAATCGCGGCGACATCCATCCTGTGGCTCTCCGGGTTCGCGGGAGAAGGCACACACTTACTTGATCTCTTCTTCCCCATCGCGACGCTCACCGGGACACTCGTCGCTTTGCGCACCGCATTCAGCATGTTAGGTGCTCCCGTCGCCGGATTCCTCTCCGACCGGATCCATGGCCAGCGGTGGATCATCATCGGAGCCGCTCTTGTAATCGGTGGCGGCGGGCTGTGGTTTATGGGATCCCCTTTCTTGCCGCTGGCACTCTTCGGAGTGCTACTTTCTGCCCTGACAGCCAGTGGCGTTCAAGTGCTGATAACCGCATATGTGGGCGACAGCACCCCGCCAAACGTGTCGGGGCGCACGCTCAGCGTTATCTTCACTTTTGGCGACCTGGGCAGCGCACTTGGACCTCCTCTTGCTTTCTTGCTCCTGGTCTCATTCCCGCTGGCCTTGATTTTTCGCCTCTGCGCTGTATTATCCATCGCTGTATCAATCTTCGCCTTCGCCTTGAGTGCGAACAAGATAGATGATCGGTAGATAACTTCCTCAGACTGGTGCATAATACATTTACGATACTGTCTGATTGCGTACACCTTGCGCTATAGAGGTATATTCAACACACTACAATTGCGTGAATGATGAGATGAAAACCTTGCAACGTTGGAATGGTTGGGGAGAAGAGAAAAGAACGTACCCTCTTCCGTTCGCGGCTCGCACCTATCTTGAGGAACTCCTCGGCGCCGGCGTGCACACCCCAGATGCAGATTTTCAGACAGTGCTCGATGCCGTGCCTCCCTCCCGACTTCCAGACCATCCTCTATTCTCCACTGACGATGAAGCCCGTCTGCTGCACGCCCGCGGACAGAGCCTGCCCGATTGGATCGCATTGCGATCTGGAAAAATCGAAACCTTCCCGGACGGAGTCGCCACACCTGAGACAGGCGATGATGTCAGAGAACTCCTTGGTTTCGCTCAGGAAATTGACTGCGCTCTGATTCCCTATGGGGGTGGCACTAGTGTCGTAGGGCACATTAACCCCATGCCGGGAGATCGCCCATCTCTCACCGTTGATATGAGAGGTATGAACCAGTTGTTTAACTTGGATGATGAAAGTCGCCTAGCTATGTTCTCTGCAGGTGTAACTGGTCCTGAAATCGAGGCGCAGCTTAAACCACACGGCTATACACTGGGCCATTTTCCACAATCCTGGGAATTATCGACGCTTGGGGGCTGGATTGCCTCGCGTTCCAGCGGTCAACAGTCTTACCGCTACGGCCGAATCGAGGATCTAGTCGCCGGCGGAACCATGGAGACTCCTATGGGCAGGATCCAACTACGTTCACTGCCTGCAAGCGCGGCTGGTCCTGACCTGCGCCAGCTCATGCTTGGATCGGAAGGCCGTCTCGGCGTGATCACTCAAGCCGAGGTCCGGGTAAGGCCTCTCCCTGAGGAGGAGATGTTCTTCGGCGCGTTCTTCCGTGATTGGGAGAGTGGGGTGGCGGCAATGCGCTCCCTGGCCCAGGCAAGTGCGCCGATCTCCATGGCTCGCTTGAGCGATCCGCTCGAGACGGAAACCACGCTGGCTCTTGCTGGGCGGGAGAAGCTCGTCGCGTTCGCTGATTACGGCCTTCGTCTCCTTGGACATGGCGTTGGCCGCACGTTATTGATTTACGGCATCACCGGCACTCACGACTTCGTTTCCAGCGCCCGGCAGGAGGTCAGCGCTCTCCTGCGGCGATACGGGGGCCTTCCCGTCGGAGCGATGATCGGCCGCCAGTGGGAGAAATCGCGATTTTATACGCCATACCTGCGTAACACGCTCTGGGATCTGGGATATGCTCTGGATACGCTGGAAACTGCTCTTCCCTGGAGGTGGGTTGACGCTGCGCGCACCGACGTAATCCAATCGATTGAGATGGCATTCCAATCTGAAGGATCGCGCATTCTCATTTTCTCTCACCTTTCGCATATCTACACCGATGGCGCAAGCTTTTACATCACCTACATCTTCCCCATCGGTGTGGATATTGAGCAGACCCTGCAAATCTGGCGCATTGCCAAGCATGCCGCATCCGTCAAGATCATTGCCAATGGCGGGACCATCAGTCACCAGCACGGCGTCGGCATTGACCATCTCAACTATATGAAGGACGAGAAGGGAACGATCGGGCTGCGACTTCTAGAAGGGGCGCGCAAGGCTCTCGATCCCCAGGGAATCCTTAACCCGGGGAAGGGCTGGCCATGTTCTTAAGCGCTCTTAACCGCAGACATTCCCGGCAGAGAAAGGAAAACTGAAAGCCATATGTGGAAGCGATCATGGCGCGATGATGTTTGGTCTCGCATTGAAGGACCGTGGGATCTCATTGTAATTGGCGGAGGAATTACCGGTGCAGGGATACTGCGCGAGGCGACGCGAATGGGTTTGCGGGTTCTCCTCGTCGAGGCTAAGGATTTCTCTTCCGGCACATCCAGCCGCTCCTCCAAACTCGTACATGGTGGATTTCGCTACCTGCGCGAGGCCAAGTTTCGCCTGACGTACCATTCCGTGAGAGAGAGGGAAGCTCTCCTCAAGCAAGGGAGGGGGTTGGTCAACCCGCTGGGCTTCTTGCTCGCCAATTACGCTAATGACCGCATCCCGGGATGGGTCTTCGGCGCCGGATTGATCTTCTATGACATCATAGGCCTGCAGTGGGGGCACCGCCATTACGGTCCGGAGGGTCTTCGGGCTCTCTGCCCGCAACTTTCCTCAGCAGGACTGCAAGGCGGTTACCGCTACTTTGACGCACAGACAGATGATGCTCGATTGGTATTGCGCGTTGTCCGCGAAGCCGTCGCTGATGGGGCAGTTGCCCTTAATTATGCTCAGGTTGAAGGGGTGCTGCGTACGGAGAATGGATCGGTACGTGGAATTGCACTGCGGGACGTTTCGCCCAATGACAGCGATCGCACAGCGGAGATCCAGGCCAAGGTAGTTATAAACGCCACCGGCGCCTGGGCTGACTCAATTCGATCCATGATCGACAAGAAACCGCGCCTACGAAAACTCCGCGGGAGCCATCTGATATTCCCACAACATGCGCTTCCTCTCACTCGCGCAGTAAGCTTTCTCCATCCAAGCGACGGCCGTCCCGTGTTTGCCTTACCCTGGGAAGGAGTCACGCTCTACGGAACGACGGATATCGAACACCACCGCCCACTAGACGTGGAACCCAGCATGGAGATCGAGGAGATTGACTATCTCATGGAGGGTCTCTGTCAAGTTCTCGATGTAGATATCAGCTCAGTTGACCTTCTAGCTACCTTCGCCGGCGTGCGTGCCGTGGTAGATACAGGGAAGGCTGACCCATCTCGCGAATCGCGCGAGCACGTCATCTGGGATGATCGAGGTTTGGTGACGGTCACCGGAGGCAAATTGACGACTTTCCGGATCATGGCCCTCGACGCACTGCGCTCCATTCACGGATACTTCTCCGGGGCGTCTCTCCCTGATCGCTCGCATCGAGTGTTCAACCAACCTCCGGAGGAACACGCGCTGGCCTGCGATTTTGACCCCGCTATATGCCTTCGGCTGCTCGGCAGATACGGTGATGATGCCCCTGAGATAGTAGCCTGCGCGGAAAATGGTGAACTCGAGACTATCGGCAAATCCCCTTACCTCTGGGCTGAGCTGCGCTGGGCCGCACGCGCTGAGGGAATCGTTCACCTCGAAGACCTGCTTATGCGGCGAGCCCGCCTGGGGTTGACCCTGCCCCAGGGCGGCTGGCCGCTGATAGATAGAGTGCGCTCCGTTGCGCAGCCTGAACTGGGGTGGGACGACGATCGATGGGCCCGCGAACAAGATACTTATGCAAGACTATGGAACGATAGCTATCGGCCGCCATTCTCCCCTAGAATCGCCCTCCCGCCTCAATAGAACCATTTCTCATCCTTCGGAGAGTATAGAATCTAAACGCTCATTCACTTGGATTATTGTTTTCCTGGGATGTCCAGAAGAGCGATGATACAATCTCGACCGATAGAGGGATTTTTTATGAGAACCAAACATCGCCTGCTATGGATCACGCTTGCCGCTACCCTGACGCTTAACGGCTGCCAGAGCTCCGCAAGCACAACCACTGTGCCTGCGTCTCCCACGACTGCATTACCCACCCCTACTAAGGCAGCCTCATCTCCGACACCAAAACCAACACCAGAAGTAACAGATGACTCAGCCTGTCCCCCTCTCGACGCTGACCTTCTCTTCCAAATGGCCGAAATAGAATCCCAAGTGACCCAGTTGCGCGGTATCCTGCCGTCCGAATCCGTCAGCCGCAGCTTGCTCACACCGGACGAGCTTCGCGAGCATGTGATTCATGAATTCCTCGGCGATTACACCCAAGAAGACGCTCTTCAAGATGCCCGCCTTCTCTCTCTATTGGGTTTGATCGAACCAGGGATCGATCTGTGGCAGCTTTACGCCGACATGTTTGCCGAACAGATCGCGGGCTTCTATGACACCGAAACGGATGAAATGATTGTTATCTGTGGTTCGGGTTTTGGGGGAGTTGAACGTCTCACCTACGCACATGAATACACACATGCACTTCAAGACCAAGCCTATGATATCAGGGACGGCCTCCAATACAACAACGATGCCTGTGATTCCGATAGCGAGCGCTGTTTTGCGATCCAAGCCTTGATTGAAGGTGATGCTACATTGCTCCAGGAGCAATGGTTGCGGACGTTTGCGGGAGACGAAGATCGCTCAGATATGCTCGAATTCTTCGCTGATTTCAATATGCCGGTGTTCGATGGTGCACCGACCTACATACAATCTGAACTCACATTCCCTTATTTCTGGGGATTGCATTTTATCCGCACTCTTTATCTTGATGGGGGATGGGCTGCTATCGATACTGCGTATCAAAACCCTCCGCTTTCAAGCGAGCAAATCCTTCATCCGGAGCGTTATCCAAAGGATCCTCCGGTAGCTCTCGTTTCACCGAGCGCATCAGATGCGCTCAACTCCGGTTGGGAAAAGACCGTGCATGACGCGCTCGGCGAGTGGGCCACGCGCATGGTCCTTTACGAACATTTGCCGATAGACCAGGCGTCATTGGCGGCCGAGGGCTGGGGTGGTGACCTGCTCTTTTATTTCTATAACGAAGAAGACGGCGTCGATGCATTAGTATTGATTACGCAATGGGACACCATACGAGATACGCACGAGTTCTCCGCGGCTTTCCGTGATTATGGCCTGTCCCGCTTCGGAGATCCCGAAATATCTTCCTCCACTTCAACCCAGTGGATTTATAAAGACGGCATCTCCTTCTTCGAGCGTGTTTCCAACCAGACACGTTGGATACTGGCTCCTGACCAGCAGACGTTAGAGATCCTGCAGAAAGCTATTCCCCTTCCGGTGCGAACGAGCTCGTGACGGGAACCCTTGACATCTCCCGTATCCAGGCGATCTGCTTTGACCTCGACGGCACCCTCATTGACACCGACGACAAGTACGTCGCGCGCACGGCTCGGTGGCTGCGCCCCATCTCCAGGATCCTCCCCGACAGCAACCCAGAGACTCTTGCCCGCCACGTTGTCATGACCGTTGAAACCCCTGTCAATGCATTACTTGGTCTGTTTGATCGCTTCAATTTGGATGAGTTTTTTGGACCACTGCTCGACAAGCTCCACCGGTCACGCGGTCTCGCTGGCGTCGAGGAAATACGCTTGATCCCCGGCGCTCTCGCCACGCTAGAGCGCCTTACCCCACATTTCCCCCTCGTCATTTCCACATCTCGCGACCGATGGAGCACAACAGCTATCCTAGAAGCAGATGCCCTTAATCGCTTCTTCCAGTGCGTGGCGACTGCTCGAACGACTCTCCGAGCGAAACCACACCCTCAGCCGATTATCTGGACTGCTGAGCAGCTTAACGTTCCTCCACAATCCCTGCTCATGGTTGGAGACACAACAGTCGACATCCGTGCAGGGCGTGCCGCTGGCGCGCAGACAGTTGGTGTTCTCAGCGGTTTTGGCGAAAGGAGGGAACTCGCAGAAGCCGGAGCGGATGTCATTCTCGAACGAACTCTGGACCTCGCCGATCTCCTGCTAGAAGAAACTGTCAATGCCTGAGGGAGCAATTATGAGCGAATCGCAAACCCATGCCGTTACCGGAGCCTACGGATACTCAGGAAAATACATTGCCTGGAAATTGCTGGAAAAAGGACATACTGTAATCACGCTGACTAACTCTCTTCACCGCGCAAACCCTTTCGGACAGAAGATCCAGGCTTTCCCTTTTAACTTTGCTGACCCTACGAAACTGATTGATTCATTGCAGGGGGTAACTGTTCTTTACAACACCTACTGGGTTCGTTTCAATCACAAGATGTTCCGCCATGAAGACGCTGTCAAGAACACTCTGGTTCTGTTTGATGCCGCCAGAGCGGCAGGTGTCCCGCGGATTGTTCACATCAGCATAACCAATCCATCGGTGACATCTCATCTAGAGTACTTTAGTGGGAAAGCAAGGCTCGAGAAGGCGCTAATTGACTCGGGGCTTTCCTATTCGATTCTTCGCCCCACCGTCCTGTTCGGTAAGGAGGACATTCTCATCAACAATATTGCCTGGCTGCTGCGTAAGCTTCCCTTTTTTGGCATGTTTGGGAACGGCGAGTATCGGCTCCAGCCGATCTACGTGGACGATCTTGCGGAGATGGCGGTTGATGAAGGTGAAAACGACGAAAATGTCATCATCAATGCCATTGGTCCCGAAACCTTCACGTACATGTCTCTTGTTGAGACCATTGGTGAGATTATCGGGGAGAAGAAACCCATCGTGTCGATTCACCCAAGCATTGGATACCTTGCCGGCAATCTCATCGGAAAGCTGGTAGGTGATGTCGTGATCACCCGTGAGGAAATCGAGGGTCTTATGGCTGATCTTTTGTACGTTGATTCCCCTCCAACAGGTGAAACAAAACTGACGCTGTGGGCGAGGGAGCATGCCGGGTCACTTGGGAGAACGTATACTAGCGAACTTAGGCGCAGAAAAAATCGGGGTGCAGAATACAACAGCAATTGAAAATTATCGGGGCATGGTGAGGGAATAAAAGAAGAAAGCCGATAGTTTTTTTACTTTAACCTTGATCCCTTCTTTTGCACAGACTTGTCTTACTAACAGGGCAAGGAGATCCTTTAATCGACCGTCTCTTCGATATCTCCAAGGGAGCCAATATCTTCGAGCGCTTCACCGACTCTCTGCTGCAGCGTTATTTTATGAGGGCGGCGCCTCCCCATAGTTTTCAATCTCTCTATAAGTGTCTCTCCAACCGCTCCGGATATCCGTTTTAGCGTATCGCCAGAGATCTTCACCCCCCTCTCGAACCAGACCATCGCTCCGTATCCGACTGCCACGGTCGTCCCCGCGGCAACGGCGGCAGATAGAATCCAACCCGGTGGACCACCGAGCTTGCTCAGTTCATAGAACAGGGTTCTCCCGAGCAGCCCTGCGCCGAATGTCAAGATTAATTCTCGTGCACGCTGCAGCGTGATCTTCTTTCCATAGATTCGTGCGATCCCCAGCACGAGAGCCGCTTGCACACCTAAAAGAGGTATGAAATCAATAAAAGGCAGTGGCGTAATCGCGATCGCTGCCGCCGTAGAAGCCGATCTCCCAATCGCTGTTTGTGCCAAATCCCAGCGGTAGGCTGGAAGCGCTTTGCCCAATGCCGCGACGATCCTGGGTTCGCTCTTCGCAATCGACAGAAGAATGGAGACCACCTCGTCCCCCTTCTTCGCACTCAGGGGAACAATCTGCTCGACCCCAATTCCCAAGCCGGCCGCCGCTCTTCTCAGCACTTCCGGGCGCTCCTTGCCGATCAGATCCATCTTATTCAATGCGACGATGATGGGCTTGTTGAGTTCACGAAGGTCCTGAAATAATCCCGTCTCCGGTTCGCGTATGCCATGAGCAGCATCGAACATTGCGACAATTACATCTGCTTCAGCGGCAATGGCAAGAGCCTTTTCTTTCTCAACGATCCCTACACTTCCCACTGCATCCGCCCCTGGTGTGTCAACGATGAGAAAAAGCCCGACGTCTGACTCCTGGGGATCACGCGTCGTTCCAGGAACAGCGCTCACCTTTGCGCGATCCTCTTGAGTTCGAATCAACTGGTTATAGAGCGTCGACTTGCCAGCATTCGCCGGACCAACAATCACTATCGAACGCTTATCTCCTGCTGCAAACTGGATATGCTCGAGTGCGCTCTCAATCAGGGATCTCCATCCCTTCGGCTCCAGAGGCAGTTGTCCTAAAACCTTCGTCAGGTCAGCTTTCTCATCCTTAGGTAGAGAGTCCCACATTTTGCGAATCTCCACTCCCCAGCGACCGATGAACTCTCCAAATTGGCTCTTTTCTCCATCCATATCTTCTGCCTCAGTCCTATGTATCCATCTCCAACACTATTATCTCATCCCTTTCTGCCTGTGGATAACTCGATTAAAGTTGTGGATATCTGCCTATGTAGGGGGAGAAAGATAGGATAACTCTCCCGTGTAACGGGCTTTTTCCCCTGTTATTTGGCTATCTATGGCTATCCCCTCTCCCCTATTAGCGATTTCTCTTGTTCTCCACAACCGTACTGTATATACAGACATCTCCCTTTATCACCACATATGCTATCCCTATTTGGTTGCACCCCCCTATGTGGGGTGCAGCAACGCCTTTAACCTCTTCTTCCACATATTCACACCCTCTACTACGTCTACTATACTTAATTAATCATATTAAAAGTGTTGGTTCTATGTGGGGGAAAAAGAAAAAGATCCGGTGAGACACATGTTCGCCGGATCTTTTTAGGGGATATAAATTATCTTCAAACCCAACCGCGGAATTGCATGGCGCGCACCACACGATCAATAGCGACGATATAGGCAGCGTCACGTGTTGACACTCCACGCTCCAGAGATGTTTGCAGCACCGAATTGAAAGCGTTGGTCATCTTTTCATCGAGACGATTGATGACTTCCTCTCGTTCCCAATAGAAGTTCATGTCGTTCTGCACGCCTTCGAAGTATGAAACCGTTACACCACCGGCGTTGCACAGGCAGTCAGGGATGAAAAAAACATCCTTCTCCAACAGGATTGACTCTCCATCTGGAGTTGTTGGGCCGTTTGCCCCCTCAGCAATTATGCGCACTCTCTCGCTCACTTGTCCAGCAGTCTCTTTAGTCAGTTGAGCTTCCAAGGCAGCAGGGATGAGAACATCGACGTCCTTGCTCATCCATGCATCCCCGGATTCGACCTGGTAGTCTGCTTTAGATGCCTTCTCACGATCGATGGTGCCGTATATATCCGTTATGCCCTGGAGAAAATGAGGGTCAATTCCGTCGGGTTTGCTGTAAGTAAAGGCTTTCTTGGCATTGCGATCCCAGCAGGAAACAGCAATTACCTTGCCTCCAAGAATATCGGTGAATCCTATAGCTGCATACTGCGACACGTTACCGAACCCTTGGAGGGATGCGGTTGATTGGCTGGAGTCCATATTCAGATGTTTCATGGATTCACGAATCGTGTAAACCACTCCGAAACCAGTCGCTTCAGTGCGACCAGCAGAGCCACCTGCACCGACAGGCTTGCCGGTGATCACACCTGGCTGGTATAAGCCGGTCAACCTGGTGTACTCGTCCATCATCCAACCCATCATCTGAGGAGTGGTGCCTACGTCAGGAGCAGGGATATCGGTCCGCGGGCCGATGTTCTTCCATATCTGGTTAATCCATGCTCGGCATAGGCGTTCTTTCTCACTGGTAGTTAGCATGGAAGGATCTACAGCGATTCCTCCTTTTCCTCCGCCGAGGGGTAAATCAGCGACAGCACATTTCCAGGTCATCCGCATTGCCAAAGCTCGGGTGACATCAAGGGTCTCTTTTGGGTGGAAACGGATACCTCCCTTGCAAGGGCCGCGGGCATCATTGTGTTGCACGCGGTTGCCGAAGAAAACCTGGATATTGCCATCGTCCATGCGAATCGGAATTTGGAAGCCGTACTCCCGAAGAGGCCAACGCAGAATGGATGAGATTCCCTTATCTAAATTGATATTTTTGGCGACTTTATCGAATTCATATTGAGCCAGTTCAAATGCGTTCACGTTATCACCTTTATTTGTGGTTTCTTGATCCGTAAGGAGACCAAAATGGCGGCGTACACGTGCTAAGTAGCACCGCACGCGGTAAGAGCTTTTCCCTATTAAGCGGAGTTATTTCACATACTTCATATTGAAATTTTAGCTTGCTGGTTGGCATCCTTCTCCTAAAATGACATGCGGGTACCTGCCTCAGGCACCCGCTCGTTTAGATTAGCTGCATTAAATACAGCTTCCCAGTCGTTGTATTTCGAGGTCTTGAATCATCGACTTGTTCTCAGAAGAACCCTATCGCCACACCACACATGGGTCAAGTGACAATTCTCACCCTCTGCGCTGGAGACTCTACTCCAGTGCACCGCTCAAGGCGGAGCGTACGTCTGATGGATTGGCGCGACCTTCAGCCTCCTTCATAACTTGACCAAAGAGCCACTGGAAAACGCCCGTATTACCGCCCAGGTAATCTGCTACCTGACGGGGGTGTGCATCGAGAACACGGCGAACGATGATCTCAATCACCTCAGGATCAAGGATCATGCTCAGCCCGAGAGTGCTGACAAGGTCATCCGGGGGCTTCCCGGAGGAGACCATCTCAGCCAGAATAGTTTTGGCGCTCGTGGTGTTGATCTCGCTTGTTTCGACCATCTCAACCAGGCGGGCGAGATCCCCGGGAGGGACAGCATTTTCCTGGAACTCGATACCAGCTTGATTTAACAAACCGAAGAGATCTCCAGAGAGCCAGTTGGCGATCTTTACTGGAGGAACCTTGGGGGCAGACTCTACCGCGGCCTCAAAATAATCGCAGACCGGATGATCGGAGGTAAGGACACCGGCAGCGTAAGCTGTGAGACCATACTCCGCAATGAATCTCCGACTTTTTTCCAGCGGGAGCTCTGGCAATTCCGATTGAATCTGTGCAACCCAGGTAGGTTCGACGTGGAGCGGAGGCAGATCGGGTTCGGGGAAATACCGGTAGTCATGCGCTTCTTCCTTGCTGCGCTGAGAGACGGTACTTGAACTGGTCTCATCCCAACCGAGGGTCTCCTGAGAGATCTCGCCACCTTCTTTTTGGATGCTACTCTGGCGCTCAACCTCATAAGCGAGAGCATGGGTCATCGCCCGGAATGAATTTAGGTTCTTGATTTCCGTGCGCGTGCCAAGAGCAGTTGAACCCACTTGGCGGACGGAGACATTCGCCTCAAAGCGGATGACACCCTTTTCCATGTCTCCAGTGGTCACCTCCAAATAACGGAGAATGGACCGAAGGGCGGTCGTGTAAGTTTTGGCTTCCTCGATGGAACTCAGATCAGGTTCGCTGACAATCTCAAGCAGCGGAACACCAGAGCGGTTGAAATCGACAAGCGAATACCCTTGGCGGTGGGAAAGCTTCCCAGTGTCCTCTTCAAGGTGGACACGGCGGATGCGGATCCGCTTCTCCCCGGCTTCGGTCTCTATAGTGAGCCAGCCATCATGGGCTAAGGGGAGCTCGAATTGTGAGATCTGGTAACCCTTGGGGAGGTCGGGATAAAAGTAATTCTTACGCGCAAAAACGCTTGTTTCAGAGATGGTGCAATGCAAAGCCAAGGCAACACGCAAGGCGAACTCGATGGCACGCTCGTTAATGACCGGAAGCGTACCGGGCATCCCGGTGCAGATCTCACAGACGGAGGTGTTCGGTTCAGCGATTGTGGAATCAACCACGGCGCAGCCGCAGAACATCTTCGACTCGGTGAGCAGTTCGGCGTGCACCTCTAGGCCGATGACGGGTTCGAAGATTGAATTTGTCATTAGATACAAGGATACCAGTGGTAGGCGAGTTTATGAAATGAAGATGGATATCTTCACGCCATCCTCGAAGGACATCATCCGTGCCGCTGCATGAAACGGCGCATTCGCTCCAGTGCTTCCTCAATTTTCTCGTATGAAGTAGCGTACGAACAACGGACGAAGTTCCCATCAGCGCCGAACGCATTGCCAGGGATGACTGCTACGCGCTCCTCATCGAGCAGCCTCTCTGCGAAAGTCTCATCGTCCATCCCGCTGGCTTCTATAGAGGGGAAAGCGTAGAAAGCACCGCGAGGCTCGAAGGTCTTGAGCCCCAGTTCGTTAAAACCGTCGACGATCAATCGACGCCGGCGGTTATATTCTGCAACCATCCTCTCGACGTGCTCATTGCCAATCCGCAGAGCTTCGAGCGCCGCGATTTGAGATACTGTCGGAGCAGACATGATGGTGTATTGGTGGATCTTGCGCATCGCGCCGAGAATGGGAGACGGTGCGGCAGCGTAACCAATTCGCCAGCCAGTCATGGCGTAGTCTTTGGAGAAGCCGCCAAGTGTGATCGTCCGCTCATGCATGCCATTCAAAGAAGCGATGCAGACATGTTCGTGGTCATACACGAGGCGATCGTAGATCTCGTCGGAGATTACCAGCAGGTCGTGCTCCTTGGCGACCTCGGCGAGGGCTTGCAGACGCTCGCGGCTCATCACTGCGCCGGTTGGGTTGTTTGGATAACCGAAAAGAAGAGCCTTGGTTTTGGGTGTTATGAGCGCTTTGAGATCAGACGCCGAAACCTGGAAGTCATCCTCCACACGGGTTTTCAGGGGTATAGGCGTGCCGCCAGCGAAGATTACCTCTGGCTGGTAGGAAACAAAACAAGGCGTGGGCACGATGACCTCATCCCCCGGATCAAGCACTGCGGCAAGCGCCAGGTAAAGCGCTTCCGATACACCAACGGTGACAAGGATCTCGTCCCCCGGATCATAGGCGACATCATACAGTTGTTTCAAATGCTCAGCGAGAGCCTGGCGCAGCTCGGGGATACCCGAGTTGGAGGTGTAGTGGGTCTCGCCCTGCTCCAGGGATTTTATCCCCGCGCTCAGAATGGGGTCCGGGGTGACGAAGTCAGGCTCGCCAATACCCAGCGAAACCACATCATCCATCGTGGCGGCAATGTCGAAGAAACGGCGAATTCCTGAAGGTGGAACACTGGCGATGCGGCGAGCGATGAATTCACGCATTCTGTTTTACTCCTTCTTGTTTAAAAGCAAGGGCATCTTTTGTTGTCTCTGTCTTCCGCACTACTGCGGGAAAATGATTCTAAAGTTGTGATTTTTTATAAGTACGAGACCTGCCACTCATCCTGTTGTTCGCTATAGCACAGCTCGAAAAACTGATCATTTTCAGCCTGCACCTTGAAACGACGACCGCCGGGAATCCGCCACCGGGCTACGATCTCGACGATGTTTAATCGTTCCCCCTCCCACCAGAGAGCAATCGGGCGCTCGGCGTACATATGACCCGAGAGGCATTCGACGGGATTGTGTTCCATCAGAAAAGGTCCTATGTTGTTCCCATAATCGGATAATTCGGATAGGGCTGCCAGTGGCACTTAGCCATGCGAGGGACGATGATCTTCCCTATCCTGCAAGCGCACTTATCAGGATTTCTTCTTCGATGATGATCCCGATCCTGCTACTTTATCGCCCAAGCAATCAATTAATCTTCTACTTGTGATGTGTCCCCGATATTAAGCATTTTGAACCTACCGGTGATCCGGGCGCCTCGCCCGATGATAGACTCGGAGAGCAAGGCATTTTCAATGGTTGCCTCGTTCTCAATAATCGAGTCCTGAATGACGGAGCATTGGATGACGCATCCGGATCCCACCGAGACATGGGGGCCAATGACCGCTTGGGATATCTCGGCGCTGGGATGGATGAATACTGGGGGGATGATGAGTGTCCCATCTCGCTGCTGTGCCTCTGCGGTGTTGTCCCGCCCGTTGTCGAGTAGATAGCGGTTGGTTTCGAGCAAAGCGTCGGCTTTTCCACAGTCTTTCCAGACCTGAACGGTCTCGACGCGCATCTTGAGACCATCTTCAAGCATGATGTTGATGGCGTCGGCGAGATAGAACTCCCCTCCAAGCTGGTCGCCTTGTTCCATCTGTTTTTCGATCGCCGAGATCAGGTCCTCCGCCTTCTCAAAGTAGTAGAAACCAGCCAGAGCGAGGTTGTTGTTCATATCATCTGGCTTCTCGACAAGGCGACGCACCCAGCCATCCTCACCGACTTCGGTCACGCCGAAACGACGGGGATCCTCTACCTCTTTGACCCAAGTTACCGCACCCGCCTTCTCGCTCGGCAGGAGGTTAAGATCGACCTCGATAAGCGTATCCACGAAGACCATGCACATCGGACCCGCGAGCCCCTCACGAGCGAGCCAGATTGCGTGAGATTGCCCGAGCATCTCCTCCTGAACAACATAGCGAGCTGATAGTTCGGGGTAGATCTCGCTGACGTATTCCTCGACCTGCTCGCCCAAATAACCAACGATGAAGACAACCTCATCGATGTCGGGCAGGGTTGAGAACATATCGAGGACGTGACCGATGATGGGTTTGCCGGCCACACTGACAAGAGGTTTGGGTTTGGACCATGTATGAGGCCGTAAGCGTTTGCCGTAACCAGCCATAGGGATGACAATTTTCATATTAGTTTCCTTCCCTTTAATGTTAAATATCTGGTTTGCGCAGGTGCCAATCTGTTTGCGTCTGGTAGGCATGAACAGCGCGGAAGAGCGCCGTCTCTCCCAGGTGGGGAGCATTCAACTGCATCCCAACCGGCAGGTCATGAAGATCGAACCCTACCGGAAAAGCCATTCCCGGGACGCCGGCGAGATTGGCGGGCAGAGTGAAGATATCCTCCAGATACATCGCCAGTGGGTCGTCACCGTGTTCGCCGATGCGAAAAGCCGTTGTCGGAGCTACCGGGCAGGCGATTAAATCAACATCCTCAAACACTGTCTCGAAATCGTCCTTAATCAGCGTCCGTACCTTCTGAGCTTGGCCGTAATATGCATCGTAATACCCGGCAGAAAGAGCATAGGTCCCGAGCATGATGCGGCGTTTAACTTCGGGGCCAAAGAGCTCACCGCGGGTTTTTAAGTATTGATCCCATAACCGGTCAGATTTGAGGCGAGGGCCGAAGCGAACCGCGTCATAACGGGCCAGGTTGGCGGATGCCTCTGCAGGGGCGATCAGGTAATACACCGGTAAGGCGAGGTCTGTGTGCGGCAGGCTTACTTCTTGGATTTCAGCGCCGAGCGCCTCGAACACAGTCACAGCGGAGCGGACGGCAGCTTCAACTTCGTCCTGTATGCCTTCAATAAAGTACTCTTTTGGCACACCGATGCGGATACCCCTCAGGTTGCTGCCGTCGAGGTGTATCTCAGGGACGGGGTCTGGCATGCATGTTGAGTCCAAGGGGTCATGGCCAGCCATTGCCGTGAAGATCGGAAGAAGGTCGGCCGCGGAGCGCGTCAAGGCCCCGACGGTATCGAGCGATGACCCGTATGCGATCAAGCCATAGCGGGAAATGCGCCCGTAGGAGGTTTTGAGACCCGTGATCCCGCAGAAGGAAGCAGGCTGGCGCACAGATCCCCCCGTATCCGTCCCTAGGGCGGCGAAACACATACGCGCCGCGACTGCTGCCGCAGATCCTCCAGAGGATCCACCGGGTACCCGGTCGAGATCCCATGGGTTATGGGTCGTGCCATAAGCCGAGTTCTCCGTCGAAGACCCCATCGCGAACTCGTCGGTATTCGTCTTGCCCAGAACCACCGCTCCAGTGTCGATCAACCTAGCGACGCTCGTGGCCGAGTAAGGAGGGCGGAAATCTTCAAGGATACGGGAGCCGCACGTGGTCGGAACTCCCTCGAGGCACAGTACATCTTTGATGGCGACCGGGATGCCGTGGGTGAGCGGAAGCGGCTCTTCTGGTTTTTTGCGCCACTTCTGCAGCCGTTGGTCTGCGACTTTCGCCTGAGAGATCGCCAGATCAGGGGTTTGGGCCAGGAATGCATGGAGCTGCGGCTCGAGAGCATCTATGCGCTCCAGGCAGGTTTCCGTCAACTCCACGGAGCTGACATCTCCTTTACGCAGGGCGGAAGCGGCTTCCAGAAGGGAAAGGTCAGTCAGAGCAGTCATGGGATCGGATCATAGAAGACACGGAAGTGAGACGCCCAGGAAGCATCTATTCAAGCACGGGCGGCACGCGGAACATCCCCGCTTCCGTCTCTGGTGCGTTGGAGAGGATTTTCTCACGCGGCAAGCAGGGGCGCGGGACATCAGGGCGCAAAGGCGCCCGCAGAGGAAGGACAGTTGCCGTGGGTGGAATTTGAGTAGTATCGACTTCACGCAAGCGAGCGGCGGACTCGAGGATGGAGGAGAGTTGTTGCGCGTAGCGGTGCTCCTCCTCAGGCGTAAGCTGCAGCCTGGCCAGATTTGCGATGTGGCGAACTTCATCAACTGTCAAAGACATAGCAATTAAATTATAGCAGATGCACGAAAGTGAAGAGATTATATTTCAACGATGACTGACAATCAGGTGATAGATTATTCAGAAAGCAATTGATCCAGGATCCGGTCGAACTGCGGGAGGGTCTGGGTATCGCAGAAGGAATTATCGAAGGCTCGGCGAGCATTCCTGCGTACAACTTGAAGCCGTTCAGGTTGAGTTCGCAGCTCGTTGATAAAGTGGACAACTCCTTCAACGTCCCCATGCCGCAATGATGCGCCGGCATCAAAGCGCCCGATCGCTTCATCTACATTACTCCCCTCCGGGCCAATATAGAGCGTGGGGAGACTCATCGCCATATATGCGTGCAGTTTGCTGGGGCTGATTACGCCGAGCGCCGAATCGTTCATCGTGATGAGCGTGCAATCCGCCATCGCCAGGGCTGAGGGGGTGAGCTCTTTGGGGATATAGGGAAACAGATGGATATTCCGCAGGTTGTTTACGATCTTTTCCTGTTCGATCCACGCCCATTTCTCGCCGCCACCGATGAAGAGGAAAGTGACGGGTTCGTCTTTCAGCTGCTTTGCCGCCTCAAGGATTGTCTCGAAGCGGTGTCCGAACCCCGCATTTCCCAGGTAGAGAATGACAAATGCATCATCTGAGATCGATGATGCCGCCCCGGCCCAGAGATCGGGAGCGAGATCTTGCGGGAACTGCGAGGCCTTCTCCCAATTCGGGATGACGCAGGTTGCGAGAGTATGCTCGGCTGATCCGTATTGGGATACGAGAAGATCCAACATAGCCCCGTCAAGACAAACGAGTTGGTCAAGGCGCCTGAACAATCCGTGGTTCACGCTCTGGAAGACTCGGCTGATGAAACCACCCTTCTCAATCACGCCGGCTCTCTCGGCGATTTCAGGGTAGCAGTCCATATTCCAGAGGAGCACTTTTGTTGACCGATGAATGAGTTTGTGGAGGATGGCTGTCCAGGCGATGAAGGGCGGAGTTGTCAGCGAGATGATGATGTCCTGCTTTGGAAGAGTGATCGAACGGATGAAAGCTAAGACGTAAAAGGAGACATAATCTACGATCCTTGCGAGCGGCGTGCTCTTGCCCAGCCGCGGGGTCCACAAGCGGTAAACTCTGGGGTTCGTCGACTTCGATCTAGAAGCCGTGGCTGATTCTGAAACATAGCCACCGCTGCTGGTGATGACGGTGACATCATCTCCTTGTTCGGCGCGGTGTTCGGCCAGGGATGCGGCCATATGCCCCGTTGGCGCTAAATCCGGTATATAAAACTGGTTAAGGATGGTTAAGCGCATGCTTTGGTTTCTCAGGTTCGAACTGATACAACCTAGCGGTCACGCATGAGCAGGATCATCTCTTCGATGATTTCTTCGATGTTGTAGGTTAAATCCCACCCCGGGTAGTGAGACCTGAGTTTAGAGAGATCGGAGTAATAGCATATATGATCTCCGATGCGATTCTGATCTGTATACGTCAGTTCGGGGCGTTTTCCCGAGAGCCGCTCGATGATATCGACACACTCGATCAGACTGGCCGCGTTTTCCTTGCCCCCGCCCAGGTTGTAAACCTCGCCAGGCTTTGGGTCTTGGGCGAAGCGCCAGAACGCATTTATCACATCATGACTGTGAATCTGATCGCGAACCTGTTTTCCTTTGTAGCCGAAAATGGTATAGGGACCCTCGCGCAACGCTACGAGCACCAGGTAATTAAGGAAACCATGAAGCTCAACACCGGAGTGGTGCGGTCCTGTCAGGCAGCCTCCTCTGAAGATTCCGACTTTCAACCCGAAGTAGCGTCCGTACTCCTGTGCAAGGATATCGCCAGCGAGTTTGGAAGCGCCGAATAGTGAGTGCAGACTCTGATCAATGGGGAAGTCCTCAGGTATCCCATTAACATACTTGGGATCGTCGTAATCCCAGCGTGTTTCATGCTCCTTGAGCTTGATCTTATTAGGACGATCTCCATAAACTTTATTTGTACTCATGTGAATAAAAACAGCATCAGGGCAGTGTTTTCGGTAAGCTTCAAGCAGGTTCAGGCTTCCAACAGCGTTTACATCGAAGTCGTCAAAGGGACGCTTCGCTGCCAGATCGTGGCTCGGCTGTGCCGCGGCGTGAAGGATGAGATCGAAATGAGTCTCAGAGAAGAGAGCATCTACGGTTTCTCGATCACGGATATCTAATTCGTGATGGGTGAAATGCGCGCAAGTTTCCTCTAGCCGCTTGCGATTCCAGGCTGTGTCCCCTTTGGCGCCGAAGAAGTCAGCGCGCATGTTGTTGTCAGCGCCGTAAATATGGAAACCAAGCTGATCAAAGAACATGACGGCTTCTGATCCAATTAATCCGCTGCTGCCAGTAACTAAGACATGCATACGTAGACTAACACCTTTCTTTATGACGATGAACAATATGTATTGATGGAAATAGTCATCGTGTGTGATTAAAGACTTGACAGGAACATTCTAAGTGTTTTAACCGTCTTTTGAAAGAGACGCTTAAGGACCTGATGTATCGGGTGCATGAGAGTAAGTTCGATTGTTAATATTACCCATGAATAAAATTCGTGGTTATGATGGATTGTCATGCTGAGCCCATTTGGCTTCGCTCAGGCTAAGCTCCGCTAATCATCTCGTTCTTCGAACAGACGGGTGCTTCTTGCCAGGAGGGAGAATCTTCGTCGCAGAGGTTATTGTCAATCGAAATACCGCCAAGATGTCAGGGTTCACGTGCTTAAGCGCAATAAGCTAGACCTACTTCATTAACGAGGGGAGTGAAAGGAAATTGATGATGTCTGATATTGAAGAGGGTAAGGCTATAACCACAGAAACAGGGAGCGACGCTGTTCCACCCGAGTATGGGACATACTCATGGTTTGAGGCCTGGCGAATGGCGCTCACACGCCCAAACGAGGAGACATTCCGCAGCTTGGCGGATGACCCGAACGGATCGCTCGGTCGGGCGTTGAGTTGGATCGCCATTGCTAGCGCGATTTCCTACTTGATTACTTCAACTGCGCAGTTATTGTTTTCAGGTCTCTTGGCCGGGCCAGGTCTATTTGAAGCGCTTGAACAGGAAGCAGGATTGTTGCTTCCAGGGGGCTTGATGATTGCCGGTGTCTTTATCTGCGGGCTGCCCATGGTCGCTCTTTTCAGCGCTATTGGCATACTCATTTACTCTGGAATAGTGCAGTTCACAGCAAGCGCCTTCGGGGGCGAAGGGACCTTCGCTGAAATGACGTATGCGCTGGCGGCTTTCACCGCGCCGATCACTTTCCTTAGCGCCATAATTGGGTGGATTCCCCTGGTGAATTGCCTGACAATTCCACTTGTGATTTACAACCTGGCGCTCACCCTGCTGGCCGTGAAATCTGTCAATCGAATATCCTGGGGAAAGACGATCGGCATTTTCGCCATCCTGTTCCTGGTCGGTGTGTTGTTAGCCGTCGTTTTAGGTATGTTGATCTGGATTCCATTAAGGGATACCTTACTGACCCCCCGGGGATTGTACGGGGTTCCTTATTGAGCGGCGCGGATATCTGCTCGGGTTGTTTATTCGGGGCTTAATTCCTATCACTAGACGACGGGGCGCTCTCCGCATCTGAGAGATCGGAATGACCGTTGGAGCAGATCAATTGCCCTTGTGCGCTCAATCGGTTCACCAACTCAGGATGGCGCCCGAGGCGTGGGAACCGGATCATGGGGAGTGCTCCGGGAGCGCACACATCAACGATTTCATTTTCTGTTCCGAAAACTCCCTCAAGAAAGAGTCGGTTCGGCTCACCCGCCGTTGGCCATAAGCCGTAGTGTAGATGACCTGAGCCGTCAGGCAGACGTCCATAAGACAAGTTGTAGGCGCGTACACGCTTGTAGGAGATCTTATCGATCACACGTGCGTCGGGCGAGAGCAAGCGGACAGTATCGCCACCATCGTTCAGCGCAATCCGTGAGCGCGACCGGAAAAACGCTACAAATTCACCGGGGCGAAGGGTGACCCCCGGGAGCTCGAAAGGGCTCGACCCTGCGTCGGCAATGTCATCCAACCACCAACCTCTCAGGTTGACAGTGAAGGGACCAAGGTTGAGCAGTTCAATGAATTCGTCCTTCGGGTCAACCCCGCCGGTTCCCTCCCAATCGTAATGCGGACGTATCAACACCTCGTTGATTACGATTTTCCCAGGGATCCAGGTCGGCGCGGGCGTGGGGAATAACACAGAGTTAGGTTGACGGGGCGTCCCTTGGATCTGCTTTCCTTGAGCGTCACGTCCGTTTCCTCCCCAACCGGTGAAGGTCCCCCAATTCCCGCGTTGGTCCTCGCCTCCCCTGCGCTCCATCGTCCTACGAGTCCCCTGATTGCCTCCGGGCCAGGAGCCCCCGCCCAGGTTTGCGCTATCGATTACTTGTCCGCTCGGGCCCTGCAGCCTGAGGCTCTCTCCATCGTTCCTCAAACCGCCGATGTATATTTGATCGGCGTGGATATCAAGGACCGTAGCATCGTCTGTTCGCTCTAGAAGGTAATAGCCGCGGGCTGTAATCGTGCCAGCGAGGTAAATGCGTAGATCGCTGTCATCGGAAAGAACCCAGCCCGTGAGATCAATCGGGGTACTCCCGGGGTTATGCAGTTCGATCCATTCATCATTCGCAGAGGCATGAGTGCCTGCCCAGGCGACCTCGTTGATGATCACAGCCAATGGCAGGAAGATGACCGGTTGAGAAGTTGGCGTAGGGGAGGGTGAGGAGAGGAAGGGAGAGTTCATTTGCCGCGGCGTGCCTGGAACAGGACTCCCATGAGCATCGAGACCACTCCCACCATCTCCATTGTAGGATGTCCAATTCCCAGGGATGTCGGCACCACCGAGTCGCTCCATGCTGGCATGCGTGCTGCGGCTGCCCGCGGGCCACCCGCTCGATCCGTCTGCGCTGTCAATCTCCGCCCCGGAAGGATCGCGCAACTCCAGGCGCTCCCCACTGTTGTTGAGATTTCCTGAGTAGATCAGGTCAGCAGCGATGTTAGAGATGGCATTATCGTCCGTTCGTTCCAGCAATAAGTAGCTATAAGGTGCGATGATACCCGAGAGCGTGACGGTAAGATCCCCGTCGTCGCTGAGGGACCCCAACCGGTAAGATCAACAGGGTCTGAGTTTGGGTTTAAGAGTTCGATACACTCGTCGCTGGAGGAGGCAACGGTGCCCGCCCAGGCGACTTCGTTGATTAATATACTGAGCGGAGGATAGGTTCGAGGAATCTCAGTGTTGGTAGAGGAAGGGGTTAGAGGCAGCGTGGCTGTCAATGTCGGCGAGGGAGGAGCCGTCTC
>CAYLOO010000001.1:72318-110736 GCA_964385355.1 uncultured Anaerolineaceae bacterium
TGTCGATGTATGCAGCGGATGGGGGGTTGAAGATGGCGTTGGTGTTTCACTCATTACGGGAGATGGCGTCGGAACTACGGTGATAGTCTCGCCAGGAGTGTAGGTTGGAGATGGAGTAGGGGATTGTTCCGATGCCGAGGGTGTTTCAGGGGAAGCAGGAACCACACCTTTTCGTTTAGGAAACGAAAAGGCGGACAGGAAGAAAACCAACCCGGCCAGCAATACAGCGCGGGCCGGGCAGTTGAGACGTGCATGATGGGTCATCACAATCCCCCGAGACCCTCTGTTTCACAATAAGCTTAGCACATCCGTTCTATAAAGTCAAACATTTGTATACGTTTGTCATTTGAAATTAATTAGTGGATTCCTTGTTATTGAAAGCAAGACTCGGAATGACATCGTCCCAACTTAATCGGGGCGCCTTTCTGATTTTGTGATTTAAGCAGTGACTTAAAGGAATTGAGGGAGCACCAGCTGCTTTTAGGGCAAATTAGCCAAAGGGGCATCGATGATAGCGGACAGAGCAGCTTCGTCTACCCAGCCGATCGCGCCAGAAAAATCAACCTTCCACCAATGGGTGCTTTTGGCGAGCACTCCGTTTAATCTATTCCATTGATGGAGGACAGTCCCCTGTGAATCTGTATCCACCGAAGTTAAGGCGGGGAAGTTCGTCCCGGGACCGAGATGTATGTTTGTGGGGTATTGAGCTGCGACCCGCACCCCAGGAGAGAACGCTGACGACTTTTCCATCGGCTCGACGATAACCATCATCATCCCGTTAGCCACAGTGCGTTCGTGACCATCAGAGGGCCGGTTCACCACCTCGCCGTTCACCCACATCGTAGAAGAGCCGCCGCCATCGAGGTTGATGCCGTCGGTGGCATGGAGTTCTTCCTTACAGAAATTCGCCAACTCGAGGACGGTCATCCCGATGCTATACGCATTGTCACGACCGTCGACGACGACGAAGTATAGATGGTCCTGGTTGTAACAGATCGCGGTTCGTGGATGTTTCTGCAAGGCTCCAGTCTGCTCGAATTCTTGAATCTCGTCTTCGTAGAGAAAGATAATGTTCCCGGCGACGCTCGCGTACGACTTGGTCCACTCCTCGGGTGCGGGGTACTTACAGTCCTGATCAAGGTGTGTGATCTCGAGTGATAGGCCGACGGCATCCCCCTCTGTTAGAAATTGCACCAACTGGTCATCGGTATTCCCCCATCCGCTAAGAACCACATGGTCGAACGGGATGGGGGTTGAGCCCGGCGCGACGCGGATCTCGCGCACGATGCCGGTGACCATATGCGGGTAGGGCATCAACATAGCGGGTCGGGTCAGCTCTACCAGAACATCGACCCCTTTGGACCCTCTTTTGCTGTCACGGTCGAATTGTGGCGTGAGCAGGATTAACTGATCTCTCCGGGGACGGGTATTAACACCTTGGATCTCCATGCGGTCCCCAGTAATGAGATTCGTAAGCACCTGCTTCTCCGGGAGGTGGTACACACATTGACCAAGGAAGATGCTGTTATCTTCCTTCCATGACAGGCCGCTGATGCCAGAGAGCTCGTCAAACCATTTCGAGTACCACCCGGAATGGATCACGCCGCCGTGGGCAATACCCGTATCGGGATCGTAGAAGGATCCGTTGATCGCGACGACAACGCGGTTGCGGGCACCCCATGTATCCCCCCATGCATTGATGGCGCCATCGTAGCGCTCGGCCATTCCGCTGACTGTCTCCAGCCCTCCGGAAAGCCTGCCCTGAGCGATGCTGCTCTCGAGGATGGCCTCAGACTGTTCCCGATCCATACGGGCGACATACGCACGATTCGGACCTGGAAGCATGAACATCTGGAAATCAACTCCCGCGGCAATATGCTCCCATCCGGAAGAGGCGCTTTGTGCAGCCTGGGCTACGGGTCCAAAGGCCAGGGCGAGAAGGCAGATGGAGAATAAGACAGATCGAGTTAGGGTACGCTTGTCCATAGTCATCATGATCGTCAGGTGGCTGTTCCATCATACTTCGCATATCAATCATTGTCGACAGGACTTGAGTGTCAATACACACGGAACCGAAGCTGTTTGTGAAGGCGCACAAGTTTTCAAATAACCAAATCATGCACTATCCAGCGAGCATCCTATTTTGGATGAGACAAAGCATGAATGTGGGTTACACTTGCGATAATGAACACATAATGGATAATCTTGAAATTGTGAAAATACCAAGCGAATATACCCTCTTGGCCTTGATCCTCGTTCTTATAGCCCTCCCGGCTTGTACACTTTCTGAGGGGATGGATCCTGAGGTAGTCACACAAACCTACCAGGCGCTTGACGCCATCGCTGAAGCGACGGTCCAGGCCATCCAATCCCAGGAAGCGCAGGCCACTGTGCAAGCCTCCATTCCCTCCCCTACCTTCACGCCCGGTCCGCCGACCAGCACGCCAACCCCGACTTATACCCCAACACCTACGGTACCCATCATCGAAGTCAGTTTGGACACCAACTGTCGGTTGGGTCCGGGGAAAGTATATGATATGGTGGGTGCGCTGCTAGTGGGGGAAACGACGGAGATACTCGCTCGCGGCAGCGTTCTAAACTATTGGGTTGTGGACAACCCCGATTATCCCGGACATGAGTGCTGGCTCTGGGGGAAGTATGCAACGGTGAGCGGCGATACCAGCCATTTGCCTATTCGTTCAGCGGCTCCGACACCCGCGTCCGCCCCAGGCGTTATTCGAGGTTATGTCTACATTGATGGAAACCACAACGGTCAGCGTGGCGACTCTGAAGATGGGCACATCTCAGGTGTGAATCTCTTCCTTAAAGGGGGAGCCTGCCCTGGAAACACGACCTTCGCAACATCCTCATCAAGCTCCGCGGATGGCAGCTATAGTTTTTACAATGTCCCTGCGGGCAAGTATTGCCTATGGCGTGATCTGAACCAGCAAACGCTTGACCCCGATTTCCATAGCATCGACCTTGCTCCAGGCGAAAATCAAACCGAGGTGAATTTCCGCTACCTGCCGTAGGGAGCACATGACCGCTTACGTTTGTCTAAGGAGTAAATTTCCCCAGGACACCGGCTAGGAATAAGCGGATCGAAAATCGGAGTTTTGGGATGGCTCCGATTTCAGTTTGACCTGGAAGCCCTCTATGGTCATGTGCCTTGCATCGACTCTATTAACGAGGACCCTGGCAACTCTTTAATATCGCCGCTTTCCAATCAGTGGTATTCTAGATAACCAACGGATAGACGGAAAAACATGGATCTGAACGATATCTTCAACCGACCACCACGAATCCTTGTTGCCGACGATGACTGGTTAAATCGGGATCTGTTAAAGGCTTACCTGACTTCATCGGGGTGTGACGTGGTAACGGCAGTGGACGGGAGAGATGCGCTGGCTCTGGCATTGGATGAATCACCCGATCTGGCGCTGGTCGATGTGCAGATGCCGCACATGGATGGCTTGACGCTCTGCAAATCGCTTAAAGACGCACCATCGACTCGATTTGTCCCCGTTGTCATCGTCACTGCGCTAGACAGCGAGGAGGAGAAACTCAAGGCGCTCGAGGTTGGGGCCGATGATTTCGTTACCAAGCCATACAGTTCGATCGTTCTGCTGACCCGTGTGCGCTCGCTGCTGCGCATGAAGAAGCTGCACGACGATGTTGAAGCCCGAAATCGCCTCTTACGACAGGTATTGGACCGCTTCCTGGCGGAGGACGTCACCGATATCATCTTGACCGACCCCGAACGCTACCTGCGCCTGGGAGGGGATAGCTACGAGGTGACGGTTATCTTCGCAGACATTCGCGGCTTCACACGCTTCACCGCTGAACATACCGCCGAACAAGTCATTGAAACCCTCAACCACATCTTCCAGGCGTTGAGCAAAGTGGTCTTCAAGCACCGCGGAACTTTTGACAAGTACCTGGGGGATGGGTTCATGGCCTTCTACGGTGCGCCGGTTACAAGCGAAGATGACGCCAAACGTGCGGTCGATACGGCGATTGAGATGCAGCAGCTCTTCGGAAAATTACGGGAAGAATCGGGGGACAGATTAGAGGGGCTGGGTCTGGGTGTCGGCCTGCACTCCGGGGAAGCGGTGGTCGGAAATATTGGTTCTGAGAAAGTGATGGACTACACCGTTGTCGGCGATGTGGTCAACGTGGCAAAGCGCCTTCAGGAGCAGGCAGACGGGGGGCAGATACTGCTGAGTTTGGCGACGTATGAGCAGGCGCATAGGGTTGATGCTGAACAGTTGGAGCCGATCCAAGTCATCGGGCGGCGAGAGCCGATTCCTGCGTACTTGATCCAGGTCTCCGGGGCGTGATGGACTTGTGATGTCTGACGATGGTGGAGTGCTATAATCTCGTTGGGCCCCAGTAGCTCAATAGGATAGAGCGAGGCTCTCCTAAAGCCTAGGCTGTGCGTTCGAATCGCACCTGGGGCACTCCCGATAAAAAACGCCCCTGACTAGGGCGTTTTTTTCTTTTTTTTATACTCAAAGAGTTCGTTGAAGCGATTTGTAGGGCCAGCCGGCAGAAATCTACTTCTTTGAGAGAAAACTGCTCAACAGGTTCGCTCCGAGGGAAACGACCTCTTCGCTGATGTCGCCGTCGCCGTCCATGTCAAGGAATTTAGCTATACCAGGGACCGCGGATTCAGCCGATTTCCGCTCATTCTGGAGCAAACTGGCGACGCCTTGTGGCTCCATGGATTTCTTGTGCTGCATTTGACCCAGAACACCCAGAACGACTGGGGCGAGCATACTCACCAACTGCACGGTTGTTTCAGTATCGAGACCGCTAGAGCGGCTGATGTTCTGCTCGAAACCGCCGAGTTTATCACCGAAGACATGACTAAGGATGGCTGATCCGTCATCCACCGTCTTCTTCTTGGTCAAGTTGCCCAGAAGGTCGTCAAGGATACTACCGTCGTGGTCGCGTTGAAGTGCTCCGGTTAGTGCTTGAGCACCATCTGATGTTGATGCATTACGGTTGAGTGCACCAATCAACAGAGGCAAAGCCACCATGATCGCTTGTTGAGTCTTGTCCTTGTCCACCCCAAGTTGCTCGCTAATACCGCCGAGTGTATCGCCAGAGAGAAGGGGGATCAAAGTTTGTAATAGTCCGCCCATTGTATACTCCTTCCCAGATTAATTTGCTGAAGTGAAGTACCTAGGACACAATCTTACCATGGGTAGATAAAGTTACTCAATACAGTAATTCGATTGACCCATGCGGTAACGAGAGGTTATCCATTCATTTACTTAGCTCAAGCATGAATTCGCTAAAAAGAGAATAAATCCGGTTATGAAAAAAACCAACGCCATTCGCATTCTCGAAAATGCAGGCATCTCGTATGAGCTCCGCGAGTATGACATAGATGATGATGCCTTGACTGCTGAGGGTGTTGCCGAGGTCTTGGGACATGAGCCCGAGATGATTTTTAAAACGCTCATTCTGCGCGGTGACCGCAGCGGACCGCTAATCGCATTGGCTCCCGCCGGAACAGAAATCAATGTTCGTGCGTTGGCTAAAGCTTCGGGTGACAAACGCGTGGAAATGGTTCCGCAACGCGAGGTACGCTCCCTAACCGGCTACGAACGCGGGGCGGTCACACCACTGGGAATACAGCATAGCTATCCCGTGTTTATCGATGAGACTGTCGAGCTCTGGGATATCATTGGAATCTCCGGAGGCGAGAAAGGCCTTGAGATACTCCTCACTCCATCCGATCTGCTGAGTGTTACCTGCGCGGTAAAGGCGGATTTCGCCAGGTCAGTGTGAGCGACAGGAAAGTAAGGACCACTGGGAAGAAGAAGGGAGGGTGCGGTTGACCGCTCCCTTTTTAATCAAGCGTAGAGGGCAACCCGCCTGTCGACCCCTCGCCCTAAAGAACCCGACCCCCATAGTATTGCAAAGACTAATTTGAGGTAGGTATATATTGGTGGGCGGATGGGGGATTCCCGCTCAGATGGTTAGTGCTTTAGCATTCGCGCCAATTCATCTGGCTTCATCAATAGAGTATTGGGTTCGGTGAACCTGCGCGAGGTCAGATCCAGAGCACGCACCAGGTCTGGAACGACATCGCGTACAGTGGCGAAAAACTTATGCAACGGGGTTTTCGAACCCATGCCAACGGTGAGGGCGACCTCGTTGTTGATATGCAGCACCAACTGCTGCATCTCTGAGCCAGTGATCATCGTGAATCGCCATTTTCCGAATTCGACTTCCTTTTGTGCACTCTCGCCAAGGCGCATGATGTGCGCCGTTGAAGCAATAGCCTCGTCAAACCCCGACTCAAGGTCTTCGGGATAGTTAGACAACATTAACCCATCGTAATCGACAATTACCGCCCAGCGAAAATCGACTTCCGGATTGTCGAGGCGCGCGAGAGCGTCAGTCAGAGCCTGGACGCGCGGATCAACGGTTCGAAGAGAAGACTCAATACTTGTATCCGTATACATAATTACACCTACTCCTAGTAGACAAGTGATCGTTACCATTCTGACACAGAATGACCTAAAACCGACTTTGCGAATAGCTAACAAAATTTCCCGTAAATTAAGGCAACACAACCGTCCTTAATGTAAAATGTGTGAGCTTCCTCGTATGACCCATTGGGATCGAGTTAGTAATGAGACAGGCACGATTTAGGTTTTATTCTGAACTAAACGATTTTCTCCCGGCAGAATCGCAATCAGCCATGGTGTCTTACCTTTTCCTGGGGAACCCGGCCATCAAAGACTCGCTGGAGGCTCTGGGGGTGCCTCATACCGAGGTGGACCTAATCCTTATGAACGGCGAGAGCGTTGATTTCAAGCAGCCGCTTCAAGATGGTGACAGGGCGAGCGTGTTTCCGGGATTCAGGTCGATCGACATCACGCCCATTTTGAAAGTGCGCCCCGAACCATTGCTAGAAGTGAAATTTGTCATCGACGTCCACCTGGGACGTCTGGCGTCGTATCTGCGCATGATGGGATTCGACAGCCTGTATCGGAACGATTATTCAGATAATGAGCTTGCCAGCGTGGCGCATCATGAGGGGCGCATCTTGCTGACGCGGGATCGAGGCTTGCTCAAGCGCAGTGAAGTTACCCATGGTTACTATATTCGGGCCAGTCAACCAACCGAGCAATTGATCGAGGTTATGCGCCGGTTTAACTTGAGCCGTTTGGCGGCTCCTTTCAAGCTGTGCATCCGTTGCAACGGCATGCTTGAGGATGTGTCTAAAGAGAGGGTCCTTCAACAACTCCCGCCCATGGTTCAAGAGCGACATGCCCAATTCCGTCGCTGCCGGAACTGTGGACAGGCCTACTGGAGGGGGGCACACTACGAACACATGCGCCGCTTCTTAGCGCAGGTGTTTAAAGAAGCAGAACGCTCCTAATCGACATAGGTTCTTAGTCTTAGAGTTGAAAAGTTGTTTATTGGCGAGGCTACCAGCTTCCCAGGGGTTTGTCCTGCGTAGGATAACCTAAGAAGGACAGCATCGCCTCACGTCCTTGATTCAGGATGGGGTTACCGTGCGATGGCAGCAGATGAATAAAGTCCAGTTCACTAAGGCGGCGCATCGAGGCAGCGGCCAGTTTCGGGTCTTGAGAGGATGCTGCGAAGGGTGGGGAGAGCCGGTTCTTGAGATTCATAACCGTGTCTCCACAAATCATCGCTTGATCAGAAGGGTGTAGAAAACCAATCTGACCTGGCGAGTGACCGGGGAAATGGATTACAGCCATCCCGGCAGCAGATTCCCCGCTTTCGAGGGTTTTAGCAACGGGTATCCCCCAGGCGGTTTGCATGAAATTGCGGGTAACCAGAAAGAGAAGATTCTTTGACGGGAGGAATCGATAATCAGATTCACCGTTGATGAAGGGAGCCTCTGCTTTATGGCAGAGGATCGGTGCGCTCCACGCCGCCCGAATCGCGCTCAAGCCGCCGCTGTGGTCGGCATGTGCGTGCGTCAGGAGGATCTGCCGCGGGCCCTGACTCTGCGTTAGCCTGGCGATAGCGGCCACGACCTGATCTCCGGTCTCTATAGGGCCCGTGTCGATCAGAGTCCAATCCGCTCCGGTGCGCACCAACCAGAGAGACACCGGCAAAGAGAGTAGGCCGAGGACTTTATACTTGATTTCCAAGCGCCATATGTTGGGACTGACCTGTTGGAAGCCCAATGTCATTGTCCTTTCGTTTCGAATTCTCGAATCAGACCAGGAATATTCACCAGTTTCCCCGTGACCTTCTCAGGGATAATTTGCGTCGCAGCTGAACCCTCAGCTTCCGACTTGAGCCATATCTGGTGTATCCCGGCGCTTTGTGCACCGAGAATATCCGCTTCAAGTCTGTCGCCGATCATAACAACAGAATCCGGATCAACCTGCCACTGGTCGAGCACCATCTCGAAGGGTCTGGGGTCTGGCTTCCGTATCCCGATTGCGGCCGAGATTATGATCGGATCGAAGTAATCGCGAATTTTAACTTTATCGATCAACCGCCGCACATTCTCTACATCTCCGGCGTTTGAGATCATGCCGAGCATTCGACCTTCACCCTGCAGTTCGTCTAGCACCGCGTGAAGTGCTGGCATTGGCCGCCAATGAGTTTCGCTCACACCGTAGAAACGCATCAGACCGCGCCCAAGGATGTCGGGCGAGAGTTCTTCGCACCCGAAGGTACTCAATGTCTCTTGAAGCAGGGAGGCAGTGGAACGCTCGAGTTGGTTAGATTGGCGCTGATGGTCATATGTATCCAGTGCATGTTGGAATGCCAAGCGGAAGTCGCTTCGATCGAAGTCCAAACCATCTTTCTGAAGCTGATCAAGCAGGAGGTCCAGACTGTCTTGCAAGAGAATGGGCCAATCACCATCGAACCGAATTAGCGTCGAGCCGAGATCAAAAATTACTCCGCGAATAGCCTTTTTCATGTGACGTCAGTACTCGCGTGATGGATCATAAAGATTCAACAGCGGCGCCTTGGATAGATAGTGCTGGATGTTCAAGGAGAACAGTTGAATCGCCCGATCGAGGTAGTGGGGAGAGGATCCACCTATGTGAGGTGTAAGAATGACATTTTCCATCTCCCATAACGGACTGCTTTCAGGGAGTGGTTCGATGGGATAGACATCCAGCGCAGCACCAGCTAAACGATTTAAATTCAGCGCCTCAACCAATGCGCCATGGTCCACGATGCCGCCGCGGGAGATGTCGATCAGATAGGCGCTTGGCTTCATGGCTTCAAAGACGGCTTCATCATAGATGCCCTGGGTCTCTTGGTTGAGCGGGAGGGTGATGATCACGAAATCACACAGAGAAACCATTGAGCGTAGAGCTTGGGGTGGATAGATACGATCGGGTATTTCCGACTCGGGGTCACCGAGCCCATCGAGTGAGTAACCGTCATCAGAAAGATGTTTCAAGTCTCGCTTGATTGTCAATACGCTCGCGCCAAACGCCTGACACAGACGTGCGATTTCGCGGCCAACGCTCCCGTAACCGACAATCCCGACCGTGCTCCCGCGAAGTTCCAGTGGTTGGTACCGCTTAAGACGACCTGACGCCCAATGCTCCTCGGGAGTGCTGTGAATGAACTTTAGCATTCGGTGAGATAAGGAGAGGATAAACATCAATGCCAACTCGGCTAATTGGGGAGCCGAAACACCACTCATCGTAGTGATCATCAAATCCGAGCCGAGAAGCGGGTGGCCTATGACATGGTCCACGCCGGAATAGTGGATTTGGATCCAGCGCAGATTGGGAACGAGATCCGCATCAGGAAGTACGCTTAGTGTGTAGAGGATTTCGGTCTGCTGCAGCAGCTCCTCTGGAAGGTCTTCCGCGTCGCTGGTGGGGTGGGATGTTATCTTCAAGCGCGGAGAGACGGTTTGCAGGCGCTTAATCAGCGCAGCAGGGAAGGGCACAGTCAAAAGAAGATGGATATCTGATTCGCTCATAAGTTCATTTTACATCAAACTGGGACGTACGCCATAAGCCGAGCGGAGCAGGGTGGGTGGATCCTGGATTAACACAAAGCCCAGCACGAGTAGTTGAGCTAAACAAGACGAATATAAATGGGGAGCATGGTCTATACTCTGATTCAGAGGCATCTTTGGCTAAGCCAAAGGGGAGATGGGAGTTAGGATGAAGACAGGCGTTGTTTATCCACAGACGGAACTCAATCCGGATCCAATTGCAGTCAGGGACTTCGCTCAAACCGTGGAGGGTCTTGGTTTCACACATATTCTGGCGTACGAGCATGTGCTAGGGGTTGACCCGAATCGCTCGGGCGGGTGGAAAGGTATTTATTCGATCGATGATTCCTTTATGGAGCCATTTACGCTCTTTAGTTTTATGGCGGCAGTGACAGAGCGGGTCGAATTCACGACGGGGATCCTGGTCCTCCCTCAGCGGCAAACCGTATTGGTCGCGAAGCAGGCCGCGACGCTGGACCGGCTTTGTGGCGGGCGCCTGCGCCTCGGGATCGGTGTCGGCTGGAACGAAGCCGAATACATCGCCCTGGATTCGAATTTCCATACGCGCGGACGAAGGTGTGAAGAACAGGTCCAAGTTTTACGAACATTGTGGACCGAATCTTGTGTGCTGTTCAACGGCCACTGGCACAGCATTCCCCATATGGGATTAAAACCCCGTCCAATTCAGCAACCAATTCCGATATGGTTTGGAGGGCATGCGGATGTCGTCTTGCGCCGAGCAGCGCGCCTCGGGGACGGTTGGTTGCCCACATTCAGCAGCGTTGAGGACACAGAGCCCTCCCTGGAGAAACTCGGAGAATACTTGGAAGCAGAGGGACGATCCTGGGATGAATTTGGGCTGGAGGCGCGCGTGCGCTTTTCGGAGGGGAATTTAGGTAAGCTTGCGGGTGAGATGAAGGCGTGGGAGCAAGCTGGCGCCACACACATTTCCCTGAATACAATGCGGAGCCAGCTCAATGGACTGAAGGAGCATTTACAAGCGATGGGTGTGTTCGCAGAGGCTTTTTTAGTTTAGGCCAAACATCCGGGGATGCGGAAGTTCGCTGATGAATAGATATGGAGATAAGGTTCATCTTGAGAAAGCATCTGCTCTCAGCCTGCGTCAACTAGGGGGAGCGGCACCCACCGCACTGACTCACATCTTCGGAGTCTAGACCGCTTGAAACTTCCCTTGATGGTAGTGGGCGAATCCCTTTTCGTTGCATCAGGAATCATCTAAGGCTGGCGGGATCGCAGGAGATGGGCAATGACTAAAAGAAATCTGGTTTTAGCAATTGTCTTACAAATCGGGGCTATCCTATATCTGGGGTATGCAATACTTTCCTCCTTTGTATTCTCACAGGAAGCCTTCCTAAACTTTTCATGTTTCGTTCCCATCTATGTTGGCTGGTGTGTTTTTGTTTTGATCGTGATGGAGACCGTGGCGATATTAGTGTGGCGTGGAAAATTATAAATGGTGTAGACTTTCGATTCTTTGAAGTCTTTTCGCATGTTGCCCGCGCCATTGTGATTTAGACCTTTGCAGCGTCATCCTTCCACCAGGGCGTGAAAAGGTAGGCAAGGGCACCTTTCCCTCTGAAGGTATTAATTGACCCAGATAGCCAGACCCATTCCCGCGGCGACAACACCCATCAATAGCACTGTCAGACCGGTATGCCCATTCGAGGCGGATTGGTAAAGCCAGGTGGCCGGGAGCGTGATCATAGCGAAGGCAATAGCCAGGAAAGTGAAACGGTGTCGATTTCGAAAAGAGACATCATTGTTCATGGGGAAGTGACCCAGAGAGCGAGGAGAGTTAATAAGCTGACGAGACCGATGAGGGGGAAAATGTAGACGAGAAGGCTTCGAAGGATTGAGCCCTCCTTTCCTGCTGCATCGGTCGTGCTGGCTCCGACGATGATTTTTGTTGGAGCGATGACAGATCCGAGGGCGCCGCCAGCTGTTTGTGCAGCAAGAATGATCGGAACGCTGAAACCGAGCAGTTCGGCGGTGCGAAGCTGGAGGTTGGCGAAGACGACATTCGAATTTGTGTTCGAGCCAGTCATAAATGCGCCTAAACCGCCGATCCAGGGGGAGATGACAGGGAAGAGAGATCCCATTCCCTCTGATAATCCGCGCGCCAGGGTTTCCGTCATTCCGGCATGTGACATGACGACGGCCATAGAGACCATGGCGGTGATGCCCAGGCTGGAAGGTAACATGCGCTGGACGGTGGTCTTTAGGATGCGCAGCCAAGCGCCAGGGGCGTAAAGCTTGGCTCGAGAGTAGAGGAGGAAAGCGACAAGAGAGCTGTAGGTGAGGATCGCTCCAGCGTGGCGGAGGAGAGGAATCTCGCGACCGTAGCCGGCTGGAGTTGCGTACCCAAGCGAGGTGCTGACTGCCGGGAAGTGGACGCGGATAACGACAGAGTCGAGAGCGGAGCGCAGCGGTGTAATGAATTGGATTGCAAGCGTGATGACGACAAGGGCGATGTAGCCAGAGAGAGCGAGCAGGAGCACTCGCACCTTCGTTCCGGCTGTTTTCTGTTCGCTAGACTGGCGGCCTCGGAACCGGGCGATGATAAACCCAACGATCAATCCGGCTGATCCGCCGCCGAGCGCCCCAATATTCCATAAACCGTGTGTTGAGATCCAGAATTGTGCCCCCCCCATGGCAATGCCAAGTATTAAAATGGGCCAGAACAAGCGGTGTACCGCCTCCCAGCCTCCGGAGATATGTGCGATTTGATAGCCGCAGACCAAGCCGGCGATCGCCAGAAAAGCAGCCGAGGGAGGAGCCAATATCTCCCCCGCATATCCGGTGGAGGCAATGAGCGCCTGAAAAGAGGTAGCTAGCGAGCCGAAGCTAACCGACCAGGAATGACCTATGGAGGGGATCAATACGGCGGTTAAAGGGGAAAAACCGAGGCCGACGAGAAGTGGTGCGGTGACTGCCGTTGGCACACCAAAACCTCCCACACCCTGTAGAAACGAGGCGAAAGCCCAACCGATGAGCAAGGCTTGAAGGCCGCGATCTCTTGTCAGCCCCGGAATGGCATGGCTGAGGATTTCGATTGCGCCTGCTTCATCTGCAACCCGATATAGCAGAAATGCGCTCCATATGATGAGAAGGACATCTCCGGTCAAGAGCAGCGCCTTAACCTGAGCCAGGGCGATCAAGTCTATCCCAGCGCCGAAACGCAGGAGTGCCACAAGGACGGCTACAAACCACCCGGCAGGACCCGCCTTGGCAGCCCCCCAACGGAATCCGACCATCAATATAATAATTACCAGAATGGGGAGCAGGGCGAGGAACCAGTCAATGAGCATAGGCTTGGTTTCAGAGGCGATGACGATTATAGCATGGGGCACTGGGACCGAAAGTCAGGCAGATAAGTCGCGGGGCGGCTGCATTGGCTGTCTGACACCATTAATGAGCGGGCCGACGTGGATTCCCTCACTTTTTTCTCGCCAGACGCCTGATTGGGGTGGAAATTGATGTTCAATAGCCGTTCAGTCCTAGACGGCGTAGGGATTCCGTAGGGCAGTCGTGTAGGATCAGCCACGCGTCTCCGGGGTTGATTCATATATAGTATAGGAAGAAGGGCAATATCTCTTCTTCTCCTCCTTAAGAGAGAGCCGGGGTTGGCGTCCTCGGCTCTCACGATTCTCCAGGGTTTTCAACCTGGTCTCACCCGTTCAGTATGTTGATCGATCTCCCTAACCTTTAGCTTAATAACGAAGTTGTTATTTCCATTGCGCTATTGACTGGTCTTCAGTCAGGTGACGGGATGGTGATGTCCTCGGCAGGTATGGAGACGAGGTGGAGAGTCACTGGACGATCGAGAGCCCGCATAAGGTCATTATGAAGATCATCAGCCATATCTTCCGATAAAGAACTGAGGGCATTGAAGGTCACATCTACATTGACCTCACCATCACTTTCGCTGACGTTGAATCGCACTAGGCGTAGGCGGGGATTTGTCTCCATGTAATTCTGGAGAGTCGTTTCCACAACCTGGTAGGTTTGAGATTCGCGAGCGGTGTCAATAAAGACAATTGCCAGCGGGACCATGATCGCGATGAGCATCACCAAGGATGTTATTAAGCCGACGCGCAGTCTCGCCTTCTGTTCCGCTCCCGGGGTAGGTCGAAAACCAAGAAGGAGAAGCGCAATGGCGCCCGAGAAGGTGATGGCGATAAGGTTGGTGAAGAAGAGCAGGCTCGCGCCCCCGGCGATGTTGGCGTCCCACATCGCGATACCGATGCCAATGACACCAAGCGGGGGCACGAGTGCAGCCGCGATCGCCACGCCCGGGAGTGCTGCTGAGACGTCCTCGCGGGCGACGGCGTAGGCTCCGGCCGCGCCCGAGACAAGCGCTACTGCCAGGTCAAAAAGATTAGGATTAATCCTCGCTGTAATTTCATACGAGACGCTGCGCAGCGGTGAAAGAACGCTGAGCAATACCGCCAGCCCGACGGCGAGTGCAATCCCCTTTAAAGCAGATTCAAAGGCAATCCTCAGTAGACGAAAATCTCCCCGAACAACAGCCAGACTGATTGCGAGGATGGGAGTAAATAGAGGCGCAACGAGCATTGCTCCGATGATGACCGCGGTGCTTTCCTGAAGCAGGCCGTATGTGGCGATCATCGCCGCAAGGCCCATCATGACAAAGTAGTCTGTGTCCGGTTGGGCGCCTTTATATACTCCTTGATAAACCTTCGCTTGTTCTCTACGTGTAAGTTTAGGAAGCGATCGGAAAAAACCATCCCAAACCCGGCGGAGCCAAAAACGAGGTAAACCGCGAAAGCTCTTGGTTATAACAACGGGGGTTGGACATGCTCGGGCGGTTTTCTCTGGAAGTGCGCCGAAAAGAACCTGGTCGATCAAGCTTTCTTCAGAGGCTCCCATGATTACCAGGTCGCTCTCAGATCCGGCTTGAACGATTCCGTCAACGACGGTGTGCGCACGCACCACATGGCTTTCGATTGGGAACTGGTCTATATCGGCGGATTCAGCATCGACCTGTGGAAGCGACGAGAGCTGTTCCCGTAGCGCCTCGATCGTGCTTTTGATTCTTTGCCTACCTCCCTCTAGTTCACTCTCGGTAGCATCAGGTCGGGTGACATACACCGTCTGTGTTGTCGCATCGAATTCTCGGGCGAGTAAGAGGGCAAGTCGCATCGCCAGTGGAGCATGAGGACCGCCGGCGGTGGGAATCAATATCCGCTTGATTTGAAAGGGCGGACTCGCATTGTCCCCGTCAACTTGTCCCTCTTGTACTTGCAGCGTTGATAACCGCTCGGGGTGATAGGCGATCACGGCAACGTCACAGGGGGCAGAGTGCACAACGGGATCCAGAATTCTTCCCGTTCGCGTGCCCCCCTCAGGAGTCTCCATTGGCCAGGACATGAGTATCAGGCTGCAATTTTCTTCGCCTGCGGTGTCGTTTATGCCCTGGGCGACACTGCTCGCCAGGCGGGTGATGGGATAAGTCGGTACGCTGTTTCCTGCACTCTCGCGCGTAGACCATTTGAAAAGTGTATTTCGCTCCTCGGCTATCCTCCGCCCCTCCCGAATGGCAAGAGGATCGGCGGTGGGGATGACCTGGAGGGGGACGACATCTCCGTTGGTTTGGCGAGCGAGGGCGTTTGCAAGCCCTAGGACGAATCGACGCTCCGCTCCGCTGCCGAGAGGGACAAGGACACGAAAGGCGCCCTCTCGTTTTTTGGTCTCGGGGTCTTGGCCAAATACAGTTACTCCGTGTTGAGCCTCGAGAAGGTGGGACCGCGCGTATACGAACAAGAGCACTGATCCAATGGTGATCCACCCGGCAGCGCCCAGCAAACCTACAGGCAATAATCCAAAGAAGAGAACGATGCTGAACGTGATCGCCAGGAGCGGGACAAGGGGAAAGAAGGGGATGACGATCGTCCTTCGCCGGTCAGGCTCGGCTTGTCTACTGCGGATCGCTGCAAAATTGACAAGAATCACTAGGACGAGGAAGAGGCCGGCGGAGATCTCGATCAACCATCCAAATGGCATGAGTAAAATGAGCAATGAGCCCAGCAGGGTCAAGGTGATGAAGATGTAGGGAGGCAGACGAAAAGGACGGCGGATTCGGGTGAAAATGAGAGGCAGCGCCCCCATGCGGCTGAGTGAATAAAGCACGCGGGCGCTGGTGAGCATACACTCACTTGCCGCGAGAAGGAGAGCGAATAAAAAGACACTGGCGGCCAATCGCTCTTGAAAAATCCCGGCACCGGCGAGAGAATGGGTTGCGGCTGCCGGTTCAGTTAGAAGGGAAAAGATGGGAAGAGAGGGAAGAAAGAGCTGGGCGAAGATCAGCAGGAGGCCGCCCAGCAGGAGCGTTACCCACAAGCCCTGGGGCAGCCGGATGTGGGGCATGAGAATGCTGCGCCTGGAAGATGTGATTGCCTCTAAACCGGCGAAAAGAGTTATTGAAGAGGCGATGGCAAGAAGGTAGTTTTTTGCCGAGGAGTCGGAAAAAGTGGAATATGAGGATGGTTCCCAAGAGGGGATAGCGCTGATCAGAAGAGCCACAAATGCCACGAGGAGCACCAACAAAACCGAGGGGAGCATCCCTCGGCGAGGTAGAAGATGGAAGAGATTTATCAGCACCAATATAATGAGCATGCCCACAGCGGCCAACGCCGCGTAGGCTTCAATTTCAGGGAATAGAGCGACAAGGGATCTGGACGCAGATTTTAAAAGCGTAGCACACAGCAACAAATTCGCGGCAAGGGAGGACCAGGTGGCAATAAAACCCCACGACTTCCCCAGTGATTCGTGGACAAGCGCGTGGATGCCGCCGCTCTCGCCGCTTCCTCCAAGAAGTTCATGGATATTTAGGAGCGTCAATCCGAGGATGAGAATGGCGAGCAGGGATGGTATTGCGGAGAGAATGCCACCTTCGATGATGACGTGGGCGGGGATGATGAAAGATAAACCTAGAGCGACGGCAACACCAAGCGCCGAAACCTGGGCTATGGTCTGCAGGTGTCGACTCAGACGGAGTTCACCAAGAAAGCTTTCGGTTTTATCTTTCATTTAATTTTCCACCCGCAAGACAACCGGTGATCAGGCTGGTGTATTAGAAAAGGTTTTCCTGATACGGGGCAGGCTTTGCAACAGTGTACCCCGATCTTGTTGAAGTGCCAGTGTGAGATACTCACGATGGGCTGATTTATCAGGGTAGCTGTCATTTACCTAAACCACTGTATAATCGCATCTCGTGGAAGAATCCGAATCATCAGCCAGCCGTCAGATCGTACGCGCTAGTGGTGTGGTCATGGTGGGCTTCATTCTCTCAAGCCTGCTGGGGTTAATCAGCCAGGTGCTGATAACCCATACCTTCGGCACGAGCGCAGAGATCGATGCTTTTGCCGCTGGCAACCGTATAACCGAGATCATCTTCAATCTCATGGCTGGCGGGGCGCTTGCCTCCGCCTTTGTACCCACATTTACCAGCTTTCTCACCCGCAATCAGACGCAAAGAGCCTGGCGATTAGCCTCATCAATCGCCTCATTGCTTTTTGTCGGTCTCGGGGTTGTTTGCGCTTTGGCCTGGATCGCCGCGCCGTGGTTGGTTAAAAATATCCTTGCACCAGGGTTCGATGGTCCGCAGCAGATGCTGACTGTCTCACTGTTGCGTGTGATGTTGATCTCTCCCGTGATCTTCAGCCTGAGTGGTCTGTTGATGGGCGTTCTGAATGGCTATCAACGGTTCTTCCTGCCCGCCATTGCGTCAGGCTGCTACCGCCTGGGATTGATTATTGGCGTGCTGTTTTTGAGTCCGCGGATGGGGATCTTCGGTCTGGCCTGGGGTGTGGTCTTGGGCGCTTGCCTGCACCTGGTCGTCCAGCTTCCCGGGCTGCTTTCCCTCGATGGGCATTTCTTCCGCGGCTTTGGTCTGGGCATCTCTGAGGTTCGTCAGGTTGGACGATTAATGGCCCCGAGATTGCTGGGGCAAGCCGTGGTTCAGGTTAATTTTCTCGTCAGCACAATTCTCGCCTCAGGGATGCCGGAAGGCAGTTTAGCGGCGATCTGGTTCGCATTCACGCTTATGCTTATGCCGCACACAGTCATTGCCAAGGCGGTCGGAGTTGCTTCTCTGCCAACATTCTCGGCCCAGGTCGCGCGTGGCGAAATGGGTGCGTTGAAGAATACCTTTGGCAACACCTTGCGGGGGGTAATGTTCCTTTCGTTACCAGCCAGCATCGGCTTGATCTTGCTTCGGCGACCGATTGTGGCGATGCTTTTTGAGCGCGGTTTCTTTACAGCGAAATCGACGGAGTTGGTCGCGTGGGCATTGCTCTGGTATGCGCTCGGCCTGGTGGCGCACTCAATCCTCGAAGTGGTCGTGCGCGCGTTTTATGCCATGTACGATACATGGACTCCTGTTATCGTCGGCGTAATAGCGATGTCGTTGAATATCGTGTTCAGTTTGGTTTTTGCGGCGGGTTTTTTACGCCTCGGTTTGCCCCCACACGGCGGGCTCGCGCTGGCGAATTCTTTAGCAACGGCGCTTGAGGTGGCCGCTCTTCTGCTGCTCATAAGGAAACGGTTGGGCGGGCTTGGTTTGCGGCGACTCCGGCGGGGGCTCATAGGTTCCATCGCGGCCTCCGTGATTATGACTGGAGCGCTATGGCTCTGGGCCGGGATCACTGCTGGCGCAAGCGTATGGTTGAGCGGAGTGGGCGGGGTGTTTCTAGGGGCGAGTGTGTACTGGGCATTTACTATGGCGATGGGTGTTCCAGAGGCGCGCCAGTTGCCGCGGATGGTTTTAAGCCGGTGGTTATGACACCCATAATAAATAAACGGTCTGAGCGACGACTATCCCCAACACAACGCCGATAAAAGTCTCCATGGGTGAATGGCCCAGGACCTCCCGGAGCTTCTCCTGGCTGCGGGCAGGATGTCCTTCAATAAAATCCTTAATGATGGCGTTGATGATTTTAGCGTGTTGGCCGGCCTGACGCCGGATGCCGGTTGCGTCGTAAATCACGATCATCGCCAGGGCGACCGACATAGCAAAGAGGGGAGTATCAAAACCGCTGGTGAGCCCGATGCCGTGTGCGGTTGCGGTGACGAGTGCAGAGTGCGACGAGGGCATGCCTCCGGCGCGCAGCAACAGAGACCAATCCCACGAATGAGTGCGTGCGTACTCGATCGCCAGTTTGAAACTCTGTGCGCCGCTCCATGCCAGCAATGCGGCGATTAAGACTTGGTTCTGAAAGATCTCCAGCAGATTCAACTACAGGTCCCCGAGTTCCAGATCGGTCTCGATGAGTTCGCCGGATTCGTCCTCCGTGAGCTGCCGCAGCCTTAACTGGGCTTCCTCCAGGAGCTCGCTGCAGCGAACGCTCAGCGACTGGCCTCGCTCGAAAAGAGCTAGGGAATCATTTAGTGGCAAATCGCCGCCCTCCAGTTTCTCAACGACTGACTGCAACTCTTCAAATGCTTCTTCGTAACTCATCTTTTCAATAGTTTTTTTCTTTGGCATTTCTCCTCCTCGCCTAAAGGACGGCGGGTATGGGTCTTGTGGGGTTTGATCCAGGGCAGGGTTATGGCCGTATTGGCATCTCTTTCCAATCTAATACTTATTCATCAGGTTGGTCTTGGGCCTCCGCATTGAAGGTCCCATCATGCACCTGGATTTGCAAAGGGTCTCCGCTCCTGACCTGTGTGATGGAGCGGATTATCTGGCCGTTCTTTGCCAGAGTAACGACCGCATAACCCCGGGCGAGCACCGTGCTCGGACCAACGGCGTGCAAGGTTTTCTCTAAGCCTGTGATCGCAGCCCGAAAGAGATCTGTTCTATATTGGATTGCAGTTCTAGAGCGGGATGCGAGCTCATCGAGTCTTTGCTGTTTACTGGCGATGTGAGCGCGCGGGGAAGCCAACCTCAGGCGGGTAGACCACGTTTCGAGCGACTGACGAAGCAAGTTAAGGTGCTCGCGGAACAGCAGATTGAGATCGGAGCGTTGAAAAACGAGGTCTTCACGCAAAACCGCTCGGTCTGGTGTGGCGACCTCCGCGGCGGCAGAAGGCGTTGGTGCACGAAAGTCAGCGGCGAAATCGGCCAGGATGACATCCGTCTCGTGACCAATCCCAGTGACAACAGGAACCATGGAATGAGCAACGGCACGCACAACATCCTCGTGGTTAAAGGTCCAAAGATCCTCCGTAGAACCACCACCGCGTACGAGCAATAGCACGTCGGAGCGGCCGTCCTGATTGAGCGATTCCAAGGCATTAACAATGCCGGTAGGCGCGTCGTCCCCTTGCACCTGAGTTGGCGATAAAAGCAAGGTTACGAGTGGGAAGCGGCGGCGCAGTACGTTCACGACATCACGCAGCGCCGCAGCGGTGGGAGAAGTGACCACGCCTATGATTTTTGGCCACCCCGGGAGCGGTTGCTTACGCTCCGGGTCAAATAAACCCTCCGCCTCGAGGCGAGTCTTTAACTCTAGAAATTCAGCAAAGCGGGCACCCTCACCGGCTGGGCGCAGGCTTTCAGCGTAAAGTTGATACTGACCGCCAGCCTCATAAACGCTGATGTACCCAAGGACATCAAGCATTTCGCCATCTTGAGGGGAGTGCGTTTGATGCGCAACTCGCGGTCGCCACATCACACATCGAAGCGAAGCGTTTTCATCACGGAGGGTGAAATATAAATGACCTGAAGAAGGTCGGGAGACGTTGGAGACCTCTCCGGTGACCCACATATTTTGCAGACGATAATCGCTCTCCAGTACCTGCCTGATGTAGAGAGTAAGATCGCCAACGGTCCAAATTGGGCGTGAGGAAAAGAGATTCGTGAGCGTCTCCATGGCGCGACGGAGGATACGCCAGCCAGAACCCTCTGTCAACCATGAAGGTATAATGCAGGTATCGCAAAGAGATTAAACAGTAGATTGTGGTGACGATGTCTTTATTGAAAGCGACGGGAGTTTTGGAGTAATGGAAGAGCAGATTGAGGTGAAGGTAGGGAGATTGTTGCGCGAGAAAGGCCTGACCCTTGCGGTGGCCGAATCCTGCACCGGTGGGTTAGTCGGGCACCTGCTTACAAATGTGTCTGGCTCATCGGAGTACTTTCGCGGCGGGGTCGTGGCTTACGCCTATGGAGCAAAGGAGCGGTTGCTGGGCGTTCGTCATAAAACGCTCTACGAGTTCGGCGCGGTCAGCGAGCAAACCGCCCGGGAGATGGCGCGCGGAGCGCGTAGTGCGCTCAGTGCAGACATTGGGTTGTCAGTCACGGGAATCGCCGGACCCGGGGGAGGAATGCCGGATAAACCGGTCGGGCTAACCTGGGCAGCCGTGAGTGCGCGCGAAGGCGATTGGGTGGAGTGCAATGTGTGGGAGGGCGACCGGGAGGGTAACAAATCAGCGTCCGCAGTCGGGGCTCTGGCTCTGTTGCGCAAGGTGCTGGAGATGCATATTGAGTGATGTAATTCATGTTGAGGCGCGCTTCCGTGAAGATGGTGAGATTCTTCCTTTAGTATTTGTTTGGGAGGACCACCGCTTCTCTGTTCTTGCGCTGGGACGGCAGTGGCAGGAGGGTCAATCGCGCCACTTCCTGGTTATGACCTCGGGAGAGCAGGTGTTTGAGATCGCCTACAACGAAGAGGAGGGGAATTGGTGCATGGAGCGCAGCCCAGCGGAATTCGAGCGTAATCGACAGGTTGTGTAAGCACGCTCTTTTAAGATTAGCGCCGGTTGAATTGAATATTAAATACACACCAGGCATCTCATCAGGGGTAAGGGTGCATTGTCCCGCATTCGGACCAATATACAAAACAACCCTAAGAAATGGGAATTTGACAAATAGTATCGCTTAATCAGCAACATCTTCTCTGAAGAGTGGGTGAAAACTGCAATAATCAGATCGATATTATGTTGGACGAATGCCCAAGTATATTCATGGAATTCGTATGATTGTGGAACGTATGCTCAACGTAGAGACCAGGGCGTCTCTACAATTTCGAAATGGAAACCCGGCACATTGGGGGCGATCATCAACCAATTTAAATCAATTTTAATGAAACGAATCCATCATCCGTCGTGCAGGAACAACTTCCTTCGCCTGGTAGCCTCGTTTCTTTGACCACCTCGTTAGGGGTGCCCGGTTACTTTTTGTTAACTAATCGATCCTAATTTAAGTAATCTCGCAGTTGGCGGGCTCGACGCGGGTGGCGCAAACGCCGCAGAGCCTTTCCTTCAATCTGGCGGATGCGTTCCCGGGTAAGGCCGAATTTCTGGCCGACCTCCTCCAAAGTGCAGGGGCGACCGCTGTGTAGGCCGAAGCGCAGCCGCAAAATGCGCGCTTCGCGTGGGCTCAAGGTCGCCAGGACCTCTTCGATTTTGTCGCGCAGAAGGTTTTGATAGGCCGTTTGAGTCGGTGTCGGGGCAGAATCGTCTTCGACAAAGGATCCCAGCTCGGTGTCCTCATCCTCTCCGACAGGCGTTTCGAGCGAGAGCGGACGCCAGGATACTCTCATCATCCATTGAACTTTGCGCGGGTCGATTTCCATAGCTTCGGCGATTTCTTCCGGAGTGGGTTTGTGGCCGATGTTCTGTTCAAGTTGTCTGGCGATCTTATAAAGGCGGCGGATTCGGTCAGACATATGAACCGGTACGCGGATTGTTCGGCCCTGGTCTGCAATCGCACGTGTGATCGTCTGGCGGATCCACCAGGTCGCGTAGGTGCTGAAGCGGTAGCCACGATGGTAGTCGAATTTTTCCACTGCCTTCATCAGGCCCAGGTTGCCCTCCTGGATTAGATCAAGGAAGGGTACGCCGCGCCCCATGTATCTTTTGGCAATACTAACCACTAAACGGGTATTGGCCTTGATAAGGTGGTCGCGCGCCGCGCGAGCGTCTTGAATATATCCATTGAGTTCAGCGCGCTTCTGTGCAGGAAGTTTTCCGTTGGGTTGCCGCAATTCGTCTTCGGAGAAATTGCCCCTCTCGATACGTTGTGCGAGGTCGATCTCCTGCTCTGTTGTGAGCAGCGGAACGCGCGCCATTTCCTTCAGATAGAGTCCAACGGTGTCATCGCTGGAGATAGCGCTGAGATCGAAGGGCTGCACATCGTCCGCTTCGACATCCTGAAGCAGATGTGGGGGGACTTGAGCCAGGTCTTCATAGACCTCGATGCCCGTGGTGCGAAAGAAGGTTTGCAAACGCTCCAGCCGGTCTTCCGAATCTTCAACCTCCGGAAAGACGGTAGCGATGTCGTCTGTGATGATGTAGCCTTGGAAGTCCCCCTTTTCAATCAGGGCGGCAAAGGCTTCCCGTTTATTCCACCGATCCTTCGAAACGCTCATTTACACTCTCCTGATGACTCCGCAAGATACAGTCTTAAGGTGTCGGAACGTGGAACTGATTCGTCGTCATCCCCCTCGAGATTACGAAAGCAATGTCTTTAACACCGCAAGCCGTGGATCAATATCCTCCTCTTGGTGGCTTTGGTGTTCTTCCGTCATTACTTCACCACATACTGGGCATAAACCCATACATTCGATCTGACAGATGGGTTGAATTGGCACGTCGAGCAGAAAGATCTCGCGCAGGATCGGGCCGAGGTCTAGAATTGCATCATCGGAGATGGTGAGGTGGGGGTCGCTATCTCTCTGGGGGGGGTAGTCGAAGAGTTCTTCGAGCGCTGCGAACAGGACTTGTGTATATTCCGAGAGGCAGCGGACGCACTCGAGAACGACATTTCCTTGAAGGTGACCTTTGAAGTAGATACCCTGGCCGGTTCGCGATAATCGGGCTGAACCACGCAGGTCAGAAATTAAAAAATCGTCTCCAATGAGGAGAGAGGACTCCTCAAAGTCAAAGTTGCGACTGTACCCGACATCCTTGTTAAGCAAGAATCCGACGTTAAGCCGCAACGGGTGACACTTAGTCAGGTTTGCACCGCCTGGCAATAAGGTTCCCCAAAAAGCGCTCGCATTATAGCATAGTACGCAATTGAAAGCAAGAAAACGCGCTTGTACGTAACATAATTTACCGATCCGGAGTAAAATAACCCAATATCTAGGGGGTTATAAAGGATGTGATGCCACGAGTGGCGATGGGGTACTGTGCGAATAGTCAAATAAGAGAGGTCCTATGACGCAGCTTCTAGTAGCATCCCGAAACCCCGGAAAATGCCGTGAAATGCGCGTTTTGCTGCGGCCCCTCGGCGTTGAAATCATCGATATAATTGAGCTGGCGACCGAAGTGCGGGTTGAAGAGATCGGGAAGACTTATGCGGAGAATGCAAGCCTGAAAGCGGGGATGTTCGCCGAGCACTTTCAGATCTGGGCAATCGGTGACGACACAGGTCTCGAGGTCGATGCGCTCGAAGGGGCTCCGGGATTGCGTTCGGCTCGTCTAGCTGGGCCAGGCCGTTCGGACGCGAACCGTAGAAGTCGCTTGCTCTCCCTGCTGAGACCACATCCGCGCCCGTGGACAGCACGCTTCCGCTGCGTCGTTGCTCTCGCCGGACCGGATGGGGGAATCGACCTGGCGGAGGGTGAGTGTGAGGGAGAGATTATCCCCGCCGAGCGCGGCGATGGCGGATTCGGCTACGATTCGATTTTCTTGGTTAAGGGAATGGAGCGGACGATGGCAGAGATCAGCCTGGAGGAGAAAAGTCGTGTAAGCCACCGGGCGCGAGCCGTACAGGCTTTGTTTCCCACCTTGAAAAAGCGTTTAGGGCGCTAGCGAAATTCGAGCGAAATTAGGTTTCCAAATTTAGTGTGGGAGGAGTTTCTCCTTACAAATATTAAACACTTACATACTTGACAGGTATTTTTCAACCGCCCCGGTAACTTCCAGAGGCCGTTCAAGCATGACCATGTGGCCGGCGCCCTCCATGAGAACCAGCGTGGATTCAGAAATCTCATCGTCCAGATGACGGGCGTACCTCAAGGGTGTCAGCACATCCTGTTCGCCGCAGAGAATCAGCGTTGGAGCCTGTATCTCTGGGAGGCGGTCGCAAATATCAAATCGATTGCAGGCTATAAAATCCCTGTGTATAACCTCGGGCCGAGTCTCAAGCATACGCATCTTCGCCAGGGCAACGAGCTTTTCGGGTGCTTGATCGCTGAAAGCCCACGTGGTGACAACTTCAACGGTCTCTTCGAAACGGAGTGGATCAGCGGAAGCTTGGAGGATCTCCCCGTTGACGCGCAAGCGCCCGCCAGTTCCAACCAAGACCAGCCCAGCAACGCGATCCGGTTCATCCAACGCAGCTGTCATAGCGATGGCGCCGCCCATCGAGTGCCCAGCCAGCACCGCTCGCTCGATCCCCTGCTCGTCAAGCCACTCGACAACCCGCCCGACGTAACCAACGATGGTTGTCTCTCCCTCACCGGGTGAGTCGCCATGCCCTGGGAGGTCCAAACCGAAAACGTGATAATTCGGAAGGCGTCGCAGTTGTGGAGGCCAGTGAAGCCGGCTTCCGCCTGAGCCGTGGATTAAGACAAGCGGCGGAGATCCGGCATTCCGATCTCCGCCGTGGCTGCTGAAGTGTATGGCACCCGCCATCTATTCCAGTTCCTCTAACCAACGCTCGGCCATCATCCCCGCCGCAGCACCCTGGCCAACAGAAGTTGTGATCTGACGGTAGACGGAATCTTGGATCTCACCAGCAGCGAATACGCCGGGGACGCCGGTCATCATCCGGTCATCCGTGATTAAATAACCGTTCTCATCCAAAGCCAATTGACCCTCAAAAAAACTGGAGTTTGGAAGGTGACCGATGAAGATAAAAACCCCATCGGTTTCCATGGAAATGATCTCATCATTTTTGACATTGCGAACAAGCGCCGATTCAACCTTGCCATCCCCGCGGATCTCTTCGAGAACCGAATCCCATACGAAATCGATCTTGTCATTTTTGAAAGCACGCTGTTTGAGCGTCTCACCGGCGCGCAGTTCGTCCCGGCGATGGATCACCCGCACGCGGTTTACAAATCGGGTCAGGAAGAGCGCCTCCTCGATCGCGCTGTCTCCACCGCCGACCACAAGCACATCCTTGTCTCGGAAGAAGAAACCGTCGCATGTGGCGCAGAACGATACGCCGCGGCCAATGAACTCATCTTCGCCGGGGATCCCGAGACGATTCGGAGAAGCACCGACGGTTACGATCACAGCATTCGCTTCAAATTCATCCCCGTGGGTTTTGATGTGGAAGGGGGAGCCCTCCCTGAAATCCACTTCGGTGACCTCGTCAATAAGGACGCGGGCGCCAAAGCGTTCGGCCTGTTTCTGCATCAATTCGACTAACTCAGGGCCACTTGAGCCTTCTGGGAAGCCGGGGTAGTTCTCAACCTCATTGGTGATGGAAATTTGCCCCCCGAGCTGGTTACCGGAGATTACCAAAGGGTTCAGGCTGGCGCGAGCTGTGTAAAGTGCGGCAGTCAAGCCCGCAGGACCTGATCCGATGACAATAACTTTTTCTTTTTGCATACGATCCTCACTAGTAGTATTTGGGATGGGATTAATGATCACAGAGGTGTTTTATCAATTCCTTAACGACGCCACCATTGTGGGGCATATGCATGCAGCCCTCGCGCCTCTTGGAGCACGCTGTCATTGTAAGCTAACCCTTTGCACTGGGCAATGGATAAGGTTTATAACAACGCCAACCCCAGGGAGCGCATGAGAATTCCGCCTCCGCGTTCAGGATCGGCAGCTGGAGCTCTGATATATTGATGCGCTTGGCGGTTGTGGATATTACGTCGTAAACGGCTATGAATTGGTTACGGGCTTGCTGGTTTCTTTAGACCAGGCATGTTGAACAGCACCACGATTGCCGTTTGTGTAGCCGCAGTGAGCCAGAAATTCCTTGTCAATCCAAAGAGCAAACCGGAAAAGAGTGCCCGAAGTAACACCGCTCCGCTGGCGAGCGTGAAGCGGTTTGTTTTTTCCTCCTGAAGAACCCTGACCGCCGTCTCGGCAAGGGCAAGGGCCATACCGATCGCAACGCTTGTGGGGAAAGTAGGTACCCATAAGGCGGCTGAGGCACGATACAACGCCCAACGAGTCTCATCGCGGAGTGTCTCAGAGAGCGTGTGAGACCAGGGTAATTTGAGAGGGCGACTGCGCAGAAAAAGAACAGCAGCGACAAGCCCCAATCCGCAGGCAACCGCGCCACTTACCCAACCCGCCGTCGAATGACCATAGAGTCCTGCATCACGACCGATGACCGACCCCGTGAGTAGTGCGAGGTAAGGCAGTAAAAGGCTTTGTACCCAGGGGGCGGCGGCCTCCAACGGCTCTCGCCAATTACCGAAGCTCTCTTGCAACCGCGGCCAGACCCGGCCAACGACGATGGGCGAGATGATTAACGCGAGGGACCAAAAGGCCGCTTCCCAGGGCATCCTAATATTAACTCCTTCTATGACCCAATTGTCTGGGTTAACAAACCAGACAATTATTGCACAACTGTGATCAGGAGGGCTCTGCCATATTCTCAGTAATAGGGGATGGTTCGAGCAGTACAGAAAGCGTGATCCGTGTTCCTTTCCCCTCGGCCGATTCAATGTGCAAGATTCCATCAACGAGATCGGCGCGCTCGCGCATATTTACGAAGCCTAGACTGCCGCGTTGTTCGTAATAGGCATCTACGCTGCCGACGTTGAAGCCTACCCCATCGTCTTCCACTTCGATGATGAATTGATCATCTTCACAGTGCAGCCGAACCCAGATATGAGCAGCTTCGGCGTGTTTGCGAGCGTTGTTCACCGCCTCCTCGGCGATGTAAAAGAGAGCGCCTTGTTTCCCGATATCGAGTTCATGAGGCAGCTCGAGATCGGCCTCGATCACGACATTTTGATGGTGGATCTCGTTCTCTTTGTCGGCTAATTGATAGAGCGCAGCGATCAAGCCGCTCCTTTCAAGAATCAGGGGTCGGATGGTGAAGAGCATGTGACGAATCTCGCGGGTTGTTTGGCGAGCCATGTCCTCGACGCGCATTAACTCCTCTGCAGCTTCTTCTAGATCACGGCCCATCAACCGTCGGGCAAAGTTCACCCGCATTGTGATCGCGGCGATAGTCTGTATGGGGCCGTCGTGAAGGTCTCGGGCGAGCTTCTTCTGGGCTTCTTCTTCTAATTCGCTGATGCGCTTCTTCTCGGTCTCGAGACTCTCGTAAAGATGGGCGTTGTGCAAGGCGACACTGACTTGTTGTGCGATGGCGTTTAGCAGATCGCGCCGCTCTTCGTTGAAAAAGTGAAGTGTTGGATGGCCGTAGAGCAACACCCCATAAGTATCTAGTTGATAGGTTAAGGGGGCGACGAAAACCTCGCAGCATTCCCAGAGTCCTAATAATTGTTTGAGATCTGGGTCTTGATCTGGGTGGCGCGCAAGAAGCGAATCCCCCCGAACAAGCGCCCGACTGAGCGCACCCGTATCTGTAACTAACACGATCTGTCGTTTTTCCGGTCGAAGGTGCCGGGAGACAACGACTTCAAAACCATCATCGGTCAGGAGCAGCAAAGCACTTCGCAGAGTATGCTCTTGGCCGTCCCCTGAAATAACGGCTCGCGTGGATAGGTCGAGAGCGAGGTCCAGGACTTCCTCGACATTGAGGCTGGAATTGATCTCCACAGCCATGCGGACGAGCTCATTAGCCCGTGAGCGCTCCGTGTGGCGGACTCTCTCCGCCAGCGGATGCGTATCCGTAGCAGGAAAACGAAAGCCATCGATCAGTTTTTTTTCCAGCCACGCTAGGAGCACTGAAGATGGCAGAAAAATCAGGGCATAAATAAGTGCTGTTTGTAAGGGATAGGGATCCGGACCAGGTGAAACAAAGGGCAAAACAAATGTGCACGCTAATGCACCAACAGTCCATAGCAGAGTAAGAGCGATTCCGTCGACGGCAGCGAAACCAAGAGGCCCGATTATTAGCGTCCACCACAGCGGACTTTGTGCGCCTCCGCTGAGCGCGATCAAGAATAAGCCGAAAGCGAGATCGGCAAATCCGCTAAGGCGGAAGAAGATCGCCGCGTACCAGCCATTGGTCATTGCCAGACTGGTGAGCAGGGAGAGCAGCAGCCATGCACCACAGAGAAGGGCCATCTCCGAGTTGAGCAGGCCAAAATACCCGGCGACGAAGAGTGCTCCTATTAGCAGCAGGCTTCGAAAAGCCCACGCCGCCCATATTTGACGGATGCTGGGTGACTTCAAGGAAGAGAACATCGTCTTTATGATAATCACGAAACGCGTCAATGCAACTGGTGGCAAGCCAATCCGATTAAGTAAAAAGGATGATCGCTGTATTTGGGCTTTACATGTAGAGGGACGTTAAAGGGCGCGCAGGGGTGGGCCCATTCTCCATCATCCTTCGACTTCTCAGCTTCGCGACCTTTCCCGGCGCGCGCGGAGCCAGGACCAGAGAGCGCCGCGTTGGGGTGCGATCACGAAGATAATAGCGAAGATCGCAGTCGCGACCAGGACGATCGACGCCCCTGAGGAGACGTTGACGTAGAATGATAGATAGAGTCCGAGCACGGAGGAGAGAGCACCGATTAATGCCCCCAGAAGCATCATGTTTGGTAAACGCCTAGTGAGAAGGTAAGCGGACGAAGCCGGTGTGACCAGCATTGCCAGGACGAGGGCAACGCCAACTGCTTGAAGCGAGATCACGATCACAACCGCGAGCAGAACGAGCAGCAAGTTCTGGAGGAAATTCACCGGCAAGCGCAGCGTTTTCGCCAATATGGGATCAAATGAGAGGACAAGAAACTCCTTGTAGAAAGCAAATACAGTCAGCAAGACCAAAAAACCCAATATCCCCATCAGCATTAGGTCGGAATTGGACACTCCGAGCAAGTCACCAAAGAGAATGTGAGTCAGGTCAACGGCGTAGCTTCGTTGGAGCGAAATGAGAGCTATGCCCAGGGCGAAGGCCCCGGCGAAAACCACGCCGATAGCCGTATCATCCTTGATGTCTGTGCGCCTGCTGATGAACCCGATCAGAAGTGCGGCCAGCACGCCGAAGATCAATGCCCCAACGGCGTATGGCCACCCCAGAAGGAATGCAATCACCACGCCAGGCAGAATAATGTGTGCGAGCGCGTCGCCGAAGAAAGCCATACCGCGCAGCACGACATAGGAACCGAGAATGGGACAGACGACTCCGACGATGAGAGAAGCCCACAGGCCACGCAGCATGAAGCTATATTGAAAGGGCTCGACAAGGAAAGAGAGTAGATCGTTCATGACCTCAGAATCTCATCCTCTCCCTCACAGCAGGTATCACTGAGGATAAGCGCGCCGTCTGCGCCCGGAAGCATATGAACCTGTTTGCCGTAGGCCTGGATAAGCGCTTCTTGTGTGAGTGCATTTGCTGCCGTTCCGTAGCTTATTAAACGCCGATTCAGAAGCATTACTTGATCGAAGCGTTTGGCGGCGAGGTTAAGGTCGTGTGTAGCGATGAGCACCGTTACACCAGTCTGGCGCAGGTCGTCCAGAATGCGCAGTATGGCCTCCTGGCTGAGAACGTCGAGACCCGTGAGAGGCTCATCGAGCAGCACAACTTCCGCCTCCTGCGATAATGCCTGAGCCAGGAAAACTCGCTGTTGTTGTCCACCGGAGAGCTCCCCGATCCTGTGATCGGAAAAAGCACTCATATCGACATGCTCCAGCGCCTCTCGGACGATGGTCCAGTCCGCGCGCGTCGGCCAATGAAAAAAGCCAATTTGATGGATGCGCCCCATCATTACGACCTCGGCAACGCTAGCAGGGAAATCCCAATCGACCTGGCTGCGTTGAGGGACATAGGCAATGCAGATGTGGCCGCCCGGGCCATGACCAAAGATATTGATCTCGCCTTGTGTTGGTTCGATGAGGCCGGCGATTAATTTCATAAGGGTACTTTTGCCCGCGCCGTTTGGCCCAACGACAGCGATGTGCTCACCGGCGGGGATGTCTGCATTGATCTCTTCAAGCACGCTGATACCGTTATAACGCAGGGAGACATTGTGAAGGTGGATTGGCGAGGCGCCGGTGTCATGTTCTTGAAAGTGGCCAATTATGTTCGTCATTTGTTGTTCCCCGGATAGCGATTGCTTTTAAGGGAGCTATTTCAAAGCAGTGGCGATAGCGCGCACATTGTACTGCATGAATGTAAGGTAGGTATCGGCAGGCCCATTGAGTTCGCTGAGGGATCCCGTATAGAGTGGAACGACGGCCACTGAGGTATCTCCGGCCATCTGCTCTGCGATCTGACTGTTGGCGGTTATTCCAATGAAGATCACCTCGACGCCGGATTGGCGAATACTATCCTGGATGCCAGCCAATTCCCGTGCAGAAGGCGAAGCCGCAGAGCTGAAGGCGGGGAGTAGAGCATTGATGATCTCGAAATCATAGCGTTGGGCAAAATAACCCATGAGCAAATGATCGGTCACGAGCTTGCGATCCGCTTGTGGGATTTCTTCCAATTGGGTCAGGATCCAATTGTGGAGATCTTCGAGCCGCTCGTGATAGGCATCGGAGTTTGCCTGGAAGGTGGCTGCAGTTGCAGGATCTAGTGCGGACAGGGACCGCGCTGCGTTATCGGTCCAGACATCTATATTTATCGGATCAAACCAGACGTGGGGGTCAACCCCGGTGGCCGCGTGGGCTTCCGGGTCATGATCCACTTCTGTATCTGTCTGCTCTAAAGTGAACTCACGGAGTTGTATCCCTTCCGAGAGGGAAACAATGGGTATGTTTTCTGGAAGTTGAGACAGCGATTGCTCCAGAGCCTCTTCCAATCCCAAACCATTGATGAAGACCACATCCGCGTCATGAAGCAGGCGCAGGTCGCCCGGTGTAAGTTGGTAGCCATGTGGATCGGTCATGCGCGGGATGATCACGTCGAGGTCGATAGCCTCCCCACCTACGTTGGCGACCACATCGGCGGCGATGCTGGTTGTCGCAACCACATGTAAAGGACCGTCACCCTGGAGCTGAGCAGCTTTGAGATCTCCTGGCTGCGTGAGAAGGAGATCTACGTGGTACGTAGAGCCGCTCCTAGCGTTTTCTGCCCCGTGCGAGCACGCGGCTAATATGGCAGCGAGGATCAAAATTAATATTTGAGAGCGGGCGAGTCGTTTCCCGGATAGCATTGATTAATGTCCCAATATTTGTGTGTACATTGTAAAAAGCGATGGATGAGTTTTCAAACCGTCTTCTGGATTTGCATTGTTTGCATAACTCGGTTACCCATGATGTTTACGTGGTCGTGCCCGAATGTTCTGGCACTCGCGGCATAAACCGATCAGTTCAAGCAGATGGTCTTCAATGACGAATCCGGTCTCGTTTTGAACCTGTTTCATAAGCGGCTTAAGGTCTTCCGTCCCCGCGATCTCAATCGTCTGACTACATTCACGGCACACCAGATGGTGGCCATGACTTAATTCCACCCTGGCGTATCCGTGGCATTTGTCATCGAAGTGGATGCGACGGATATAGCCGTGTTTCACCAGGAGTGCCAGAGTGCGGTAAACCGTTACCAACCCGATCGAGGGGCAGTACTTCTTCGCCTGCTCGTGCACCTGCTCGGGTCGCAGCCAGCCATTGGCTTCATCGATGATGCGCACGACCGCAGCGCGCGATTGCGTGAGGCGATAACCCGCGCCTTTTAAGTCTGTCAATATCTGTTTGGATGAATTCGAATTTGTCATAATGAAAATTATTTTCAATAAAGAGTTTACCAGTAAGGCAATGTGGGGTCAAGTGTGATATGGATGGCGACGGCTATGCCGATCCGTTGTCGTTGTCTTAGATCGCATGCATGACAAACGACCTCCTGTTTCGCCCAGCGAGGACAGCGTTCACTCAAAGAACCCCCCAAGGGGAAAGGATGCCCCCAACACAGGCAACATAGACTGGTTCGTTGGCTTATTCAGCGTATGGGTGACGGAAGACTGATACCGTCAGGGGGTCGGTGATGGAGTGAGTGTTGCCGTTGAGATGTAATCGCCCAGAAGCCACCCCTCGAAGGTTTCGTCGAACTTCGTTGTGAAGCGAATGTACCACCAGGTAGTTTCCCCGACCTGTTTAGGCCCGGCAAGGAGGAGAATGGAACTGCCCTCCTCGACAAAGCCGATATGTGCACCCAGTGGATCAGATACAACCCGAACAACCGCTCCGGTGCCGCCTGTGTTGTTCACGCGAGCGGGCTGCGGCGTGGCTGTGGGTGTCACGGTGGGCGTCGGAGTTTTGGTGGGTGTGCCGGTGATCGTGGCCGTGGGCGTGATCGTTGGTGTGCTGGTTATGGTGGCCGTTTCGGTGGGGGTTGATGTGGCGGTCGGCGTAGGTGGGGGTGTGGGTAGTATCGCCATCACCGAGGCGCCCAGACCGACTGCGCTGAGGATTGCCACCAGACCCATGAGCGCCATGGCTGCGACCAGAGAACGAGAAGCGCCGGTAAGGGGCCGGAACCCGAGGGCGGCCAGCACGGCGACGGCGACGACGATTGCCCATGCCAGATGCAGAGCGAAGGTAAGCGCGGCGCCCTGCCATAGCTCAGGCTCAGCGCGCACTAGCCCGATGGCGGTGGCGCCGAGAGGTAGGAATAATTCATAAGCGACTGCCGCTCCTGCAAGAGGGGCTAACCGTTCTTCGCGCGCCAAAAAATATGCGAGGAGACCTGCGCCAAGCATAACCATGCCGAAGTCGATCAGGTTAAGTTCTGTGTGTCCGTAAGCGAGCAGGAAAGGTGACTCTGATCCTGTTGCCAGACCGCCCGCAAGGCCGGCGGTTACGGCAACCAGCAGCCCGGCGATGATGAAACTGGCGAGCATGCGCAGGAAGAAACGCGGTGAGCCGGTTACCGCTGACAGCGCGAGGCCCATGAGCGGTCCCATCTGATGGGCGACGAGTGCGCCGACGAAGAGTAAGGCTCGCTGTTCGAAGCGGAAACCGGCGCCGATCAGGAGCCCTGCCAGCAGCGCGAAAAGGAAGAAGCGGATATTAGGCGAGACAATTTGGGCGAGATTTTCGAGGAATGTCTCGCGTTCGTCGGCACGAAGCTGGGTGAGCATGCGGCGGGCTCGCCTGCGGCGGGCTCGGGAATGAGTCTGGAGTGGATCGAGTGGTTCGCTCATATTTGTACTCATCGTCGTAATGTGGCGATCAGGCGCGTGGGGTGCTCGAGTAATTCGAAAGCGCCGATGATGTCGGGGACAACCACGTCGGCGGAGGTTAGAGACTCGATTGCCAACCCTTCAATCGAGGCAACGACAATGCCAATAGCGGCTTCGCGCAGCATGTCGGTATCATTGGCGCCCTGACCGAGGGCAACGACAGTCTCTGAGCCCAGCATGTGCACGTAGGCAGCCTTCGCTTTTGCCTCGCCGCCCGGCGGTATCCGCACGGCCTGCAAACCGAGTCTTTCATCAATCTGCGCCTGGCGGCCGTGGGTGTCGGCGGTGAGCAGATGGAGCTGCAGCCGATCGCCCAATGCGAGCAAAGCTTCTGGGGCACCGTCAAGCAACTGCCCATCGAGAGCGATAGTCCCGTTGACATCGGACACGAGATGTTTTAATTGGATAAGACCGCGTCCAGGGATGTTGAGTTCAATCACCGGCTCTCTCCTCGCGGCATTATATCATCGGGGGTGAGGAGAGGACAAAAGGGATGACCTGGCAACGTAAGGAAAGGGTGCAAAATCATTTTGGTGCCCAAGCAGTAATATCGATAAATTAAGGGAATACTATCTTTTGGTAGTTTTCAGGGGTGACAACTGTGAAACTTGCTCCCGGGTAATTATTGGCCCATTCCTGAGGAGCCTTCACTGCCTTTTTGGGCGACCACTTGAACTCATAGCCATCAAGCTGCTTGCCTCGCTCTTCAACCAAGTCAACCTCCTGTCGAGAGTAGGTACGCCAGAAGTAGCGATTTGCGGCATCGCCAGAATTGCCCAGGAATTTTATCCGTTCCATGACAATGAAATTTTCCCAAAGTGCACCCACGTCGTTTCGTTGATTGAGTTTGTTGAATTGGCTAATTACTGCATTCCGGATGCCGTTGTCATAGAAGTAGTATTTCGAATTTCGAGTTACCTCGCTGCGCAAATTACGGCTGAAGCCATCTAGTCTGTAAAGAACAAAAGCCTTTTCTAATAAATCTAGATAGCGCCCAACTGTTTTCACGTCTACCCCGATAGAGCGGGACAGCTCGTTTTGCGAAACTTCGCCACCGACCTGGAACGCAAGCAGTTTAAGCAAATCCCATATTTTGCGTGAGCCTCTAACACGGTCAAAATCAAGGATGTCTTTCAGCAAATAAGAGTTGGCGATTTCGGTGACAATATCAATCCTGTCCTTGCGCTTCTTGGCCATAACCACTTGGGGATATGAACCGAAGATCATTCGCTCTTTGATATCCTGTTTGAGTTCGTAGCGGTTGTGGAGCGAGAGAAGCTCCCTTTGAGAAATCGGAAAGAGAGTAAGCGTCCGTTTCCGGCCGGTAAGTGGTTCTCCAATCTGCCCAGCAAGCTCGAATGATGATGAGCCCGTTGCAATCACGCGGATGTCTGGGATCTGGTCTACGATAATCTTTAAAGCAAGGCCGATCTCAGGAACATACTGTGCTTCGTCAATTACGAAAAGCTCATACCCCTCGAGGTACTCCTGGATCTGTGAAACATCCCTTGAAGATAGGAGCTGCTGGGTCGGCACGTCATCGCCAACCGTGGACTGGTACTTCCACTTTGTGGAAGTTAAGTACTCCTGCAACAGGGTTGTTTTTCCCACCCTGCGCGGCCCATAAATAACTAGCACATTATTGGGAGCAAGGTATTGCTCCAATGGTTCGTATATACGTTCAATCATAGCCACATTATACGCGATCTCCATAAATTTGTCAAAAATTATGGAGCAGTGCTCCACAAATTAGCAGTAAATTATGGAGTTGTGCTGCATAAAAGATCCACTAGAAAGGTAGAAAAAATCTTTACCAGATCTCGTTGGAAAATTGGAGGAGGAGCTCAGGGAATTACGGGAAAAATTAGCGAGAATTTGATCATATCTGTCCGGTAGGCTACATTTCCAATGCATGGTAAACTAGCTTCACGGCATCCGCAACAGAGCGCACGGTTCGGTCAACTGCTCCCTCCGGGGAACATAGCGATCGAACACACGGTTCGCTCTCGAGGGTAACCGTGGTAAGCACCAGGGCGCGTAGCTCAGCTGGTTAGAGCGCACGGTTCACATCCGTGAGGTCGATGGTTCGAGTCCATTCGCGCCCATCTCTTACATCACTGCTCTTGTTGGCAGTGTTTTTTTCTTAATGGAGATAGTTCGACAGAGATAGAAGCACCCTAGCAGCGCAGCGGATAGGGTCGCGCCCACCTATTCGACCACCGTGGATTGATGCGGTGGTTTGTGGTTTCGCTCACATCCGTGCCCCCCGGGAAGGGGGTTGGCCAAGGTCAATACCGCGAGGAATCAATGAACGAATCGCGTCTCAATCCAAACTGCCGACTTTCCTTTCAACTTCCTCCAGAATCTCACCGGATCTGACGAGGTCTTTCATCCGGTTATGATCCGGATAGAGCGGTCGATCTTCATCAAGATGGGCAATGTGATTCCGTATGACCTTATGCGCCGCACTAACGCCGACGCCATGGGTGAATTCCCTGAAATCAAGTGCCTGGGCAGCGGCCATTTAGAAGCCCTTCATCCAGTTATCTCCTCACAGGCCTCAGGCTCTGGATCCCGCGCTTCCTCCTGCGTTCTGGCGGGGGAAGCTGGGCTTTATCATGTTGCAGCGCTCACCCTATGTAAGCCAATGGGGAAACTGGCCGGGTGCTTGTTCATGAGAAAGGTCGCGGGGCAAGAATTCCGACAATCCCACGAACCCAGGGTATGGGGAAACCTATACCCCTGTATTCCGGTCTTGGTATTAGAAAAAAAGACACCTCACCGGTGTCTTTTTCAGGTAGCGGGGCTGGGATTCCCTGGCCTAGACCGGCAGGGCAGGCGAACCCAGGACCTTCAGGTTATAAGATGGAGTCCGAAAACAGGGGCCTTGGATCGTCTGGCTGGGTTTCCAAGGGTAGCCTTGCGATTTTCGATAACCCAGAACCCAGCGAGTATGAGTTTCAGTTATCCTATACGTAGAGAGTTAACCTGGCAAGAGAATTCGGGGGATAGAACAGGAACCACATTAACCTCACTTGAATTCTTCTGTGTTGCACTTGTGAGTTGAATATACGTATCTTAACAAGCAGATTCATAATCACATATCCTAATAAATCTTGAGGTCGCCCAACTTCCGAGTTCACCCGCCACGCGGGTGAACTCGGGGACTTGATTTATGAGGAACATTTCTGCAAATTCTGGCTAACCCCGGGGTCCGCAGTTGCCACTCCTGGTGCAACGACTTGTTGTGCAGTAAGGAAAATCCCGTTAATTGGCTACCCTCATCAACTTCTCCTGATTGAAATATTTCCTCTGTAGCATGCAATTGCTCTACGAGAGCTATTTGCACACTCATTCCTACTTAAAAAGCATTCAACTGTTTATGACTGATAATTACCCTTCAACCTGGATGCGATTCACCTGGATCTGCGAGCCGTTGTAGTCAGGCACATTGCTCAACAATTTGCCATAGAGATGAACGATCCTGCCGCTGTCACACAGCGCTTCGATTTGCGCCTGTACCGCCGGGTCCATCGAATCGATGCCAAAGTAGATAATCTGCCCCAGGTCCTGTCGTTCAAAATAGTCATCATACTGCGCGCCAGGTTCAGTACTCTTAATAATCCCCCACCAGTCAGTTATTTCTTCCATGGTACCTGGTGCCAAGTACCCTCCGCTAGCGTTATTTCCTTCTGTGCCACCACTTACTCCTGGGCCACCACCACTTGCTTCTGTGGTCGACTCAACGGTCACAGCAGGTGTCGGGCTTTCTTGTGCTGCGGGACCACACTCTCCCCGGAAATAGGCCCACTCATCACAGGTGCTGCCGTCCGGAAAAACACAAACTCCGGATTGGCTGCCATCAGCAGCAGTGTGAATTTCGAGTTTATTGCCGTTCTGCTCACAATAGACCGAGGCAGGATTTGGCATATTTGCCTGAGGCATTTCCGTCGCAGCAGGTTCAGGTGTCTGGCCTTTGAGCGCCGTGCAGGCAGCCAGTGTCATCAACAAGATCGTGAATGGAATGATTCTTTTCATTTTTCCCTTTTTCCTTTTTTAGGTCCTCATGAAATCTATTTGTTTGTTAATTGTGGTAAGGTTCTCCCGGGTGTTCGATCTTCCATCTTCAGCCCTATAGACGAACAGAACAATGAATTTGTTCCCTTGAACAAGGTATCAGTGTCGAGAATTTCAACTTTTGCTTCATTCTGTTGTCTCAGATTTTTCAAAAATCTATTTATCTTTGAGATCCCTTGATTTTAACCATGTCAATATGATGCCGAAGCT
>CAYLOO010000002.1:0-108717 GCA_964385355.1 uncultured Anaerolineaceae bacterium
GGCTGGCGAGTGTCGCCAATTGTGCTGGTGAAGGGGATGTGTACGCGTTCTCCGGGAGAAGGAGCGTGAGTGGCGTGAGCTCGGGCGTTTTTCCAAGGTCCGGTACTTTCACGCTCAGTGCGCGCAGGATTTGTGCTTGCAGCTTGAGAGCGACAAGCGGTTGATTTTCAAGCAAGCGAAGAGTGCCAATCGCTGAGGCGCCATCGTAACTCTGATCGTCCAGGGAGAAGCCGCCCAGGTAATCGATTAGGGCACTGAATCCCTCCTCATCCAGAACGGCAATGCCAAAGATGGGGTGAGGGGAAAAATGGTCCATCGCTGTTATGAAATCGACTCCATAATCCGGGGCTTCCCAAAGCGAGAAAGCCTGGCTTAGAGGGATATCGCTGTCCGGAAGAAGGAGGTCCGTAGGCAACCCTAGGAGATGGATCTCTTTATCAGGGGGGTGGAAGCTAATGAACCAGATGGAAAGAATATTTGGCTTCTCCTGTTTGATCTCATCTACTCCCAGAATAAGAATGGAGACAGCACGACTCTGGACGGGCGCAGTAGGTGCGATGGCAACCGATTCGACAGGCGTTGATTGAAGGATCGTATCTTGGTCTTCACCTTGAAGGAGCACGCTAATAGCGCCTGCCGCGAAGCAGACCAACATCATTAGGACGAAGAATACAACTGGCAAACGACTTCGCATGACTATACCGATATGCCTCAAGGGTAACAGAAAGTCGCCCGGATTGTACTCTGGGCGACTTTGGCCTGCAATGACAGTGCGTTTGCTATGCTGCCAATCCCAATAGCAAAATTGCACCAAACAACCTGCCAAACATATAGGCGAGGACCGCGGCGAGAACAATGGGAGCGATCCATAAGACACGGTTGAAGATTCGCTGGTTGCGGACTGCGGCCCCGGTAAGGCTAGCTGCGACCTTCCAAAAAGCGAGTTTTATATACGAGCTGAAGTTGAGCAGATATTCGTCCATGGCTATTTTGATGTACTCATCTTTATGATCCGTCCCCGCTCATCAGCGACGACGCGAACAATGCGGCTGATCTTACGGCCCCCAGGCAGCTCAGCCTTCCCCTTGTAGGTCAACAAAAATTGTGCATTCCCCTTGGTATTGGATTGCTCACGCACCGACGGTCTAACTTTTTTCATCTCGGGGAACTTTTTCCCGACGGAGCGGGTGAGTTTTTGTATCGTTGCCTGATCCACAGTTCGTTAGCTCCTTGAACCGACAGCAGCACGCCTTCTCAAAAAAGTTGGTAGGTCGAGATCATCTATCTGCTTGTTTTGGGCCTGAGAAGAAGGCGCGAGGGCAACTTCCTCAAACCCCTGAGCGGCGGCAACTGGGCAGCCTCCCACACCGGTGAAGATCAAGATTACTTGCGCCCGACCAGTCATCGCTGGATCCGTTGTGGCGCCTAGAATGATGTCGATATCAGGCGTGGTCACATTCCGTAGTTTCTCTACAGCTTCCCCAACTTCATGGAGCGTGAGGTCCTCGCCTCCTGTGAAGTGCACGAGAATGCCTGAGGCGCTGTCGAGACCGTCTATCTCTAATAATGGGTGGTGCAACGCTTGCTTGATCGCCGCGGGTGCTTTCCCCTCGCCTTTGCCCAATCCTATGGCCATATAGGCGCCGCCCCCATGCGTCATAATCTCGCGCACATGGGCGAAATCCACATTGATCAAGCCGGGGCGGGTGACCAATTCGGCGATTCCCTGGACACCCTGGCGCAGGACATCATCGGCAATTCGGAAGGCGATCTCAAGGCTTAGATCCCGGGGAACGACTTGAAGCAAGCGATCGTTTGGCACGGTGATCAGTGTGTGGGCGTGTGGTTGAATTTGGCGCACACCTTCCAGGGCGTTCTGAGAACGTTTACTCATCTCGAAGTTGAATGGCATCGTGACGACTGCGATAACGACTGCACCGACTTCCCTCGCTATCTCGGCAGCGATAGGAGCTGCGCCAGTGCCTGTTCCACCACCCATACCTGCTGTGATGAAAACCATATCGGCTCCGGCAAGGGCAGCGGCAATCTCGCGGCTGCTTTCCATCGCCGCTGATGCGCCGATCTTCGGGTCACCGCCTGCTCCCAGACCACGAGTGATTCGGGGTCCAAGTTGAAGGCGGGTCGGTGCCAGACTGGAAGCCAATGCCTGTCGATCGGTGTTGGCGGCGATGAACTCGACGCCCATCACCCCTAACTCAATCATGCGATTAACTGCGTTTGATCCTCCTCCACCCAGGCCAAGAACTTTGACCTTGGCCTCCCCTAATTGCCGCGGAGGTTCAGGTTGGGAGAGATGCTGCATGTACTCGAGGGGGTTTACATCAGACATTGACAACTCCAGAAGTGAGGTTCTTTGAAGCTAGTTCGGCTGCCATCACAAGAAGTTCTGATGCATCAGCCATTTGAAAGCGATTGACGTCACAACCAGCGTTGCTCAGCTGGTCTTCGATAGCGGCAGGAATATCCGTCTCGCTGCCGATGATCGTCACTCGTTCAGCGAATTGGGCTTCTCTCACAGAAAAACCAACAACTGGTTTCACAGCCAGTGCAAAGGGTCCAACATCAACCCAATCCTGAGCTATGTTGCGTAAATTTGTCATCGGAAGAAGAACGTAATGAGCGATGATTTTCTTCTGACAAGAAGCTGCGGGATTCGTTTCCTCAATGGCAAACAGTTTCTTGACCTTATCTTTTATTCGCGTTGATGGTGATGGTTTTTCAAGGATGACATCCCATCTATCTCGTAATCCTTCGGCAACTGTGTGTGGGTCTAGGGCGAGGTTGAGGACCATGCTGGGGAGTTCATCGCACCTGGCATGCGTAAGAATTTCTGTCATCGCAATAAGATCTGATTCAATTCCCGTAGTACCAGCAGCCTGGGTTTGAGGGGAAATCCCACCAGCGAGTACCAACATCGGAAGTTCGGTTCCGACAACATCGCGGCAGATGGCGGAATACCATTCGTTTATTCGGAAACCACGATGATCCTGGCTGTCGGCGGGAGTGTTGTACGGCCGTGCGCAGGTCCAGGCTTCTGGGCCACCAGCTCCCCAATCGAGCGGTTTTCCATAGCTCCACTGGTAGAAGCCAAGCGTGAGAATCTTTAGTAGCTCGTTTTTCCCACGGCGCTGGAGAGACCCCAGGGCTGTTCGTAGAAATGCGGTGTCCCAATAATCACCACCGGGTTCTAAGGGAGGGAATATTGGCTTAAGACCATACTCGATCTGGAACTCAAGCAAGGGAATCAGATGGTCGAGGAATCGTTCGACCAGATCACCGCGAGCCCAGCTCGAGGGGTTCCATTGAGCACGCATGTTCGGGCGGTCGAGGAGTACGATGTGCTTGATCCCGCTATCCGCGTAACTCGCAATATGCGGTCTGAGAGAGCGAACATTGAGCTCGTCGATTGATGCCTCGAGGTGAATGATTGGCTCGATATTCGCCTCGATCAGCTCACGAATGAAGAACTCGGGAATGGCTTGCGAACAAGAGCCGCTCAGCGTGAGCCAGGATGTATTAATGGATTGGAAAACCGGCAGCCAGCGGTCAAGTTCCGCCTGGGTGTAATGTTGCTGGTCGTGATAATAATGAAACCCGAGCCGATTATATTCTAGGGACATGGCACTTTGATTCCTTCCTGCACAGATAGATGCAAGAAGTGTGCCATATCCCTATGATCGTGATATTAACGAGAGACCGCCAGCTTGGTTACTTTGCCGGACGCGTCTAGCGTGATGCGGGCAAAGTGGGGGTGGCTGAGATCGCCATCGGGGATGTGCTTGGAGAGGGTGATGATTGTCGATCCACTCGCGGAAGAAGCTTGCGATTTCGCACCCATTTGCATGGTTGGACAAGTATGGTCCTTACCCGTGCAATGGAAGTGCTGAGGGTGGATCTTACACGCGGCGTCCTGCATACCCGGCAGATACTGAGAAACGATGAGCTTGACCTTCTTAAGAGAGCTCGGTTTCAATTTGTCAGGTGAGATGTCACACTCACCCAGGGCACAGACCGTCTTCATCGTCTTGGGTCTGGACGTCCTGCGGATTACAGATTTCTCACCAGGTAAGGGGGCAATATCTGAAGGTGCAAACAATGGGTCGCCATACAGCACAAATGAAATTAAGGTTTTTTGGTCTTCGCCATCGAGGAAGCCTTGCCGGCGGTGCATCTCAGTAGCGAGCTTCAGTTTGGCGCGTCGTAAAGCCTCGCCGACAGGTAATTTCTGATTTAGGTTCAGCCAGAATATCCGACCGAGTAAATCGGCAGCAATCAGTGGCGGAGTGATCGAACCGTAGGATATCTTTGTCGAACCAACGATTGCCCGGCTGCCTGATGAAAGGAACTTAAGGCTGAGCGCAGATTCTGGGGTCTTCGCCATGGAGTTCGCCCCATAACATGCTTCAGTGAATACGACTTTCGGAGCTCGACCGCTGTTCACGATATCCTGAGGGCGTAATGCGACAGGAAACTCTCCCAAGTTGCTATCATCGCGGATTGGATCGCGTTGACCATACCATTCAGGCGCATCCTCCAAACCATGAAGGTTGTAATAAGAAAGGCGAGCGGGTCCCATGACGGCAGAGGGTAACTGGTTCGCTTCGGTCGGTGGTGAGGTGATCATAGCTCGCGGATCACCGATGGTTTTGAAAACTGAAAACGACGCCTTTCGCCAAATGCTTGCGGTGTACCCAAAAACCCTTTTATTACTGCTGAAGATCCGTGAGAATCTGCGGAAAAGCCAGAGGTTAAGCCGCTGGACCAAACCCATTGAGCGGTTCATCTGACGGTGATCTCGGGTCGAACGATCCAGTTGTGCAACGAGTTCGTCGAGATCTTGATCGAAAGGAATTCGACCCACTGGCCATTCTGGAGCAAAATAATTCTCGTCCGTTGCGGCGTATGGATTGTCTGAAGGTACTACATCGTCATCGTCGTCTGTGGGATTTGGCAGTAGGTGGAAAGGGACGGTCCCGTGACCGCCAACGATGAGCAAGGCCCCGATCATCTCCCCTCGCTTGGCAAGGGATTGATCGAGATCCGCAATACGGAGTTTAATCTCCCAAGCATTTCCAGGATCGCAGGGGGAGATATCAAATGCGTCGAGAGTGCTCGGGTCATCGGGGTAGATGCGGTAGGCTGTCCAGCCTGGTCGGCGGCGGATTGCTTCTACCAGAGAGAGAACAGCATCGTTAACCCTCAAGTAGCCTTCTTCGCCGAAACTCTGCTGCAAGCGTGTATGGCTTGAAAGCACAACATAAACTGGTGAGCGTCCGTCCTCATCTCGCGCTCGCTGCCGAGATTTCAAACGGCCAGCAAGTCGACGGAAATCCTGCTCTATCTCAATCAAGCTCTCTTCAGAGAATGGCTTTTCGGCACTCTCACGAGGATCCCCGGTGTTAGGCCCCCTGAATGATTCCCACGGTTCTGGTTCAGGAAGAGAATCTACTGCAGGTGACTCGGGCTTGATAGCGGGCTCATCATCCATTATAGAAATGGTTGAGCTTGTGTCATGCCTGGTATCTGGACTGTAATCGACGGTTTTCTTTTCGACACCGGTGGAACTGCAGAGGCGATTGTCACCGAGAACTGCAGCTACATCAGCGGGAATGGGTCTACTTAGATCTGCCGATTGTTCTTCAGGCCACAGATTGCGATAGGGGTGATCGTTACCTAGAACATCCTTCGCGATCCTTCCACTTGTATCGTAACTGACCGCTTGATGAATGTAGGCAACCCCCTGGTCGACTTTCTCTTCCAGCAGCAGCTCCTTGGCGATGATTAGGAGAAAATGGACGCAATTCGGCCAACGCTCAAGCCCTGTTCTTGCTAATGAAGAAACAGCAGATGGATTGCCTGCCGCTCTGGATGCATTAAGGGCAACGATAGTGGGCAGCGCCAGATCAGGATCGGCCGTTAGTGCCACTTGCGCGGCGGGAATTGCAGTCTGGATATCTCCGCGGGCAAGGGCTTTCAATGCTAACCGAACCTGGATAACCCAGGCTGGAGTTTCTTGGGAATTCAGCTCCTCGCCTCTAAGGGACTTGGCGCAAGCTTCATAAATCCGGGAATTTACGACCTCGCCGATTGTGCGCAGAGAACTGGCCATTAATTCGTAGGCTTCGGTGCATTCCGGGTCGGTGGAAAGGACAGAATTCAAGCGGTGAATGACCTCACGGAATTGGCCATGCTCCATCTCCGCTCGTGCAATCAGGAGCTGGACTTCGAGATCGCCTGGCCATACTGCAAGCCAATCGTTCGCCGTGTGCTTCGCGTAGTCAGCACGTCCAGCGAGAAATGCTGTATCGATGAGGTGAATGAAAGTATCTCGGTTGATCATAGGGTCACCGCCTGCTCTTCCAAGCCGCCATGGACCAACTGCAGAGCGCGTACAGCTGCTAACTGATGGAGAGCGTCTGGATCCATGGGATTTATCGAAATAACTTTTTCAAACATATTTGCTGCCTGTCCGTATGATTTCAAGACCTTCAGGATCAATCCGGCTTGCTTATAGGCGGCCGCTTCCTTTGGGTCGAGTGTAATCGCATGCAGATATGCATCGAGAGCTTGCGTATCCTGCCTGCGAGCCTTATGAACATCTCCAAGTTCCCGCGCAATTCGAGCGTCTACGGGAGCGAGGGAGGAAGCTTTTGTTAGTACGTTAAGCGCCTGGTCAAGCTGACCAGCCTTTTTGAACTTCCGTCCCAACAGAAGTTGATACTCCACATTACGAGGGGCGAGTTTCGCCGCCTTACTGGCAGCTTCGAGGGCAGCATCATTATTACCGCTCAGAGAGTATGCTTCTGAAAGCGCAGCCCATGCGTCCTCGAATTCTGATTCTGCATCCGTTAGAGTCTGCAGGTCAGCGGCAGCTTCCTCGGTTCGTCCCAATCGAAGCAGGAGTTTGCTGCGAGCTAATTGGACAGATCTGTTATCTTCGGAGACGCGCAACGCCCGGTCGTAAATCTGGACTGCCTTCTCAAGCTTGCCTTTATATGCGAAAACGTCGCCTAAGCCAGTGAGGACTTCCACGTTGTTCGGAGCTAGTCGATAGGCTTTGCGGGCATGATCGAGCGCAAGTTCCACATTCCCAAGAGCCAGAGCAGCTCGTGACGATCCGATCATCACACCAACATCAGATGGCATTAAGGAGCAGGCTCTCTCGAACCAGGCTTCGGCTTTCTCGGCATCACCGATTGCCAGGGCGACCTCGCCGGCCTCTTTCCAAACATTGGGTGTGACAGTCGACGTTTGCAGGCTTTTAGCATACGTGGCTTGCGCATCCGACAATTGACCTGCTTGACGATAGATACGAGCGAGCGAAGTCAGATACTCACTGTTTCCAGGTTCGAGTTCAACAGCATTCTGCCAGTGGGGTAACGCGGATTCCAGCTTGTTGTTTTCCTGGTAGAGGAAAGCAAGCTTCGCATGCCAGGACGCTTCATCGGGCCAGTCAGACAGTGCGCTGTTGAGTGCTGTTATCGCCTTTTCATTGTCCTCGGTTTTCAGCCATAGTTGAGCCTCAAGGTACAGTGCGAGTGGGCGAATCATGGGGTTGTTATGAATCTGTTGTAGTGTCTCTTGCGCATCCACAAATCTCCCTAGCATCATTTGGCTGATGCCGAGAAGGAGGCTGTGGTAGGGGTCCTTATTACCAGTGCTATTGTCTTGCAGGAGGGCATTCTCAGCCTTCGCTGGTCTATTTGCCCGGATTTGAGCGAGGGCAAACGCCTGGCTGAATTCTTGAAGGACGGGCTGAGGTATGTTTTGAGATACCTTCCATTCATCAGGAGCCTTCGCACAGGTGGCAAGTTCAAACCAGGTCTGGAGCAATTCGCCGATCGATTCGTTGGAGCCGGATGCTTTGAATTGATCGATCATTTGTTGGAGATATTTCTTTCTCTCTCCTAATAAATCGACCTGTGAAGGGGCATGTGCATCTGCCTCGCAGGCAGAGCGGTATACCCAGAGCAAGTCCTGGAGCCGAAGCTGGCCGCGGAGATATTCGAGTTCAGCTTCTGGATTGTCATTACCGGCACCCATCCATTCTTCGATCCTGTTTATAGCAGTGTCCCAGTCAGCGTGTGCTACTGCGCTGCGTGTAGACCAAAGAACATCATTGAAATCCACAGGTTCTGAATTGAGAACCAAGTTGTATGTTTCCTTAGCGTTTTCAAGGTCTCCTGTTTCTAAAGACGTGATGGTCTGTAAGGCGAAACCTTTAACGGAGAGGGGCGCAAGTATTGCGGCTCGATCTAGAGCCGCGCGGGCATCCGTATTGCGCCCAAGTAGGTGAAGTGTTTCTGCGAGAGCGATCAGGGGGATAGGGTCATTCGGTACGATGGAAACTGCCTTCTGTAGAGCTCCCAAGCCCTCCTCAGGCGAACCTGAGTACGTCATTGCTGAACCAGCTTCAATCAGGAATGCCGGATCGTCTGGTTGAAGTGCGAGGGCATGACCAAAGCAGTTCAGACTGCGCTGTATCTCGCCCGCGTGCATATAGGCTCGTCCGAGAGCTGTAAAGTGCAGGGCATTCTCTGGGTCGATCTGCGTAGCTTGTTCCCACAATCCAATTGCAGCGGCTCTCTTCTTCAGTTTCCAGAGTGCGTTCGCGGCACGGTCAAGAGGGTGAGTGTCGTTTGGAAGAAGATCCGCGATATGCATCCAGGCCCGCTGCGCTCGTTCAAAGTCGCCAATGTTTTCAGCTGCGAGCGCCAATTCCTTATATATACCCGGGTCATGTTCATCGAGTGATGAAGCGCGCTGGAGCAACCGTAATTGCAGGGGGAGTAATTTAAATTCGCCGCAAAGGGCGGCAGCTTTTTGCAGGGTTTGCTTATCTCTCCGGCCCAGGTACAGACTGCGTGCCAGGTGATTGCGGCTTGCGTCCTTCTTTCCTGAAAGCCATGTCAGTCGGGCGAGTTCTAGCCAGGGCTCTGATTGCTCTGGCTGAAGTTTAGCGAGTTGTTTGTGTGCAGAGATGGCTTCATCCAGCGAGCCATCCGCTTCCGCAGCGATGGACAAAATGGAGAGCGCATCTGTCTCAATCGGGTTGCGCTCGAAAGCCTGGCGAGCAAGGTTCTTTGCAGCACTGAAGTCATTGATAGACATATGTGCTTTCGCGAGAAGTATGAGCATTTCGAGTGAAGTCGGGTACTGTCCGCGGTGCTTCTCAATTGTCGCGATTGCCAGAGGAGCGTCGTCCATTGCGATTGCAGCATCCGCCAAACCGAGTACGCCTTGAAGATGTGCATCGCTGGGGAGTTCCTCTGGATTGTCCAGAAAAGTCTGGTAATGATTGATGGCTTCCTCGTTGAGATCCTGACGACGAAGACCATGTGCAATCCAGTAATCTATTGCAGTGTCATCAAATCCGGCCTCACGAGCCTTTTTGAGGGTCTTCACCCCAACTTCGTGAGCGGCTTCTTCTTGCGCGGAAGGAATCTGGACGAGAATGCGCCCTGCGTTCCAAAGGGATTCGGGGTCGAGATTCTTGGGGAGGCTTTCAATAAGAGCTGCAGCCGAAGCCATTTCACCCTGGCTTTCGAAGGCGAGAGCTAAAGCTTGTCGAGCATTCCAGTTTTCAGGCTGCTTATCTAAAGCTGACTGCAGGATCGGTGTTGCTTCTTCTGCGCGACCAAGCTCCCGGAGCAGATCCCCATATTCAACAAGCCAATCTACACGCTCGGGGTCAATATCTACGGCTTGGTGGATATGCTCGAGCGCTTCAGTCGGTATGGCTTTGTCCCGGAGCCAGTGTGCTTTGGCGATATGAACAGCTCCGCAAGATGGCAAGGCCTGGAGAGCGGCGTTTAATGTCTCGTCGGCTGCATCATCTTCGCCTGTCGCCATCTGGCATTCCGAAAGAGCGATCCAAGCATCGGCATCACCAGGGGTTAGCTGGGTCACCTTCTTTAGGTGAGCTTCAGCTTCCTGATGTTCTCCTAAGGCAAAGAGGGCTTTGCCCAGCAGGACTTGGGCTTCCACGGACTCAGGGTTATCTGAACGAAGCTCCTCTGCACTTTCCTTCGCTAAAGTGAAATCGCCGGCATCCAGGGCACAGGCGCTTAACTTCGCAAGTGCTTGTTTGTTATGCAAAGTGATGGTTTGCCAATGCGGGATAGCCTGTTCTGGGCGACCGGATTTCTGCAGATTACGAGCAAGGATCTCGCGCAATTGGAGCGATTTCGGCATTAGTGTGAGCGCGAACGCCGCTTGCTCGGCTGCCGCGTTAGGATCGCCAGCCTTCTCGAGCAAAGAGGCGAGATTATGTCGTAGCTTTACATCGATTGGTTTTGTTGTAGAAAGGATCTCAAGGACCTGGACAGCCTGACGGTACATGCCTGACGCATCAAGGCCGCTGGAGAGCAATGTCATCCATGTGGGATCCAATGCAGGTGTATTTTGAGCGTGTTGGTAGGCTTGAGCAAAGCAATCCGCGGCCAACGCAGATTCGTTTGACAGCTCATATGCTAGACCTGCAGCGATACATTCCTCAGCCGTTCCTGGTTCCAGGAGTAGATCGAGAGCGTCTAGAGGGCGGTCGATTTGAACGTACGCCTTTGCCAGTTCAGCACGGCGCCTTGGTGTGAGCTTCAATTGGAACGCTTGTTTGCGCGCTTCCATTTCAAGGACTGGGTCTTCATCCATCCTGGCGATATCAGCCAATCGATCTGCGACCTGCGCTGAGATCAATGTGGTTCGATCCCAGGCTTGAGAGACGAATTCTTGCGCACCAGCGGCATTTCCTGCTGCTGCAAGAATGATCGCCTGTTCCGAAAGGTCGCCCGGATCTTGTTGGTTATTCGCTGGAATCGGGTGGAGTTCTCCATTGACCGCTTCAGAAAGAGCCAGGAATAGTTCATCCTCATGCATGTAGTTCAAACTGATTAAAACTTGTCGCATTAAATTAGGGTCAAGATTTGTGAGAATCTCGACAGCACTGGGGACATCCATGTTTGAGTGCAGTATTTGTGTTACCAACCCTATCGCAGCTTGACTTCCTTTCCGGATTAGTGCAACGATTATTTCTTGCCCTAACTCGAGATATGGCCACGCGCAGCAAAGCGCCGAGGCCCAGAAATCCGTGCTTTTTAATATCGCATCCATTAGCCCGCTTAGCCCTTCATCAGCCGCAATTCTCAACAGCGTGACAGAGAGTAGAGCGATGTCACCGAGGTTTTTGTTCTCGGTGTCAGCATTCAAGTCCATTAGATCAGCGATGCGATTCTCCTGTTCGGAGGAGAGAGCGTCCAGCGCACTAGATAACGAAGATTGTCCGAGGGCTAGAGAAGCCAGGGTGGCTGGGGACCAACCAGCACGATCGATCTTCTCCAGAGCCAGCGTGAGGAATTCGCTTTTATGAATCTCGCGCCATGCCTCAGGCACATACAGGATTCGGCGGATTGCACTGGAAAGATCTTCTTCGTTCAGGACCTGGTTTAAATACTGCAAGATGTCCGTGTCATTGAGCATAGTACCCATCCAGTCGGTTAGATTGTCCAGTTGATTTGCTGAATAACCCAATAGCCTGCATACATCAAGCCTAATCCAACTGAAATCAGCAAGACACCGATTCCGCTTGCAGTACGAACCAGGCTATTGAGCGAAGCGACGAGTTCAGTGGCACTGGTCACTAGCCCCGTGATCTCTTGGGCTATGCCTTTCTGGCCAAGTCTGGCGGTATGAGCCGCTAATGCTCGCACTTCTCGTGAATAGCCTCGACTGACCAAGACTAAGGCGCCGATGAGCACCAGCAAGAAGCCCAAGATGAAGATGGATGCAGCTATGAGAATTTGTACATCGCTAAAGGTAAGGGGAATCATTTTCGCCTCCAGGTAATGCGTCTGAAGGCGAATGTTGCAAGTAGCGTGCCAAAGAGATCAGGAAGCGAGATCTTGAATATCGGGTGGCAAGTGGGCGAGATCGATGTTTTCCTCGTCGCAAAAAAGGATTGCTCTCTCGACAACATGACGGAGCTCACGGATGTTTCCAGGCCAGGAATGAGCTTTCAATGCGTCCAGCGCACGGGGCGTGATTCCTTCTACGACGCCGCCGACACGGAGGTTGATCTGGCGGATGAAGTTACCGGTAAGTGCTGGAAGATCGACAATCCGTTCACGAAGAGGCGGGAGGTGAAGATCGACCACTTTCAGCCGGTAATAGAGGTCCTCCCTGAAGGTTCCCTCCTCAATCATAGCCGGGAGGTTCCGATTCGAAGCAGCGATGATTTGAACATCAACACCAATTTCATTTACCCCGCCAACTCGTCTGAATTTTTGCTCATCCAGGACGCGCAGCAGTTTGGCTTGCATTTCCTGCTTTGTAGAGGAGATCTCGTCGAGGAAGAGTATGCCGCCGTCAGCGATCTCGATCAATCCAGGCTTCTTTTTTTGCGCGCCTGTGAAGGCCCCTGCTTCATGACCAAAAAGCTCCGATTCGATCATCGTATCCGGCAGCGCAGCGCAGTTTATTGGGATAAAAGGCGTATCTGCACGCGGTCCGAAACTGTGAATGGATCGTGCGAGGACTTCCTTGCCTGTCCCGGTTTCGCCCGTGATCAGGACAGAGACGGAGGCTTGGGCCGCGCGTTCGGCTTCGTGCATGATCTGTTTCATACTCTGAGTATCGCCGATGACCATCTCCGTTTCCAGAATTGAAGTTCGACGCAGCAGATCAAGCTCCCGGCGCAGACCAACGACTTCGGATGATCGTTCAATAGCTTGAAGCAAGCGGTCGAGATCGAGGGGTTTTTGCAGGAAATCCAGAGCGCCTTTCTTCATCGCATCGACTGCTGTATCGACTTCTCCAAAAGCGGTGATCAAGATCACTGGTGGCCGGGGGTTTTCAAGGGCGAGGCGGTCGAGTAAAGATAAACCGGATCCATCGGGGAGCATTACATCGAGCAGGATGATATCCCCTATGCCCTTGTCGATCGCTTTGTTTGCTTCCGCCAGAGTCCCCGCTTCGATTGCTTCATAACCAGCATCCGTCAACGCTTCGCTGATAAAGTTACGGGCGGTCTCCTCGTCGTCAACGATCAATACCGTTGCGGTCATTCATCACTCCTTGGAGCTAAGATCCGCAGCTGGAAGGTGAATTGTAAACACAGTTCCAGCATCAGGAAAGCTCTCGACCTGAATAGTCCCTTTATGGGCGGTTATTATGCGTCGACTGATCGCGAGTCCCAGACCTGTCCCGTCCTTTTTCGTAGTGAAAAAGGGGTCAAATATACGGTGGATCTTATCAGGAGGGATGCCTGGGCCGGTATCCGCAATCTTCAACTCGATCATGCTAGGACCAATGGGCGCAATATTGATGGAGAGTGTACCGCCTTCAGTCATGGCTTCAAGAGCATTGCTTATAAGATTGACGATGACTCGTTCCAGTGTTCTCGGATCTGCTGAGGCGAGCGCCGTATCAGGATCGAATGAAGTATGGCAGTGAGTGCCGGTTTGATTAAAGCGCGGCGCCCATCTCGTGATCACTCTCTGAAGAAGCTCGGGGAGATCGAGTGGGTCCATTTTAAGCTGGAGCGGACGGGCGAAGAAGAGAACGTCGCTCATGAGTTGGTCGAGGCGAACACACTCCGACCGAATGGTGCCCAGCGCCTCGAATTGTGGGTGATTTTCACCGAGGCGTGAGGCGACGAGCTGGACTCCGGTGGATATGTTGTTAATGGGATTCCTCACTTCGTGAGCGAAAATCGCTGTGACTTCTCCTAGCAACGCTCTCTGCGCAAGAATTTCTGTTTGATCTTCAATTGCCTGCTGTTCGGATTGATCACCTAGAACGATGAGAAGTTGACCGTCTGCGTCTCCAGCCATAGGGACAACCCGTAAATGGACTGGCAGACGGGTGCCATTGCGATGGTGAAGTATGAGTCTTGTACGTTCTGCAACGCGCTTGTGTCCCAATGCGTCGAGGATCGTGGTTGTCACGTCCTCGGGCCCTACAAGAACATCCTGGATCGCAAGGCCTTTTACTTCAGATGGGTGATAACCGAGCAGACGGTTGGTGGCTGAATTCGCTCTAATTACGGTGAGCGACGAGTCCACTGTTATCAGAGCATCCGAGATGGCCTCAAATTGGTTTGTGATCTCCGCCTCAAGCGTGTTCATCGACGCAGCGCCCTCAAGGAGAGTGGTTCGAAGCTGGCTCAGGTAGATCGCAGTGTGGAGGAGATTGGCGATGGTGCGGATCAGCGGATCGATATCAGGACTTAGCGCGATTTCCTCTTTCCAACCGACGATGAAAATGCCGATCCAGGCGGAATCATCACCAATGAGTACGGTTTTTAGATGGGTGAGCTCTGCGGTTCTCGCAGCACGCTGTAGTTGGCCCTCAGAGCGTTGGCCCAGGCTCCAAGATGTTAGCGTCTGCAAATTGCCGATTTCGGCGGCAGGGACCGATTCTGGGAATTCGGGGGGCAGTGTGCCCTCGATGAAATAGTCAGGTGACGTTGCCGAAAGTCTATAGATTGCGGTGTAGGACGCGCAAAGCGGATCCAGGCAGAGCTCAAGTACCGTTGGCAGAGCGGAAGTGCCTCCGGTCAGGATCAGGTTTGTGATATTCTCTAAGCTGCGTAGGAGTATCTCCTCAGCAAGTTTTCGCTGTTCTATTTGTGAGCGAGCGCTCGCAGGCTTTATTCGGAGAAGGATAGCTGTTTGGGGTGGAGCGATTGGGTGTGCTTCGAGATCAATGAGGATGATTTCCCCCGTGTGTGTCTGCAGTGGAACATCTTGGAGCGTGCAGTCCGGGTTTTCCCAGGCGTCAAGGATCTGTTCGAGCATAACGTGGCCTTCTTCACCAGGAAAAAGGGCGGAAGGGCTTAAATCATCGAGATCCTTCCGGGCGTACCCAGAGAGAAGCAGGAATTCATGGTTGCATGTGAGTAGACGCGATTCCGCCCCGGATAAAACCAGGACGGAGTTGTCTAGAGTATCGGCGAGGGAGAGGAAAAGCTCGCGGTAGGGATCAGACTTGAATAGGCGTGAGATCGGATTGGTGGGTGAAGTATCCTTGGCCAAAGATTACACCTTAGGCTGCCTGCGATAGTTTTCTCGCACCGCGTAATCGAGCTGGCAGAATACCTTCAACCGCTCGGTATTTCGCGACAGTCCTGCGTGCTATCTTAATGCCTTCCTCTCGTAAAAGCGAGGCGATTACATCATCTGTGAGTGGTTTGGATTCGTTCTTGACAATCTCTTTAATCCGATCGCGCACGGAAAGACTGCGGTCGAAGAATTTCGCGAGTGGAATTATTTTTCCATCTGGCATTGCGACTGATTTGTTCGCGACTGCTCTTGAAATCGTGGATTCGTGTACGCCGATCTCTTCTGCAATTTGGGCGCGAGTCATTGGAATGAGGTAGCGAGCACCTTCTAAAATAAAACCGCTCTGCTCTGATACGAGTATACCCATAAGGCGCTGCATCGTGTTATCGCGCTGCTGAATGCATTTTACAAACAGATTCGCCTTTTCCAGATGTTCGGTCCACTCATCGCTCTGCTCTTCTTGCGCCTCCGTCATGGCTTGCCGGAAAAGGGGGTTCACCCGAAGCCAGCCGGAAATCGAAGAGAATATTTCAACCATCAGCGGCCCATCATTGACCGAGGGATTGCGCGAGATCATGACGTCTGGTGTGTGGTAGACATTAGAGTCGCCAGATTGCGGCTGCCGTCCGGATCCCCAGTATGCTCGAGCGGGGTAGGGGTTTAAGTTGTCGTGAATGAACGCAGCTGCTTCCTTAACAGCAGCAGGGCTGACTTCGAAATTGTGAGCGATCTTGTCGTACTCCCTGCGCCCGAGCTCTGAAAAAGATTCTCGCAGCAATCGGCGTGCCAGGTCGCAGTGTGGTTCTACTCCTTCGCCTAGTAGGTCGAGTTGAACGAGAAGCGTTTGTCGAGGGCCTTCGGTCGCGAGTCCGACTGGGTCGGCTTTATAGATAAAGTTAATGACCCTCATAACCTGCGGCAGGCTGGATCGTGTGGCTTGCGCTATGTAGGGTGGTGGGCTGGTTAGGAAGCCATCTTCGTCCAGGCTGGCAAGGACGTAAACCGCGACGTGCCGATCTTCCTGTTTGAGATCCGCCGCGAGTTGGCGCATAACATATATGGAGAGATCCTCTGGAGCTGCGGGTTCTTGATCCAGTGGTTGATCGTCAAGTGTTCTTTTTCGTGACGGCCGGTATGAATCGCGAGGTGAGAGAAACACAATCGGTTCTTCGCCTTCAACTTGACGACTGCATACCGGGCAGGGTCCGGCACTGTTCAGGGGTTTATGGCAACCTGGGCAGATGCGCTCTTCAAGTAGCTCCAACGCAGGATTCGATGAAAGTTCTGTGATAACCCGATCGTGCAACTCCTGATTGGACAAAACTAGAAGACTCATCGTTTGAGCAAGGTGAGCTGTTGTGAGCGGTCTGAGTGATTGATCTTGGGTTTGACGAAACATATTGCGCCTCGCGGGTGAGTATACATCGACTGGACTATGCTGGCAATGTTGTTGCAAGAACTATGCCAACGATGGCGTGATAGAATCGCAAGATGAAGGCAGATGCAGTAGTAGTGGGGGGAGGATTGGCTGGCAGCGAAGCGGCGTGGCAGCTGGCGGCGCGTGGCGTCCACGTTAAACTCTTTGAGATGCGGCCTGTTATTTCAACTGGAGCGCACCAAACGGGATACCTTGCTGAGTTGGTGTGCTCCAATTCGCTCGGATCGAAGCTGCCAGACCGCGCCTCTGGAGTCCTTATGACAGAGTTGAGGACTTTAGGTTCCCTATTGTTGAACTGCGCAGAGCGGAACGCAGTTCCTGCAGGAGGCGCCTTAGCTGTTGATCGCGAGCAATTTGCACGAGATGTGACAGAGCAAATTGAAAAACATCCTCAGATCCAGGTCATACGAAGCGAAGCTAAGAGCATCCCTGAGGGGTTTGTGATTATCGCCTCTGGACCTCTGACTTCGGACTCACTGTCGCGGGCAATTGAAGGTTTGTCTGATCAGGAGCATCTCTTTTTCTACGATGCACTTGCGCCAATTGTCGACGCGGAGAGCATCAATATGGATATCGCTTTCCGTGCTTCACGATATGAGAGGGGAGAGCGTGAGGAGGGGGATTACATCAACTGTCCGCTAAACAAAGCTGAATATGAAGCATTCGTTGACCGCTTGCTCCGGGCGGAAAGGATCCCTCTCAGGAGTTTTGAAAAAGAGATCAAAGAGGGAGTGCGCGCGGGTGCGCATCATTATTTTGAGGGATGTTTGCCGGTTGAAATTATCGCCGAGCGAGGCAGGGAAAGTCTAGCATTTGGTCCTATGCGTCCTGTTGGGCTTAGAGATCCCAGGAGCGGGAAGCGGCCTTACGCAGTCCTTCAACTCCGACAGGACAATCTGGCGGGAAGTCTCTACAATATGGTGGGTTTCCAGACTAACTTGACCTACGACGAGCAGCGCAATGTCTTCCATAAGATCCCTGGGTTGGAAAAGGCACATTTTCATCGTTTTGGACAAATGCACCGTAATACGTTCCTTAACGCCCCAATGCAGTTGCGCTCAAACTTGCAACATCAGGTGCGGAGCGATCTATTTTTCGCCGGTCAGCTTACAGGTGTGGAAGGATATTTAGGGAATATCGCAACGGGATTATTGGCAGGAATTAATCTCTCTCAACGAATAAAAGGAGAGCAACTTCTAGTATTGCCAGAGGAGACCATGCTCGGGTCATTAGCTCATTACATTGCGCATGCGGATATGAAATTGTTTCAACCTATGAAAGCGAACTTCGGTTTAATGCCAGCGCTGGATGATCGGCGGAAGCGCAATCGCCGTGAGCGCGCCAGCGCCTATGCGGAAAGGTCAGCGGCAGTATTGGCAAAATTTCTGGAAAATACACAGGAACAATGCGCATAGTCATATGGAGATAAGCCAACATACTTTATCTGTTTCCTCGATAATTAGAAAGGCTATGCGAAGTTTGTGTGCGATTTCATTGTTCACGCTTGCTTCGTGCTCTACATCCAGGCAAGATGTCCAATTTGACGGGCAGAGCGCGTTTATGTTCGTTGAAGACCAGATGGAATTTGGTCCACGCGTTCCTGGAAGTGAGCCGAGCAGGACAACAGCCGCATGGGTCATCGAACAACTGGAATCAAAGGGCTGGGAGATTGAAACCCAGCACTTTAGTTATCTGGACATACCGCTGATGAATATTATTGCCAAATCGGAAGGTGTTAGTGAAAGTAAGCCAATCCTAATCGGAGCACATTACGATACCAGGCCTTATGCCGACAGGGACCCTATCCATCCCGAGGCGCCAGTGCCAGGTGCTAATGATGGCGCATCGGGGGTCGCGGTTCTGATAGAACTGGCCCGTGTGTTAGATAGGGATAGGTTAAGCCAACCGGTTTGGCTGGTGTTTTTTGATGCAGAGGACAGCGGGAATATTGACGGATGGAACTGGATCGTCGGATCATCTTTCTTCGCTGATAACCTCAGCCAAGACTTAGAAGCGGCTGTGATTGTCGACATGGTCGGGGACCGGGATCTTCAGCTCTTTATCGAGAAAAACTCTGATCCCAACCTTGTACAAGAGATCTGGGAGCTAGCTGATCAGTTAGGTTACCCAGCATTTGTAAATACGCCAAAGTATTCAATGATCGATGATCATACGCCGTTTCTTAGGATAGGTGTTCCCGCAGTTGATATCATTGATTTCGATTATCCTTACTGGCACACTATCAGTGACACGGTTGACAAGGTATCCGCAGATAGCCTGGAACAGGTTGGCCGAACGCTAGAGCTCTGGTTGGAGAACCAACGCTAGTCGTTCGATAAGATGTACCAAAGGTTACAAATCCGAGTAGACTTAATGGGTTGCTTGATCGTTGAGGTACACATTGACGGATGATGAATAACAAATGATCGGTACAGTTGATTTCTTCCTTAAGCACCGACAGGGTTGGGTGGACGAATCCGTAAGGATGCTGGCAATTAATAGCGAGGATTCGACGCTTCCACTTGATGAGCTGGAAAATATTCTCGATGCTCTCATTGAAGCTATGCTCACTGCTGAATCGAGCGTTCTGGAAAAACGTATCGACGCATTAATTGTTGTTCCCATAGCGTTTGACTCAGTAGAAGAAGCATTAACAGAGTACCAGGAGCGAGGCATTGTCCCCGTGCTGCATGCGCTTCGGACAGCAGCGTTTGCCGTCATCCAAAACAATTTGGATGCTGAGAGGGCGCTTCAATATCAAAACAATCTCGAGGCGCAATTCTGTCAGATCATTGAATACGCTGCATATCGGGAATTTGCGGCGATTATTGAAAAACTCACAACGAGTCAAGATAAGATCCAAGAAGATTTTGATCTACTTGACAAAACCCGTTTGAATTTCGTGACAGTAGCAGCACAAGAATTGAGAACACCCCTAACACTTATTGAGGGTTATACGGAAATGCTCAAAGAAATTCTGTTGAGCGGCGGCTTAGAAAGTGGTCCGCTACTAGCTGGGGTGGAGTCAGGGATTCAGAAATTGAGACACACGATTGACGAATTAGTTGACATCTCCATGGTCGATACGAACATGCTGCTGTTGCACTATCAACCGCTGCAGATTATGAAATTGCTCGAGAAAGCAAAGACAGCGATAGAAGCCAAAGCTGCCGAGCGATCCCAAAAGTTGGAAATAATTAACTTCCCGGCGGCGAAAAAAACAGTATTCGTTGATTCCGAAAGGCTTCAACAAGCAATCATCAATGTGCTTGACAATTCTGTAAAATTCACACCACAGGGGGGCTCGATCGTCGTGGATGGCAGAATGCTTCCCGGCTTCATCGAGCTTACAATAGCTGACACTGGTGTTGGCATAGACCCGAGTGTGCAAGCGATGATTTTCGAGAAGTTCGGTGCAGGATTGCAGTCAGAGTCTGTCAGAAGCGATGCCATGGCGCCTGGTCCGGGTCTTGGGTTGCACTTGGCAAAAGGAATTATCGAAGCGCATGGGGGTGCGATATGGGTCGAATCACAGGGTTATGATGAAGAGCTTTGCCCAGGCAGCACCTTCCACCTGATGTTTCCCTTCAGAGAGTCGCCACCGGATGATTTGGCGGCGCGCTTGCTTGGCCATGTGCGGAGCGTGGATGATGAGTAAGGTCGCTACACCGACGACAAATCCACAGGAACGAGCTTTCCTGGTCGGTCTTAATATCAAAAACCAAGCCAGTCTGCTTACGATGGATGATTCACTTCAAGAACTCGCACTTCTTGCTGAAACAGCTGGGTTAGGCGTTGTGGGGCAAGCACAGCAGACTCTTGAGCATCCCAATTCGAAAACATACATGGGCTCAGGGAAAATCAGGGAAATAAAAGCTCTGGTGGAGGATCTCGTCGCAGATGTTGTGCTGTTCGATGATGAGCTCAATCCCAGGCATCAGAGAGAGCTTGAGAAGGAATTTGGGGAGTCTGTTCAAGTTGTCGATCGCACCGCGTTGATCCTTGATATCTTTGCTCAGCATGCGCAAACACGTGAGGGCGCTCTGCAAGTAGAGTTGGCGCAATATGAGTACCAATTGCCAAGACTTACTCGGGCCTGGACGCACCTTGCCAGGCAGGCAGGTGGGGGTGGAGGACGATCTGGGTCTGTTGGTGGCGTTGGGCTTCGTGGGCCGGGCGAAACCCAGCTTGAAGTTGACCGCCGCCAGATCCGGCGTCGGATCGCCAGCTTGAAGAAGGAATTAGAGAAAGTTCGTGCCCATCGTAGTCGCCATCGAGAGCGCAGGAAACGGTCTGCAATCCCCACAGTAGCGCTTGTTGGCTATACAAATGCAGGTAAATCAACGCTTTTAAACTTATTATCAGATGCTGAAGTTTATGTTGCCAACGAGCTATTCGCGACTCTAGATCCTACAACCCGCCGTGTGATTTCTTCGAAAGGACACCCGTTTCTATTTACGGACACGGTTGGTTTTATTCAGAAGCTTCCTACGGGGCTCATTGCCGCATTCAGGGCAACCCTGGAGGAGATCCATGAAGCAGATTTGCTCCTTCACGTCGTCGATATTTCTCATTCAAACGCCGCTTCTCAAGCAGAGGCTGTTCAGGCAACGCTCGAGGAGATAGAAGTTTCTGGTATTCCGATGATTACTGCTTTGAATAAGATCGATCGGCTTCCTGATCAGGAATACGTTTTCGACCAGGTTGATTCCTTCGAGCGCGCCGTTCCAATTTCAGCGCTCACGGGAGAAGGGGTGGACACTTTGTTAGCGGTTATTGAGCGAGTAATGTTTGAAGACTCGCTGGAGGTAACTGTTGAGTTGCCGTATAAGCAGGGTCACTTAATCAGCATATTCCATGATCACGGAGAAGTCGCAAGTATTTCATACGATCGCGATCGGGTTGTGATAAATGGAAAGCTTCCACAACGTCTTGAGAGAGAGTTCCGTCCCTATCTTCTGCTGGATAATTCCGAATTATCTTGACAGGATCCCTATGATGCGTTCGATTAATTACCTCCCAAAGACGTCATGCGATTCCATGAATCGGTAATGTAATCCTCCGTATGGGAAAATTATCAGAGAAGACGCTTAACGAATTGCAAAGGGATTTGCAAATGCGCCTTGAAGGTGAGGTGCAATTTGATCCGTTTACGCGTGTTCTTTACAGCACGGATGCATCGAATTTCCAAATTGAACCTCTTGGCGTTGTGCTTCCGAGGGATGAAGACGAGATTTGCGCGGTCGTTGAGATCGCCAGGGAATATGGCGTATCCGTAATTGCTAGGGGAGCCGGGACAAGCATGGCCGGGCAATCACTCGGCTATGGAATAATTCTCGATTGTTCTAAATATTTGAATCAAATTCGCTCGCTTTCACCTGATGAACCTGCGGTTGAAGTCGGCCCCGGGGTCGTATTGGCTGCGCTTAACCGGATCTCAGCGGAGCATGGCCTCATGTTCGGGCCTGATCCGGCTTCGGATGATCGAGCGACGATTGGCGGAATGATCGGCAATAATGCGACGGGGGCGCACTCGATACGATATGGATTGGTAATCGATCATCTGCTTGAGGCCGAGGTGGTTTTGAGTGACGGCTCGGTCGCCACGTTTGCAATGCTCGAACCACATTCACTCAAGGTGAAGCAAGCGGGCGAGAACCTTGAAGGAGAGATTTACCGTGAAGTTTTCACAATCCTTGATGCTCATCGCAAGGCTATTCGTGAACGATGGCCGCGGACATGGAGACGGGCATCTGGCTACAGCCTGAACTATCTTACCGATTATTCTCCGGGAGACCCAGCGGTCTGGTTTGACGAAGCGATTCCGTATCCACCAACTGCCGGGTTGAACCTGGCTCCCTTGCTCTGCAGCTCAGAGGGCACATTGGGCATTCTCAGATGGGCCAAGCTCAGGCTCGTACCCAAACCAGGAGCGACGGTCTTAAAAGTATTGTCGTTCGATAGCATCAGCGAAGCAGCCGACGTTACTCCAGGGATACTAGAGACACGACCTGAGGCCGTAGAAGTGCTCCCGCGTTTGCTTGTGGCCCGTGCTCGTGAGATCCCAGCGTATGCACGAAAAATGGGTTTCGTTCAAGGAGATCCAGCTGCATTGCTAATTGTTGAGTATGCAGGCGAGAGCGTAGAGCAAGCGTTGTCGCAAGCGAAATGTCTCCAAGAGGGTTTGCTGTTAGAGCGTGAGGAAGACCAAGCTGACCTTTGGGCAGTGCGGAAAGCAGGATTAGGACTTCTTATGTCTGTCCCCGGAGACACGAAGCCGGTGTCATTTATCGAAGATGTAGCTGTGCCAGTTGAAAAGTTGGGGGATTATGTGCGACAGGTGGACGCCATCCTCCAGGAGCATGGGACGACTGGGGAATGGTATGCCCATGCCTCTGCTGGATGTCTCCATCTCCGACCTATGCTCAATCTTAAATCCGCAGAGGGTGTGGGAAGAATGCGCCGTATAGCCGACGCAATCGCGGATTTAGTTATAGAAATGCAGGGGTCCATCTCGGGGGAACATGGGGATGGCCTCTCGCATACGGAGTATAACGAGCGCCTCTTTGGGCCAGACCTGGCAAACGCCTTCCGCCAGGTGAAAGATGTATTCGACCCAGACGAAGTGTTAAACCCCGGTAAAGTCGTACCTGCTTCCAGCGGATTTGGAGGTAAAGGATCCTTGACCTCGAATCTCCGTTATGGTGACGGGTACCGGACTAGCTCTCCGGCAACTTTCTTCTCTTACGCAAGAGATGGGAGCCTCGCATCTGCGGTAGAGAACTGCACCGGCTTAGGCGTGTGTCGAAAAGAGGATGGGCTGATGTGTCCATCCTATCAGGTGACCCGAGATGAAACGCATTCCACTCGCGGCAGAGCGAATGCACTCCGTGCTGCGATCAGTGGGGCGCTGCCGTTAGAATCCCTCACAAGCAGCCAGATGTATGATGTCTTTGACCTCTGTCTGGCATGCAAAGGCTGCAAAGCAGAATGTCCAACCGCTGTGGATATGGCTCGGTTGAAATCCGAGTTTCTGGCGCTACATCACGCCGAGCATGGAGTGCCTCTTCGTGATTTTTTATTTGCGAACATTGCCAGGTTCTCACGCTATGGAAGCGCATTTGCAACTCTCCTAAATACCATCACTCGGCTGCAGATATTTCGGTGGATGCAAGAGAAATTGTTGGGGATTTCACGACAGCGGACATTGCCGCATTTTGCGAACGTAACCTTCAGCGAGTGGTTCTCCAAACACCCAGATCCGGGTTTCGCTGAAACAGTCGTCCTTTTCTTGGATACCTATACTCAATACCAATACCCCGAGGTTGGCGTTGCAGCAGTGGATGTGCTGGAAGCGGCTGGCTATCGGGTAGAACTCGTCTCCGAGCAGGTATGTTGTGGGAGACCAATGATCTCAAAGGGGCTATTGAAAGATGCGAGAACGCTTGCAGAGACGAACATCCGCGCTCTATCGCCCTATATAGAAGAGGGAATTCCAATTGTTGGTCTGGAACCATCCTGTCTAATTACGCTTCGAGATGAATATCTGGATTTCTTCCCGCATGACCCAGGCGCACAACAACTTGCGGAGAATTCATTTACTTTTGAAGAATTTCTAGTTCGATCGCAAGGCTCAGAGGCGCGTCCTATCGATAGAATCCAATTCCGTGTAGCGGATGCCTCGGTCTTATTCCATAACCATTGTTATTCTAAAGCGTTGATCGGACCTGAACCGTCAATTGCAATGTTTAAAGCCGCTGGGATTGAGGTCGAGGAGATAGAATCAGGGTGCTGTGGGATGGCAGGAGCGTTCGGCTATGAACTAGAGCATTACCCCCTCTCGATGGAGATCGCGGAAGATCGTCTTTTACCCGCGGTGCGTCAAGGAGTAGGGAAGGGAGCCCAGATTTCTGCCTCCGGGCTCTCGTGCCGAACACAAATCCATGATGGAGCGGGCATCCACGCGTTGCATCCTGCGCAGATCCTCGCCAGGCTCATCGTGAATGAGTAGCAGTTATTTCGCTGTATCGATAGTACAATCGTGCTTCTTCCAAGCAGTGCGGCGAAGTATAGGTAAAGATATTTCGATATATAGAATAGGCAATCCTTATCTTCGCTCTTGATTCAGAGGAGGGTATAGCGATTCATGCAAGCACGACTGAATGCACTCGTTGATGCTTTGTTGCCTGTAATAGCAACTTTGGCGGCCCTGGCTGTCGGTGCGTTAGTGCTGCTGTTTCTAAGAGCCAATCCGATTGAGGCTTATGGGGCTCTTTGGGAAGGCGCCTTTGGGAATAGCAACGCCCTAGCGGAGACGCTCGTAAAAGCTACACCGTTGCTCCTAGTCGGGTTGGGTATTTGCATCGCTTTTCGTGCTGGTGTGATAGATGATGATAGAGCCGTCATCACAGAGGCTGGTTAGAATGAAGGTACCATTGTTGATTGGAGAGCCTGATCTAGATAGGCTGTAATTCCTATGGAAATCTGCGATAGGGAAGGGGCCGATTACACAGAACAGATGTTCGCTTCAGGGGATATCAAAAATAGTAATGAATGATAAGCTGGCTCCTCCAAAAGTAAATATTCTTTTTAAAATACTGGCCCAATGGTTTATTGCCTTAGTGGGATGGAAAGCAGAAGGAGATCTTCACTTATTACCAAAAAAGTTTGTAGCGATCATGGCGCCTCATACATCTAATTGGGATTTGTTATTCGTCATGGGGACAATATACGCTCTAGGGATTAAGTTCAACTGGTTTGGAAAAAAGGAGGTTTTTCGTTGGCCACTCGGTAGTTTGTTCAAGCAATTGGGTGGCATCCCCATTGAGCGTAGTACCCGCCAGAACATGGTCGAGGATACTGTTGCGCTGATTCGTTCGCGAGAGCGCATCATCATTGGGATAGCCCCTGAGGGGACCCGCAGCAACGCAAATTATTGGAAGACCGGCTTCTACCGAATCGCACACCAAGCTGCAGTTCCGATTGCTTTTGGATATTTAGACTATAGCCGTAAAGCTGGCGGTCTTGGTCCACTGATGGAGACGACGGGTAATATCGAGGAAGACCTGAAGGTGATCCGCGGTTATTACAAAGGTGTTACTGCAAAGTACCCAGAGTTAGTCGGTGAGGTAGCAATAAAACCGCAATATGGGAAGGGATTAATCGAGGGAGAGTAACTCCCACTGATACGTATTCTTTTTAGTGACTCAGAAATCCCCAAAGAAAAATCAAGCTCATTTCTCGAAAATATCATGATAGCCGCGATCCAACTCGTCATCTGATAGATGCGCGTAGCGCTGCGTAACGGCGATGTTGCGATGCCGGGCGAGCTCCTGGGCGAGCTTCAGATTGCCGCCAGAGCCCCGCAATACTGTAGTTACGAAGTAATGCCGGAAAGAGTGGGGGGTGATCGTGCCTGCGGCTTCTGCACCGAGCGCTTCACTGACGTGTTTGTGGACGATAGCACGCCCGGTTGTTGTTGATATTGGTAATACTTTCTTCCCAGCTCCAAGATCGTGGCGGGCAAATAGTGGGAGCGAAGACAGAGGCCGCCCGCTGCCACCGTCTAGTTCGGCCCTTATTCGCAGGTAATCCTTCAACGCAGCCAGAGAGCGCGAGGAGAAACGCACGATTGATTCCCGATCGCCTTTGCCGATCAGCAGCGCTCGTCCTTCATTCCAATCGATATCCGCGCGACGCAGGTTGCAGGCTTCGTGAACACGGAGGCCTGTATCGGCAAGTGTTAGAAGGAAACCGCGATCTCTTAGATTGCGCAGGCGGTCTCGTTCATCACTAGATGCTGAGTGGATGAGGTTATTCGCGTGTTCAATCGTGATCTCGATCTGCTTTCGAGGAAATTGGGGGAGACGCTGACCAGGGCGGCGTCCACGACGCCGGATAAGCATTCGCATACGAGAGAGATTGATAACGGCGAGTTCTTCAGCAACCAGGTACTCGTACCAGCCAGCAGTTGCTGTGAGATAGAGTTGTTCGCTTGCAGGCGCGTATGATTTTAGTGCAGCAGCGAAGTCAGCGATCCAGTCCTCCTTTGCAGCTGAGGTTACAGTCTGAGAGGGATCAATCCCCAAATCATAGAGCATTGCCTGGAAAGCATTAAGCGCATTGCGGTAGGTCCGGGTTGTATTTTCGCTGCGCGCAAGTGCAGTTGTCCCTAAGTAATCCAAAATAGAGTCGACGATAGTGATCCGCGCCACGGGTTTTAACTCCAACAGGAAATTTGACCGCTCTCTTTTGTATGCTTACTATAATGGTACTTATCATAAGCATTATGAATTTAGCATAATAGAGTTGCCGGGTCAAGCCCCTCCCCCGGACAAACAGTTGAGATATCTTAAGAAAGTATAGTGAGATACAGCACTCAGAACATTTTCAATAGGAAGGAATTGATTGTAGATATGGAGATATTTACCAGAGCTACACCCCCCTACCCGTTTGCAGTGTCTCAGTAACCATGGATGTCAGGAGATGGAAATGCACAGAGGCGCACGAATGTTCTATGGGGGATAATTACGGGGCCCTACCAAGCACTGAAAGACTTATTCAAAGACGGTATCCGGGGCTTCAGCTTCAGATGATACCGAATTATAAAAAGAAGTGATTGCTCCCCCAAGGTGTGCACCATAAAGTATCACAAAACTGATGATGTAAAACCAAAGCATGAGCGCTACGATTGCACCTAAAGAGCCATAAACAAGTTCATAGGTGGCGATCCCGCTTGTTAGGTACCAGGTGAAGCCTGCTGAGGCGAGGTCCCAACCCAAGCCAGCAACCACGGCACCAACGAGTGCTGCACGCCAAGGAACCTTTGTATTTGGTGCCCATATAAAAAGCAGGAAGAACAAAATAACTTTGGATGTCCATGAAAGGAAATGGGTGATGAAGGATTTCACCGGGAAAATCTCGGGTGACAAGAAAAATATATTTGCAGGGTCAAAGCGGGAAACGAAAGTAGAGACGGTTGAGAAGAACATATAGGCTGATAAAAGTACGATCACAATGGTTATAATCGAGAGGCCGGCAAGCCGGTTACGAATGAACGGACTAGGTTTTGTATCTGGCCAGGCAAGGCTCACGTTGTAGAACAAACTGGAGAAAACACCTGTCCCAGCCCAAACCAAACCGATAAGGCCGATTATGCGAACGGGTCCACGCAGGGCAAAAACTTTCTGCAGGTTATCCTCGATTAAAGACTGGGAGACGGGAAGAACATTGCCAATAATCTCGGTAACCTGTGAAAAAATGGTCTCTTCCTTAAGCACAAAACTTGCGGAAGCAATTAATGCAAGAAAGAATGGAAAGATGGAAAAAAGGGCGTAATATGCAAGGCTGGCAGCGACCGCTGCGCCGCGGGCCTTTGAGAATTGCTCTAGCGAGAGCGCAAAGATTCCGAGCCCGCCTCGTGTCACGTTGTTCAGTCGATGATATATCTGGCGGAGATATTCTTTCTTCGACATATTTAACTAATAAGTCTGATGCGGATTGCAGAGATTATACAGCCTTCCTGACAAATGGAGGATTTTAAAGTATTGGTTTTGAATTTAGTGTTTTGGGAGGGGTTGATTAATCACTTGCTTGGTTGTTGTTGTCCATAATCCGATGGATTTCCCCCGAATCCCAGCATTTTTCCATCGCCTGCACGATACCCGGGTCAAACTGCTTTCCTGAACCATTGCGAATCTCTGTGTAGGCCACCTCTCTGGGCATTGCTTGTCGGTAAGGTCGATCAGATGTCATTGCGTCGAAGGCATCGGCTACTGCAAGAAGCCGGGCGCCCTCAGGGATTTCCTCACCGTTGAGCTGAGCAGGATATCCATTCCCATCCCAGCGTTCATGATGATGCAAAACGAGCGGGATGGCGGGTGCAAGGTAAGGGATGTCGCGGATCATGATCGCACCTACTTCAGGGTGCTTTCGCATCTCTACCCATTCTTCATCAGAGAGGGAACTGTCTTTTCTCAACACCGATTCAGGTATGTAAATCTTCCCAATATCATGCAAGATGGCGCCGAATTCAAGTATTTCAAGTCTGGCGTCATCCCATCCAAGTTGGTCAGCAAGAGCCTTTGCGTACAGGCTTAAACGCTTCATATGTGCATGCGTGTAGGAGTCACGGGCTTCAATTGCATTTGCCAACACAAAAAGGCTGTCCTTATATGCGTTCTTAAGCTGGGCAAGCATGAGTTCGTCTGAGCGCTGTAGCCGTGCTCGAACGGCAGACAAGAGTTCCTGGGTGGTTACGGGTTTTGTGATGTAATCGTCAGCTCCTAACGATTTGCCGGCGAAGATTTCCTCACGGGTGCCCCTGGCGGTGAGGAAGATGAAAGGTATGCTGGCCCCTCCCGGTTGCCGGCGAACGGCTTCAAATAATTGATAGCCGTCCATTATCGGCATCGAGATATCCGAAAGGATCAGTGCGGGTTGTGTATGCCCTAGAAGTTCCAGTGCGGCTTCCCCATTGGAAGCTGAAAGCACTTCAAAGCCCGCACCCTTGAGCACGTCCTGAAAGGCGATGAGCATTGCAGGATCATCCTCAACAACAAGGAGCTTAATCGGATCTTCTTGAGGGTCTGTTGAACTTGTTATATCTTCAACCATTGACCAACCTTTACATCATTATTATTACGTTCTATCCGCGATTCTGCTATATGAAATTCGTACCCCCCTATACCATGATTTGACCTGCTTTGTTTTCTCTTAATTTCGTTCAATTATATGAACATGATATATAAGTTCCCCTGACATTATGTATTATGATTCCGCTTGGATTGATTATGATTCGAAAACAGGATATTCAATGTCAAAGCGCTTGATTTCATTTCTCACGCTAGGATTAATCATCGTCACCTTTATCTCATTCGCTTCTGGTTATTTTGCACGTGAGATATGGCCGCTTCCTTCAGAACAATTATTCCTGTTAAAGGAAGCCAGGCGACTCTTGGGGATGCACTACCTCGACCCTCTGCCTGATGACCGGGAGCTTGAGCGGGGGATGATACATGGCATGATGGGGGTATTACCTGATCCTTATAGCATATACGTTGAACCAGCGTCACACGAAATTCAAACGGATGACCTGGCGGGAGAATACGCGGGTATAGGAGCAGAAATTTCCAAAGGCGAGCTGGGCACATTTTTCCTTATCCCTATTGAGGGTGGGCCAGCCGAAGCTGCAGGCGTTCTCGAAGGCGACGTTCTGATCGCTATTGATGATGTACCGATAAGCAAAGATGCCTCACTTGAGTCAGTTATTACTCGCATACGCGGGCCCGAAGGTTCAGTGATACGCTTGATAGTGACGCCACGGGATCCCCAGCAGACAAACCTTGAGTTTGAAATAACTCGTGCTATCATCCCCCTACCCTCGGTAATGCGCCACCTCCTCCCCGAAGAAAAAAGGGTTGGTGTTATCGTCATTCGGCGCTTCAGTGAAAAAACTCCAGGTGAACTTGAGATAGCCTATAGGGAATTAACTAAACGAGGGGCAAGTTCTATCATTCTCGACTTACGGGATAATTCAGGGGGTCTACTCGAGGCATCGATAGATTCTTCACGGCTATTTCTCGAGGATGGGCTTGTCGTCGTTGAGGAGCGTAGTGGCATAGAGAGCCAGTTATTCTATGTTCACGAGAAAGGATTGGCATCAGAGATTCCCATGGTCGTCCTGGTGAATGCCGGGACCGCGAGCGCAGCGGAGGTAGTGGCGGCTTCGCTTCAGGAAAACGGGCGAGCACCATTAATTGGCGAGGCGACTTTTGGTAAGGGTTCTGTGCAAGTGATTTTGGAATTGAGCGATGGATCCAGCCTGCATGTGACATCTGCTCGTTGGCTGACACCTAACGGCAATGTTATAGATAATATTGGCATCCTTCCCGATATCATTGTTGACCATCTAGATCCAAACGCGGACAATGACGTTGATGTTGCTGTAGAATGGTTGCGGGAGCTGCGCTAAGATGGCCAAGAAAACGAAGGATCCGTACAAGACAATCGCAAGAAATAAAAAGGCAGCACATGATTACCTCCTCGAGGATCGTCTAGAGGCAGGTATTGTATTGCGTGGAACTGAAATTAAATCAGCGAGATCGGGCAATGTCAGCTTGAAGGAAGCTTATGTTCAAATTAGTGGAGAGGAAGCATGGCTTGTGAATGCCCACATCGCTCCGTATCAGGCGGCAAGCTTATTCAATCATGACCCTCGTCGGCGCAGGAAATTATTATTGCACCGAAGGGAGATATTACGATTAGATGCAAAAATTCGGCAACGCGGCTATACGGTCGTTCCCACGCGAATGTATCTGAAAAATGGCCGTGCAAAAGTGGAGATCGCCCTAGCCCGTGGGAAACGCAAATATGATAAACGCCGAGAAATTGCAGAGAAAGATGCTGCACGCGATATCGATAGATCCTTCGCAAGGAGAAAACGGTGAAACCGAAATCAATCGCTTCAATTAATCAATTGCCGGAAAAGGAAAAAGAAGCAATTTATACACGGTTCATTCCAAATGAACTGCTCAAGAAGTTCGAAATTCAACCCGATTTCACTGATGCTGAGGGAAGGTCACTTCTTACTCTGCGGTTTACCGAAGGCAGTACCGACGTAGTGCTCGACCTGCGACATCAATTTGGTGCCCAAGACCCTCTGCTCTACACACATCTCACCGATACGATGAATGGACAAGTCCATGTACTGCTTTACATTGTCAACGATCCTAATTCCCCTCGCTTCGGTGTGGACAAAATGCCCGATGGAACGAGGACTGAATTTGGGGTATTTCGCAGGAATCTTGTCGAAGAGGAAAAAGCACTTAATGCCGGTCTAGCTCCTGGTCAAGTGCGCCAGGGATTGCGATTACTAAAGCATGCAATCCCTGCCTTTGATGAGTTCGTGCAGGCGCTGGGGCATGATGTATATTTTATTGATCCACTTTCCTACCACAACGCGATCGTTTTCGAGCGTTATGGCTTTTACTACCAACAAGGTAGGCGATTTATGATACGGATTAATGAGGGATTCGAACCCGAATCCGATCTTTTTCTACAATTAGACAACTCTACACCCTTCCGGAAACCTTCATTCCACAAAAGCATACTCGGAAGGAGTTGGGCAATCCACGACTATATCCTCGGGGAACCCTTCTCTGATGTCATAATGTACAAAAAAATCGGCCAAAATGCAGGATTGAGCACTTTTCCTAATGCTGAATGGTGAACAAAATATGCGCATAGCCTTTATATATATAATTGAAAATATATATTTATATTATGAAGAAGACAATATGGCTATGCGCATGCAAGTGCATTTTTAAAAACCACTGTGTTATAATCTACACATGGGGATGAATGGTATCGACGGAGGTGGAGCGTCACAGATTGCAAGCCGAGAGGCGCCGAACTCGTTAACTCAGCGCACATACAAGTGCCAATCGCACTGACTATGCTGCTCTACCCGTAGCCGCGTAAGCGATCTATAGGAAGATCAGTGCTCTCCCAGGAGAGCTCGCCACCTCAAGTTTCGCCCCAGCAGCGCGAGGATTGGCGATCAAAATGTAGGGGCTGGCAGGATTGGATCCGCGACAGTTCTGCAAGAGCGGGTTTCGGCTCGCAGCGGATAGTTGAGTTGAACGCCTGTCAATCTACGTCATCTCAGCAAAAACAAAGATTGGCTATGCTTGTAGACATCTGTTGACTGAATCCTTCGGACGCGGGTTCGAATCCCGCCATCTCCACAAAAAAGCCCCCAAAGGGGCTTTTTTCTTCATGGAATAGGGTTTTCTAAACGGAAACCATGACCACGTACTGTAATTACGTACTGATACTCCGAGTCAACCTCGAAGATGCGATCTCGCAATCTGCGAATAAGAGCATCTATCGCCTGGTCGGAAACACCTACACCATCCGTTCCTGGCCAAACATGCGAAGCAATCTCATCTCGTGTTACAACCCTACCCGAACTTCTATAGAGCAATTCAAGCAGGCGAAATTGAGGCGGCGAAAGAGGTGGATCCACTTCCTGTTCGTTTACCCATACGCGATGAGCCTGAACTTCCATTCGCAACCTTCCAATACCAAAGATAGCGGCTTCATCAACCGAAAGTGGAAGTGTTGCCTCCGAACCTACAAAAGTGAGGCTTACCGCCAGTGCAATCTGGATCTCATCACCATCTTGGAGTAATTCTTCCGCTTCAATGCGCGCCCCATTCAAATGTGTGTCATTCTTGCTGTCCAGATCCTCTAATAAGTAGCCTTCTTCCGTTTTGCGAATTCGAGCATGATGGCGTGATACCTGTCTATCCATTAAAACAAGATCACAGTCTTCACCTCTGCCAATTAGAAACATCGGATTAACTAATTGCCAACGCTTGCCTCGAAATTCGCCGTTGTGGGCAATTAAGAAAGGGACTTCTTCTGATCGATCCTTCATGATGCCTTTTCAGTAAGTATAGGTTCTTAAAAGAGTATAATTCAATAGCTTAACACGTGCATAAATAGGATACTCTTGGAGACCCCTCTCGACAAGCACTTGCTAAAGCATATACTGAAACTCTTCCGAGGTTAGATTGCCCGAGCCACTCAAGTCAGGTCATATCTTAAAAGATCGTTACATCATCAAGGAGCCCATCGGTAGAGGTGGCATGGGTTCGATATACCTCGCAGAAGATAATCGTCTTGAAGGGCGCCGTTGCGCGATAAAGGAGGTTCAACAAGATTCAGAACTCCCCTCCGATATCTTAGAACAATCGCGAGCTCAATTCTACCGGGAAGCATCCGTTCTCGCCCAGCTTGATCACCCCACCCTACCTAAGGTCTCTGATTATTTCTCCGAAGGTGATCGTGATTATTTGGTAATGGATTACGTTCCAGGAGATGACCTTAAATCCCTTATGGACAAAGCACGCAGAAAGGGTCAATTCTTACAGATTGACAATGTTTTATCTTGGGGTAAACAGCTAGCGGCAGCACTCACCTACCTTCATAACCAAGATCCGCCCATCATCCATCGAGATATCAAACCCAGCAACTTAAAGCTCACCCCACAAGGGTTGATTAAACTCGTTGATTTTGGTCTTGTTAAGCAATTGGTCCCGGATGAATTGACAATCACGGTTATTCAAGGTCGTGGAACTGCTTTATACACACCTTTAGAACAATACGGAGGTGACACCGGCCACACAGACATCAGAAGCGATATCTATGCCTTTGGAGCAACCTTCTATCATCTGCTTACGAACACTCCCCCTATTGAAGCTAAGCAGCGGTTCCTTCTTCCCGAATCGTTCCATCCGCCCAGAGAGATCAACCCTTCTATTCCGCGAGACCTCGAGCGGATCATCCTGAACGCTATGGCCCTTCATCCAGACGAAAGGCCAGGAGATTTGCTCGCCCTGCAGGATCTACTTCTACAAGGTAGCCACATTGACATCACTATTAACGGAGATCGCTTCCTCCAGGCTAAGGAATTATTCCGATCTCCAACTGATAGGATTTTTCTTGGTGTAGTTATAACGCTTGCGTTGCTAGCAATCGTTTCTTCTTTTATATAAGGTATTTCTGGCACCAAATCTGCGTAAATACATATGCGGATGCTCCGGTTATTATCGCAACAATGAAACCCGCGAAGGGCCCCATCGCATATAATAAACTTGATGCACCCGGAAGATCTAGCGCCAAATAGTTGTACCCCAATAATCCGCCGACGATCGGTATTAAGATGCATCTTAGACGGATTTCTTCTGGGGTATTTTGACGAATTACACTTGCATATCCCGCTCCTCCCACCACTGCTAGACCCAAAGCCCCAAACATGAGCCCAATAAATCCCAGCTGATTCTCGGTTGGTGTCTCTCCTGAGGCCTCGCCATTTTGCGGTCCGGACGTCGGTGTTGGGTCGTTTGTCACCGGTGACGGTTCAACGGTCAATGTGGGTGAAAGTGTTGGTGAAATCAGCGTCGCCTGCGCAGGCACATCAACATCAGCGTTGAACTGCAAGATCTCAGACACTAAAGCTTTTCCGCTTTGTGCAGAAATAGCTAATAATCCAGTGCGTTCCAAAGCAACATCAGCTCGTGCGATGCCGTCTACAGTAAATGCACTAATCGTCGCCGCTGAAACCCCCTCGCTTTGCTGCGTAATAATAAAATCGACGGGGGTATTATCTGGAACTGGATTGCCGTTATTGTCTACAATAACAGCTGTTTCGATCTTAAGGATATCTCCTACACTGTATCCGGTCGACGGTTCAACCGTTCCATCTTCGCTATCGCTCTCGATAATGAGCTGAATAATTTGATCGGGATTAGGTGATGTTGCCTCGATCAAGTCATACCCGATGCCAGCTACGCTAACGGGAGAAGCTCCTGGAGCGCTCACTTCCTGAAAGAGTAATTTTGCCGCTACGTCAATAAAAGGTGAAGAGCTATCGTATAGCGCGTGGTAAACATCAATCTTGCTGACATCTGTTGCATCAAGGATATTCGGTGAATCGTGACCGAATACGATAAGTTTCTTCGAGCTAGCTAGATCCGGACGCAAATCCAATAAAATCTTAAGCGCATTCGCGCCATATTCTGAGGATCTACTATCTAATACGCTAAATATTAACCAATCGCTTAAGCGCACAGCTTCGTCTATTTCGTCGGTGGAGATCAGAGGAACTGTGGGAACCTCCGTCGGGGTCTCGCCAAGGTAATTTGATAGATCCGCCATGCTGTATGATCGTAGATTCCAGCTCCCTACCTGACCAGCAGCGCCTTGGCCAAACAATCGATTTACTGCGTTCTCTAATGCGTTTACCGGAATAACATCAAGTTCATTACATGTTGAGCACTGGCTAACCTGACGTACGTCGCTAAAAAACACGATCCTTTCTCCGATCCTCGGAGCCCCATCTACGCGATCTTCGATTTCGTCCAGTGAAGGACTTAGGAGTGTTGCGGCAGACTTCGCCACTTGATTCGCCAGGCTCGTATCCAGGTTTGTCTCATCAAAAACATTCATATGATTCACAACGCTTGGGTAAAAGAAAGCTCCGCCATAAATTCTGATTTTTAAGCGCAATATTTTCAGGACTGCGTCATCTACTAGCTGGGCAAATAATTCGTCTTCATCATACTTGTTCGCGAAAAACTCAATCGTATTGATTATTGTGGTGTATTCGTCAGGGTCGCTATTGTTCCTAAAATCAGAAAGGAGTAAAAGGTCATTCCCCGCGAGAAAGGCATCCCTGGCGACAAGATGCGCTTTGAATTCCTGTTCCAATGGATCTTTAAAACGGCGGATCGCGTTAGAGCCTAGCGAATCGCTCATTGTTACACCACCCCCCCCCCGCCAGTCACTTAGTGGTGTAAGAGCCATCAACGCGGTGAAAGCTTGCGGATCAAGACTGATCGGACGCGTTGTTGCCCGAATGTTTCCGTGAAAACCCTGGTAGCGTATATGTCCTACTAAAAGCCCGTCAGCCGTAGTGGGGTTTTCCCCGGGTTGTGTGCTTGTGACGGCAAGGAAAGGAGCCAGATCAGTTTGCGTGAGTTGATCAATGGTCTTTCGGACCGTTGCGACTTCCTCGTCGATTGGACGGTCACTGCTTCCCAAGCCAGGAAAGTGTTTTGCGATTACAGCCAAGCCGCCTTGTGATCCGATGTGAAGACCGCGAATAAATTCCTCCCCCATTAGACCAACCCAAAAGGGATCGCCACCGAAAGATTGAACGCCGATATCTCCGCCTGTAATCTGTGGCTGTTCAAGTACATCCAATGAAGGTCCAAGAACCATATTGATCCCCAAGGCCTCGAGCTCTCTTCCTAGAATCTCGCCCGCTTCCTGTGCCAGAGCAGGATCCCAAGTCGCTCCAATAGACATTTGAGACGGGATTTCCGTCATCCCTTCGAGTATCTCTGGGATCCCATTCGCGCTGCCTGGCTCCTCGCTAGCAATGAAAAGTGGAATGTAAACGGGTTTGCTGCCGCTTATGAACAGTTGCTCATCTGCGTCGACAGTCAACGCCGTTTCGTAACGACTCTCCTGAAGGGTTCCTATCAGCGTTTGCAGCGCATCAAGTGTATCCGGTTGATCAGCGAAATTATCGTTTCCGCGTTTTAAGAGAACACCGGACACGTTGTAGTTATTAATCAGATCGATGATCTGATCGTTAGGCTTAACTGCTGAGCCGCTTAAGGTTACGATAAAAAGCTGCCCTACACGCTCCCTGGGTGTCATGGAAACGAGCAACTCGCTCGCCAGGTCCATCTCTGGTGAGATAATTTGATTATTGGCCAGGTTCAAGGGCACTACTAGGAGAATTACTATCAGTGCCCATCGAAATCTACTCATAAGACCAGTATACCTTCTAGAATATAAATCTAAGGTTGCTATTGGGCGGCCTCCGCCTGCAGAATTGTTCTCAGCGCAGCCCTGCGGTTATGGCCCGACATTAACTCAAGCTTCCTGATCCCTAACGGATCGATATCTTCCCGGATCAACCTCAAATCATCCGTCGTTGGAGGTTCGGTGATTCTAATTGGCTCCTCTATTTCAATTTCAAACCCTGTTTTGGCTTTCACTCTCTCAACATCAATTCCCGGATGTACTGAAATCAATCGCATCTTTCCGTTCTTATAATCAAAGGCACCTAAGTCGGTTATTAGATACTTTGGTCCAGCTCCACGTCGTCTAGTAGGTTGATGACCAAGGCCTGAAAGAAAATCTAGTTCGCGTACAAAGGTCACTCTTGAATGCCGTGGTACATACAAGTAAATTCCATCCATAAACACAGTCACGTCAGGTATTCCCCCTGTGCCGGGCATTCTCATTCGCGGATGTGTAAAATCCTTTCCAAAGGCGATGTTATTGAAATTGCCGGCTTGATCAACTTGGCCAGGCCTGAAAAATTCTTTCGGTTTAACGCGTGGTAAAAGATCTGCTGCTGCCTGAACGAAACCTACCGAAACCATTGCGTGACCAAGCCATAGCGCTTCTATGTTCGCCAGCCCAAGCGGTGCAACCGTTCTACACAACGTCTGTCCAATTGCCGATGCAAAGTATAACTCCGACGCATAGGCGTGCCATGCGAGTAAATATCCGGCAGCTACAAGTGGAGTAGCAATGCCCTGCGCCAGAACATCACCATCTTCGACCTGCCGCGCGATACAGGTGCAAATCAGTTCGTCGATCGACCACTGCTCATCAGTCATCGTTTGTCGCCTCTCCTCGGGACCAAATCTCAATAACCTTTTTTGCAGTGTCCGGCGTATCTGTAATCAATCCATCTACCCCCATAGAGAGCAATTTCATCATCACAGATTCTTCGTTGACGTTCCACACGTTCACTTTATGCCCAGCATCGTGATGCCTATCTACCATCCCCTGATTGACCAATGATACCTCTGGGTGCAATGCAAAATAATCCGTAAACCCCTCGATGATGCCGCGTACGATTTTAGGACCGCTCCCGATCAAGGCCGCACGGCGGATCCTATCAGAAGCTCTCTTAGCCTTAATCAAAGCTATTGGGTTGAAAGAAGATAAAAGAACACGGTCTGATAAGCGCGCCTCCCTCACTAAATCAACTACGACTTCTGGCAGGAGATCGAATGGCGATGCGTAATTTTTTAATTCGACATTGATCAGGATCTTTTTACCAACAGTAGAAAATACCTCTTCCAAGGTCGAGATCTTCTCTCCGGCAAATCTGGCGTCAAACATTGACCCTGCATCAAGCAGCTTAATTTCTGCGACCGTTTTTGCAGAAACGCTGCCGCTTCCATTTGTTGTGCGCTCTAAAGATTGGTCATGGATGACGATAGGGATGCTATCCGCGGTCATCATTGTATCTAATTCAATCGCGTCCGCTCCCATCTGTACAGCAATTTCAAAGGCAGCGATCGTATTTTCGGGTGCATACGTAGATGCCCCGCGGTGTGCGATCACCAGCGGGGCGGAGGAATCCCAATTGCGTTTATCCAGCATATTACAGCTCTACAAAATATGCTTCTGCCGCGCGATTGAGTAGATCCTTTGTCATCTTCGGATCGATACTTATATAGCGAGAAATATCCAGGATTTGATCGCAAATATCTCGTGGGTGAGATGCTCTCATCTTTCGGTTACGCTTGATATACCACTCCTGCAAAAGATATGCGAGGCCACTTTCGGAGTATTCAACACCTTTGGCTTCAGCAACCACTTTGAAGATGCCCCGGTAAGCTTCATAGGATGGGTCTCCAACTTCGATCTTATGTCGCAAACGTCGCAAAAATGCTTCATCGACCAGGTCTTTTGGTGGAAGATTTGTTGAGAAAACGACCAGTACATCGAAAGGAATTTCTACTTTCCTTCCTGTGTGAAGTGTGAGGTAGTCAATCCTGTTTTCGAGAGGCACAATCCACCGGTTAAGCAAGTCTCGCGGACGAACTTGCTGTCGGCCAAAGTCGTCGATTAGAAAAACGCCGCCGTTTGCTTTTACTTGAAACGGTCCTTCGTAGAATTTATTCACATCGTCGAAAACAAGGTCTAATCCTTCCATCGTCAATTCTCCACCGGTGACAATGAAAGGGCGACGGATCCGTACCCAACGCGGATCTCTCTTTGATCCAGTCATTAATGACCCGGTTCCTTCCGAGGAATGTTCTTCATCTGGAGAAAGCACATGGTTTACCGAATCGTAGAGTTTCACAACCTGTCCATCGATATCTATGGCGTAGGGAATGTACATATCCTCTTCGAGAAGAATACTCCCGATTGCCTTCGCAATGGATGTTTTACCATTTCCGGGTGGCCCGTAGAGGAAGATCGAAGTTCCCGAGTTAACCGCCGGTCCGATCTGATTGAAGGTTCTTTCCGAGAGTACGAGTTCTGTAAGGGCTGATCGCATCGTATGCTCATCGACTGTGGGTCTACCCCGGCTCTGTCTAAGGATTGAATCGTTATAAACCGCTAGCGGCACAGGTGCAGGGCCTGCATATTGGCTGCGTTCAAGCGCTTCCCTCGCGCGTGCAATCCCAGCTCCGGTAATAGCATATTGATAGGACCCCTCGCCAAAACCCACCTGAGATTTAACTTCGACGAACTTCTCTCGTTTAAGGACCTCCAGAATCTGATCCGTTAATCCCGCAAATGTGAGCGACATCGCTTCGCTAACTTTGAAGCCGGTCATGTACCCCCTGAAATACAGAATCTTCAATGCTAAATCCTGAAGCCATAACTGAGAAAGGCCGGTGTCGGCTACACGGCTCACCGGTGGGGGCACAAAACGAAGATTTGATGTTGAGGGCCGATCATCAACCGTCGTAGCTCTGACAGGACTTCTTGGTAGTGACATCACATATCTCCAATACTTTATAAAATTGCTTTATTCTATGTTTCAATAAGCGTAACCCGATTATATATACCCATACCGCCATGAGCAAATAGTAAGTTGTGCCCACATAGATCGGGAGGTAAAATACCACCCATGAAACTTAGTGTAGTGATCCCCGTTTATAACGAATACGACACCATCGAGATTCTTCTCGATAGAGTAATGTCTGTCGGACTTGCAGATGAAATCATTGTTATCGATGATGGATCGACAGATGGAACACGTAAGCTCTTGCAGGAACGGGCACCCAACCATGATGTCATTCGTCTCATTCTTCACGAAATGAACCATGGTAAAGGAGCTGCGCTTCAAACAGGATTTCAGGCAGCTACATGCGATCTGATCCTTATTCAAGATGCTGATTTGGAATATGACCCCAGGGACTACGTCACGCTGCTAAAACCCATTCGTGAAGGAGTTGCAGACGTCGTATATGGGTCCAGATTTCTCGGTGCGCCTCGGCGGGTTACGATGTTCTGGCACATGATTGCCAATAAAATGCTCACTCTCATGACTAACCTTCTCTTTAACAGCATCCTCACCGATATGGAGACAGGCTATAAACTCTTCAAGAGCGAAATAATCAAAGATATACCGCTCCGCTCGAAGCGCTTTAATATTGAGCCTGAAATAACTGCGAAATTACTCAAGCGTAAGGTTCGTATTTTTGAAGTTCCGATTACCTTTAACCCCCGCGAATACGAGCAGGGAAAGAAAATCGGCTTAGGAGATGCGTTCGAGGCTGTTTGGTCGTTGATTAAGTATCGATTGATTGATTAACTTCTTAATAAATAATCAGGTATGTCCTTCTTAGTGGCCTCAGGGAATTAAGAATCTCTTTTAGATCAATTTTCCAGGAAACTGAATATCCACAATGTTCAGCTGTAGCGATTCATAACCTAGATAGGTGTTCCTCTCCAATCGATAGGCAATATCGATACATTCCGGCAGCCGTTCAATACTATCCCCCATCCGGAATGCGATCGCATCGAAGGATTTTGATCCTTTTCGCAAAGTCATCTTCAGGTGCGATTTATCCGCCCCCACTAGACGACTATCCCTAACTTGAACTTGCTCAGTACAGAATATTGGCCAATCATTTCCTTGGCCACACGGTTGTAACAGATCTATGAAATTCATTAATCTTTCCCCCAATTCGCCAAATTCTGCATCGGAATCAATCGCAATTGCGGGCTCTAATTCCTCATCTCCCATTTCCTGCTCGGCAATGGCCACCAAACGTTTCTGAAGAGCCTTAAGATTTTCATTTCGTACACTGAAACCGGCGGCTGCGGCATGCCCCCCAAACCGATCGAGAAGATCAGAGCATTTCTCCAGCGCTGCCGTGATATGAAACCCAGGGATGCTCCTTGCAGAAGCACGCGTATGACTCTCGCCGACTTTCCCGACAATCGCTGGCCGATAGAATTCATCGCAAATTCTTGACGCCGCGAGGCCAACTACTCCTTCATGAAAATCTGGTTCTGCTACCAATAATATAGGTCCAATATCACTTTGCTTGAAGGTTTCTATCGCCCGTTCGACAACATCAAGCGTGAGCAGTTTTCGTTTATTGTTTAACTGTTCTAGTTCTTTAGCAATTTCACTCGCCGTTTGTGGATTTTTTTCGACAAGCACCTTGTAGGCAATGAGCGCCGATTGGACTCTACCAGCTGCATTCAACCTGGGCCCCAGTCCAAAGCCGATTGCGGATGAATCAATCCCCCCTTCCCGATAACCTGAAACATTAATCAGCGCCTTTATCCCGACCCGAGGTGATGAGTTGATAACCTCCAAACCTGATGTTACAAGAGCGCGATTCTCACCCGTCAATGGAACCATGTCCGCAATTGTCCCAATCGCAACAAAATCAAGAAGCGCCCTCTCTTTCGAAGAAGGCAGCTCCTTATCTCTGAAAATCGCTTGTGCAAATTTGTAAGCTACTCCGACGCCAGCTAAACCTTCATGCGGATACCTTGTGTCTGCTCGATGCGGGTTGAGTATCGCGAGCGCATCAGGTAACGCATCCCCTTGAATATGATGATCGGTGATGATTACATCAAGCCCCAGTTTAGTCGCATGTATCACCTCATCGATGGCTCGTACACCACAATCGACAGTGATCAAGAGCTTTGCTTCCGACGCGGCGATATGCTCTACAGCCTGATGGTTGAGCCCGTATCCCTCTGCAAACCGGTCTGGGAAGTATACGCTGACGCATGCGCCAACCGCTCTCAGCGCCTCAACCAACAACGCAGTCGCAGTGACCCCATCCGCATCGTAATCACCGTAGACCACAATACCCTGGTCCTCCTCTAGCGCTATGTTGATCCTTGAAACCGCTTCCTTCATCTCGTTAATTAAATAGGGGTCGGCTTCAATGAACGTCCCCGGATCTAAGAATTCACTAACGCTGGCTTCTGTCGAGTATCCACGATTAAAAAGTATCTGCTGTTCGATCCTGCTAAAGGATCGCAGGGATTTGCTTACACCAGCAGGAGGGAATTTGGGGATGGTCCATTTCATTATCTACATTCACCTTTGACTCGTTATGGAATTTGATGGTATATCTTTCCTCTCAAAGTGTACCTTACTATAAGCTTCTTGTTTGCCTTGCAGACTTGCTCTCGACCGCGCATAGGGGCACACTTTTCCGAAAAATCCTTGGATGTGCTACGATGAACCCATGAACGTCGTATTTATGGGCTCTCCCGAATTCGCAATTCCATCTCTCAATACTCTGTCCGCAATGCGCGACATTAATCTCGTTGGTATTTTTTCTCAACCTGACCGCCCTGCCGGTCGGGGACGGAAATTGAGATCTTCGCCCGTCAAGCTGCGCAGCACTGAATTGGGATTGAGTATCTATCAACCAGATTCCTTGAAATCGCCTGATATATATTCAGTTTTCCAAGCCCTTAATACTGAGCTTATTGTCGTAGCTGCGTACGGTATGATTCTGCCGCCAAAGTTCCTTGATTTCCCTAAGTTTGGTTCGATTAATGTCCATGCGTCTCTGCTGCCTCGCTGGCGTGGTGCAGCCCCAATTCAAGCTGCAATCCACGCTGGAGATTCAGATACAGGTGTGACGATTATGAAAATGGATCCCGGTCTCGATACAGGTCCGATCCTATCTCAACGTCGTACCACAATCCATCCATCAGATACAGGAGGTGAACTATCAGAGCGCCTCTCAATATTAGGCGCCGAGCTACTCCTTGAAACCATCCCTTTGTTTTTATCAGGAGACCTCCTCCCACGCGAACAAGATGAAAATAAAGCTACGTATGCTCCGCCGCTAAAAAAATCTGAGGGTCGATTAGATTTCATGCGCTCCGCAATTGAGCTTGAGCGTCAAATTCGTGCATATAATCCTTGGCCAGGGTCTTTTCTCGAATGGGGTAATAGGCGTATTCGCATCCACAAGGCTGATGCACTTACCGATGACACCTTAGAGCCTGGAGCTGTGGGCAAGATTGACGACAAGCCAGCTATCGGCGCAAACCCTGGTACGCTCCTCCTGCAATCTGTCCAGCCAGCCGGGAAAAATGAGATGCCTGCTGAAGATTTTTTAAGGGGCGCAGGAGGTATTTTGAACACCAACCTTCTCGCCAACCAGGTATGACAATGGAACTCCAACTCCTTCGTACACGACATCCCCCGGAAATCTTTCTTCAACAGCTTATTGGACTACTCCAATCCGAAGGTTTCATCATCAGTCTAGAAGAAGTCCATTCAAGAATAGATAAACTACCCGCAGAGGATCGCCTTATTCTAGCTGTTGAAGGAGAGTGCTTGTATGGCTATGCGCACTTAAGGATAGCGCATGATCTTATCGATTCAGAGACAGCAGTTGTCGTATCCGTTATTGTTCACGTAGATAGGAGGCGACAAGGTGTCGGGAGCCGGCTTATTGCCGCCGCAGAGACTTGGGCGCGCCAAGCAGGCCGCTCACGCCTTCTCTTACGAACAGATGTTATTCGAACAGGAGCGCACGCATTCTTCGTCGCCTTAGGTTATGAAGGAAGCTCAACTCAGCTCGAATTTATCCGCCATCTCTCCGATTAATTTCATCCTCTCCTACTATTCGCTCCCTTTCGCGTTGACAAGCACCTGTTCTGTGAGAGAATGACCGCTATATGTCCTCTCTTTCCACTCAGGTTCTCGTCATCGGCGGCGGAGCCACTGGGCTCGGTATTGCCTGGGATGCTGCCTTGCGCGGGCTCAAGGTTGTCCTTATCGAGCAGTCCGACATCGGTCAGGGAACTTCAGGCCGTCATCATGGTCTCCTGCACTCAGGAGGCCGCTACGCTCTTTCCGATCCCGTGTCGGCGCGAGATTGCGCCTCAGAAAATCGCATTCTCAGAGAGATTGCAGCTCACACCATTGAAGATACCGGCGGGCTTTTCGTAGCAACTCCGGCTGACCCAGTTGATTATCCTGATCGGTGGCTTAGCGCATGCTCCCACTTAAACATTCCAACTGAGGAAATTTCGCTCTCAGCAATGCTTGAACGAGAGCCATTGCTCAATCCGAGGATTTCTCGATCCTTTCTCGTTCAAGATGCATCTATCGACTCCTTCGACCTGGCACACGTTTTAGTGAGCGGCATTGAGGAGCATGGCGGCGTTGTCCTTCTGCGTCACCAATTGGAAAGCTTGATCATAGATCAAGATCGTTTGGTTGAGGCCAAAATCAGGAATCGATTAAACGGTAAAAGCCTAAGCCTATCCGCTAACCTCTTTATCAATGCCGCGGGTCCATGGGCAAAGACAATAACAACAATGGCAGGGGTTGAATTACCCCTTGCCCTCGGCAAAGGGACACTCGTCGCCATGTCCCGCCGCCTTGTCAACACCGTTGTTAACCGCTGTAAGCCTCCCTCAGACGGCGATATTATCGTCCCCGTAGGCACAGTGGCAATCCTTGGCACCACGGATATTCCAGTCAAAGAACCTACTTCCCTGGATGTTGAACCCTGGGAAGTCGATCTCTTGCTCGCGGAAGGGGATCTTCTCCTGCCGGGTTTGCGGGATAGCAGACCGCTTCGAACCTGGGCTGGCATACGCCCGCTTTACCGGCCAGCTGAGAACGGTAACACACAAACCCGTGCCCTCCTCCGATCACATGTGATCCTGGATCATGAGGAAAGCGATGGTCTTCAATGTTTTATCAGTGTGATCGGCGGCAAACTGACGACGTTCAGGTTGATGGCAGAGGAAACTGTTGATCTTATTTGCGATAAGCTCGAGATCGATCAGAAGTGCTCCACTGCATCAACTCCCCTTCCGAATGAGAGCGGACATTTCTATAGCTTGACCTCCCGTTTAGAGAAGCTCGAGCGCCAGCCTCTTCACGCCAGCACTGATCAGATTGTTTGCGAGTGTGAGCTCGTCACTCGCGGCGATATTGAGTTCGCTCTTGATAAATCTGTCACCGGCACCGAACTTGATGACCTCAGACGCGATCTGCGAATGGGGATGGGTCCCTGCCAGGCTGGCTTTTGCGCTTACCGCACATACGCGATTTCTTCAGAACACTCCTCGTCACCTCCTTCTTTAAATGGTCTCCATAACTTTTTATATGAGCGCTGGAAGGGAATTAGGCCTGTAGCCTGGGGGAGCACGCTCCAACAGATGGAGTTCTCACGCCGCATCTACCTCGACTTGCTCGCGGCCGGCCCTGAATCGGAGATTCGCTCTTGACACATATCATTATTATTGGCGGTGGTCTAACAGGGCTTTATGCGTCCATTATTGCCGTAGATCGAGCAGCTAAAGTCACAACTGTCTTTCAGGGTCGCGGTGGATTATCGCTATCCCATGGCTGCATCGATGTACTGGACAGAAGCGCACCATCCAGGTCTCTGGCGCGCCTTTCAGACCATCACCCGTACAAACTCTCCGGCATAGCCAACCTTAAGGACGCACTTTCTAAATTCCGAGAGTTGATGCTACATGCCGGATATCCCTTTACCGGAAAGCTCTCGAAGAGTATATCGATTCTTACAGCACTTGGTTCCATCAAACGAACATCCTTTGCCCCCTCCGGCATCGCCAGGGGTGATCTCAACTCATGCGAGCCAATCGTTTTGGGACACTTCAGCGGTTTTCGGGATTTCTATCCGAAGATGATTCAAAAACGAGCACTCAAATCCGGTGTAAAGATTGCGAAAGTCATAGATTTACCCTTGCTCGAACCTCCAGTTCTTCGAGCTGCTTATTCCACAGATTACGCGCTCCGCTTTGAAGATTCTGGATGGCGCGAGGAGATAATTCGCATGTGGAGGCCGCTCCTTCCCGGCGTTAAACGTCTCGGGCTTCCAGCTGTCCTCGGCATTCAAAATCATTGCGAGATACTCGAAGAACTTGAGGATTCGCTAGGCGTAGATATCTTTGAGATTCCTTCGCTACCACCATCAGTACCCGGACTTCGGATCGAGCGCATTCTTCTACGCCAAGCCCAAACTCTCGGTGTTAATATAATTGAGGGCGTCGGCGTGATTGGCCGCATAGATGGTCGGAGCCGCGGAAAACGCGTTGCCGGAGTTGTCCTGCATTCTACTGGTCGTACGATTCAACTCGACGCAGATGCAGTCCTGTTGGCGACGGGAGGTTTTTTGAATGGCGGCTTGGTCGCCCAACAAGACCATCGCATCCGCGAATCTGTCTTTGACCTTCCAGTGCTCCATCCGACTAATCGATCAGATTGGGTTGGTTTATCGCTTTTCCATAGACAAGAATACGCGAGCACTGGCGTTTTCGTTAATTCTCGCATGCAGCCACTCGGTCTTGACGAGAAACCAATGTTTAAGAATCTTTACGCTGCCGGTGGTCTTCTTGCGGGTTCAGATCGATCGATCGAGGGCAGCCGTCAAGGCATCGACCTCGCCACTGCGTATTGTGCCGTTAACGAAGCCCTGAGATGATGGATCTGAGATTGGCAACTAGACTATTCAATAATTGATTCCCAAGGATGGTACCTGAATGGATCACAAGATAACACTTCTTCGCCACGGTCTCTCTACTGGCAATGAAAAGGGGATCGTCCAAGGGCAAAAGGACTACCCATTAACTGAAGAAGGCATAGAACAAAGCCGCTCTTTATTTCATTATTGGAAAGATCACGGCGTTTCTTTTGACGCTATCATTGCCAGCCCCCTTCTGCGCGCAAAACAAACCGCCGAAATCATTGCCTCCGGCATGAATCTACCTATCGATTTCGACGAGGCTTGGTGCGAGCGCCATTCAGGAAAAGCAGAAGGAAGACCGTTTTCTGAAGTAAAGCTCCATTATGCAGATCGGCCCCAAGAAACAGCTTATGATCCCCTCTTCGAATCTGGTGAAAGCAGATGGGATCTGTTTATCCGGGCAGCAAATGCGATGCAAAACCTCCTCCGACGCCCAGCAGGATCATACCTGGTCGTCAGTCATGGGGCTATAATGGGGGCTGCACTTCACGCTGTCCTTGGTATATCACCGTCGCCAGCAAGGATTCGCCCAATTCGAATCGGGTTCGATAACACGGGCTATGCAGTTTTGAACTTCGACGCTGATGACGCTCGGTGGGGATTACGCCATCTGAATGTGATCTGTCATCTACCGAAAAGATCTGGATAATACAATGAACAAGGATGGTCTGCTCCTAGAAAACGCAATTATCTATACCTTCGGTGACCCTGCTGGTCCAGTTGAGAGCCTGGCAATTCAGGACGGCCATATCTTCGCAATCGGCGACAGAGAGCGCCTTATGCAAACTATTCCCTCAAGCTTCACAAGCCTGGACCTTGGCGGACGAGTAATCCTTCCCGGCTTGACGGATTCCCACATCCACTTCGAGAAATACTCGCTCAATCATGAACAAATAGGCTGTGACACAAATACAATCGATGAGTGTCTTGCCCGAATTGAGAGCGTAGCCAAGACGCTCCAACCAGGTGAGTGGATACTTGGACATGGGTGGGATCAAAACTTGTGGGGACGATACGGCACGAAAGAGGAGCTTGATCGAGTCACGGCCAGCAACCCTGCATACATCACCGCGAAATCCCTCCACGCTGCTTGGGCGAATACAGCTGCGCTCAACCAGGCCGGATTGAACACCTACTCAGCAGACCCTCCTAAAGGAAAGCTTCAGCGCAGAGAAGACGGAAGCCTGACAGGTATCCTGTATGAATTCGCCATGCTCCTCATCTCCGATCTCATTCCGCGACTGTCTCCTTCCGATCTCTCCCGAATAATGCTGCATGGGCAGGATGAACTTCTCCGTTTGGGGATCACTTCAATACATGATTTCGACGGCAAAAGGTGTCTTCAAGCGCTTCAATTACTAAGGGAAGATTCGCTGCTTCAACTTCGAGCTGTAAATTCAATTCGTTTTGATGATTTTGAAAGCTCCATTGATGCCGGCTTGCGCACCGGCTTCGGGGATGAGTGGCTCCGCATCGGTGCCGTTAAGCTATTTTCTGATGGCGCCTTAGGACCTCACACAGCAGCTATGCTCAATCCCTATGAAGATGATGCAAGTAATTCGGGGATCCTTCTTTTAACTGCAGAAGAAATTACAGAAATTGGCAAGAGAGCAGCAGCGAACGGCCTCGCGCTCGCTATTCATGCCATTGGCGATCGAGCGAACCGCGTTGTTCTGGACGCTTTTGAAGAGCTGCGGGCATTTGAAGTGGAGAACCAGATCAAACCCCTTCCGCATCGAATCGAGCATCTCCAGTTAATCTCGCAAGAAGATACCCAAAGACCGGCATATCTTGACATCATCGTGTCGATGCAACCCATCCATGCAACATCTGATATGCAGATGGCTGATCGCTATTGGGGCAATAGAGTCCAACAAAGCTATGGATGGCGTTCTCAGATAAATGCGGGTTCGAAGCTGTTATTCGGCTCAGATGCCCCTGTTGATTCTGCAAACCCGTTTATAGGGATTCATTCCGCAGTCACCCGCAAAGCAGTTGATTGCAATGATGATGCATTCTCCTGGGTTCCCGATCAAAGAATCAATCTTCAAGAAGCCTTCAATGCCTATACAGTCTGGCCTGCGCAATCCATTGGTCTCGGATCTAAGCTGGGAAAGCTTCTTCCCGGATACCTCGCCGACCTTATCGTGCTTGACGAGGACCCATTCCACCTGGACTATTCTGAACTTCCCTCAATCAAACCTTCGGGGGTGATGGTAAATGGCGAGTGGCACTTCTTAGACTAGGCGCCGCAAATCTCCTTCTCGTACCGTTACTCCCACCGCATCGAGATGTTCCATCAGCGCTAACGCGTATTTCCTCGATGTTTGAAATTTGTCGCGAACATCTGCGACCGTGACTGTTCCGCTTTCCTTCAGGTCTTTCTTAACTTTATCGACCATCTCATCGTACGTATCCGTCTTAAATATAACGTCATCTGATACCTGCACCAGCGATCCGCTCTCAAGCATGAACCGGACGAGATCCTCTCCGATCTCCTGCGATGTTTCCTTTAGTGATGGCGGAGCGTACGGGTTAGAATCGAATTTCAAGAGCAATTGATCCACTAATTCTTTCTCATTATCATCAAGCTGAACCCTGTGGTCTTTTAAAGACACATATCCTGGAACGATTACAGCATATCCATCTTCTTCAGCCTGTTCTATCAGAAAACTTGCCGTTTTCGTCTCCATCCCCATTTTGCTGCGCAATTCTTCAATTGGCATCCCAACCCGGAGTGGATTTGACTGGTGGTAATCTGCCAAGAGTTTTCGGATCTGCTCTACCTTCGTCAGCCACGTGTTCTTGTCCATGACTAACGATAAAGATTCCACAGATAAGTCACTTGCGTTGTGTGAGATCAGTTCACCGTTTTGGATTAATTCTCGAATTGCTCCTTCTGCTTCATCATCAGAGATACCCGCCTCTTTCAAACTATCATATAAGGGTACTGGTCCCATCCTTTCGAGCGTTCTCTGGACAACCGTCGCAGGTGTTCCTCGAAGCAAGGCTTCTAGGTGCCCAATTACAGCATGGTCTTTTAGGCGATGTCTTCTTTTTGGATGCGCGTCAGCTACTACCCCACCTCCTAACGTTGAGCTGGGCGAAGGTCGACGTATTATAAATCTGTCTCCCCTAATAATGATTACTGGGGTTGAGAGGATAAGTTGAAGCCAACCTTCATCGCCCGGGTTGAGCTTCTCACGCCCCAACAATCGGACTTTCGCAACACGCTGTGCCGCACCTGCATACAGCTTGATTTCTTGATTATGGCGCATTACATGATCCGCATCTGCCAACATTTGAAAGTGGACATCGATCATGCTCGTCGATTTGCAGGTTCCAGGTTTAATTACAACTTCTCCGCGCTCCACATCATCCACTTCTATTCCGCTGATATTCACCGCTACCCTGCTCCCTTGGAGGGCATGGTCCAATTTTTCTTTATGTGTTTGCAAGCCACGTATTCTCCCTTTAGAGCCACCGGGTTGTATCTCGACGAGATCACCTACTGTAAGTGTGCCATCTAGCAGTGTCCCCGTTACAACGGTTCCGAAACCAGCGATTGTAAAGATCCGATCAATGGGCAATCGCGGGACACCTCGATCCTTGCGCCGCGGAATTTCCTGCAAGATATCTTGCAGCGATGCCACCAGGTTATCAAGACCTTCGCCCGTTTTTGCTGAGACTCGTACAATCGGTGATTGACCAAGCGAAGAGGCGCTTACTAGCTTCGATACATCCTCTTCAACCAAGCCAAGCCACTCGTCATCAACAATGTCGATTTTCGTTAGGACGATAATCCCTCTTTGCACGTTTAGAAGATCCAAGATTGATAGGTGCTCCCTTGTTTGCGGCATGACCCCCTCGTCTGCCGCGACAACAAAGAGAACAGCGTCGATCCCCCCCGCTCCTGCCAACATGTTTTCGATAAAATCGCGATGTCCTGGAACATCGACGATGCCAACGGATTCGCCATCCGGTAAAGTCAGCCAGGCGAATCCTAAGTCGATCGTCATCTGTCTTCTCTGTTCTTCGGCTAGCCGGTCTGGATTGATCCCGGTTATCGCTTGAACGAGAGATGATTTGCCGTGATCCACATGTCCTGCCGTTCCAATTACACGCATGGGGAATACTCACAAGCTACTAGATAGAGATTTACCTGCCTCTTGAGTCCAATTCTGTTATCCATTCTCGGATTGTAGACAATAGTTCGGCAAGTCGCCTTCTATCGCTTCCTTCGATCTCTCCCAACCGATCGAGCCCATTGCTGAGATTCGATGAAATCTCATCGATCTCAGGTAGCAGTTTATCGTGCAGCCTAGTATGTTCGTTCCAGCGCTCATCCATGGTTAAGGCATAAGTGCTCCAGCGCCGGTGATCTTCTGATTGAAATTCTCCCCATTTATGCTTAATCCGTTCTTCAGCAAGGCGCTGCATCTCACCTACCTCGGTAATTCTGCGCTCTAATCGTTCAATAACTTCTTCAAGGTCGCTTTGCATCTGCTTTAAAAAACGATGTGTTCCTTCATACGCAATCACTCGCTTATCGATTGCTTCAGCCATTTTTTCGAAAGCTGAATAGCTCTGGTCCCATTCTTTCAAGGTCTTCTCAAATTCAACAGTCTTCAGCCCCTGAGTCTCCATCCAGAGTTCCTGCGATTCGCGGCGCTCTTTTTCGCTCGCTTGAGATTCATTCGTACGCACATCTAATCGACGAGTAAAGTTTTCCAATAACTCTACCTTCGCATTAGCCCCATCAAGACCTTTCTTATGTCTTTCGATAAGACTTTCAATCTTTATTAGACGTTTGCCAACCTGTTTCTGATTTTCGCTCAAGGAGACCGTTTTCCGTTTTCCCGTTTCGTACTCTTCAAACGAGCGCTCTTGCTTTTCCTTGATAGCATTGAGCTCTTTTCTTATTTGAATCTCCTCCTCTCGACGATTCTCCAGGAGTTGTTCTAGTTTTTCTAGCCGCAATAACTCCTTTCGAACATTTTCGAGTCTTTTGGAAAACTCTTTTTGGTCTGTCTTACGGAGGACTTCAAGGCCCTTTTCTTTCTCTGTGCGTCTTTCTTCAACATCTTCTAATTGACGCGATATCTCGTTTCGATGCTTCGCCAAAGCATCATCCATTTGATGGATCCTCGCTGCAAGAGCCGCTGTTCGGGACGTTTCTTCAGATAGCCCTAGAATTTTTTGATCGAGTTTCTCAATGGATTCTTCAAGGTATTTGTTTCTGTCAAGAAGAGCCTGCAATTGTTCGGAGTCTTTAATCCGTTGCTCATCAAGCCATTTAAGCCTTTTCTCAATATCCTTTTGATCCATCTTCCTGCCTCCCACGTAAAAGGCGACGATTCCCTTTATTTGGGGATCTTGTTTATAAAAATAGATTCGCTAGTCCGGACGCAACATCTTCTACCCATGGAAAGACAAGCTGCGGGAATAAGCCAAGAAGCAACAGCAAAATAATTCCACCCAGAAGAAAGATTCGGGGCTCTTTCGACACTGTGATTAATTCCTCGCCATCCCCTTTCCCGAAAAGAATTGCCGCCCATCTAATTACAAGCACACCCAATCCAATCATTGAGAATATTACAGCACCTGCCGCAAGTTTATCTCCTTGGAGCACTGCAGTTAAGAGCGACCATCTTCCAGGAAATCCTGCCGTGAGAGGAGTTCCTGCAGCCGAGAGCAATCCAATAAGGAAAGCGACCGCTGCAAATGGCATCTTATATCCTACACCTCCCATCTGACTAATTAAACGCTTAACATTACATAAATACGATAACCCCAACGCAAGCACCCCAAGAGCAACCACACGCACAGCGCTAAGGCTCAACGCTATACGGAAAGCATCTTCGGTTCCAGATCCAACTGCGATCAGCATCACGCCCAAATCAACCAACAATGCATAGGCCATTAATTTCTTTATGTCTCTTTGGCTGGCCGAGAACACAACCGCTAAAATCGTGGTAATAATCCCCGCGATTCGAATCCCATCGAATATTAACGTTTGTTCTCTTAACCATAGGTAACTGTCTAAAAATCTCAGCAAGAAGAAAAAGCCAGCACTCTGAAGGATAACCAGAATAAATATTAATAAATATGGATCTGACTCATCGGCAGATTTTGGCAGCCATAAATGAAAAGGTGGAACTGTCATCAAAATGGCAAATCCGAAACCGAGCATAAATGTCACCCGCATGGCCAGAACCGGGGTTGCGCTTGTGATTCCAGCTACATCTAACAACGATCCGGTGAATAGGATGCTGATCATCGCAAACGTGTAAAGAATCAGCATTCGAGTTGCGCCGGTGCTCCTGGTATGCTGTTGTGTAACAAGAACAAACACGGCACCCATAGCTGCCAGCTCAATAAACACTGCCGCAAACACAAATGGATCTACCATCAGCGACGCAGCCACTATTGCCAGGATTAATAGTCCTACAGACGGAAAGAATCGATTTACTTTAGCAGCCCATGCTGCAGGTAATAGAAAGGTACCAGCTAGATAGAGAAATCCAATTAGCGGTCGTACATTATCACTCAAGGAAAACATACGCCCCAAGATAATCCACTCGCTCGCGAACTTAATTGAAAAATCCCCGAAGAGGAACGCCTCATCAAATGGGACCAATAACACAAATGCCGCAATGGAACCTGCCCCAATTGCAGCTGCAAACGCAGACGTCATTCGCTGGTGTCGCAGAACCAAGCACAACAGCGAATATATAACGGTTAAAAGGAAAATAATCAGGCCCGCACTCATAAATCGTGATTCTCCGACATCACATAACGTATCTGGATAGAAATAATGTAACTGAATACGAGTACGATACCCAGATGAACCATTGCCAGCAAGGCAACCAGTGCCAGCGCAGGTTCAATGAAACCGTAGATTAACTCAGCACCTGACACAAGTGTGAGCAACCCGATTCCGATTCTCAGCTTATCCGTTCCTAATCCCAAATTCAATAGGCTGGAAGCGATAAGAAATGAGGCGCCCACACTCGCTTCGATTCTTATGTCAAATTGTGCAAATAAGTTACTTCTTGCGACGCTTACAGACGCAACCAATACAATAAGTAATGCAATGATACGAAAAGGTAAATTGGCTGATAACAGCTGCTCATCCCCTTGCAAAGGCTCATTACCAATTTGTCGAATTCCGAGGTACAAGATTACACACACCAGTAATCCGGTCACCAATTTTGCAGCAACACCTGCGGCTGGCAAACTCGTAGCTGCCAACCATGAGATGGATAGGTATTGCACCGCAAGAATAAGCATTGATCTTGGTTGTGGCTTCATAATAGCGAGAGCAGTTCCCGTTATGAAGATAAAAATCACAGGCAAGATCAAGTAATTATTGAGCCAGGTCATTTAAGATCACCTCAAAGCGAGAAGGAGCGCCGCAATGAAGGCAAACATCCAAAGCATTGCAGCTTCGCCCTCGAATAGTTCACCAATAGATCTTGCCATACTAAGCGCACGACGAAGGACGTTCCAGATCACTGAGAATATCCATTGCGGATTTATGCCCAGAAACATAGCCCTCCATCGCGTAAATTCAATCTTTTCAATATTGCGCAATGCGAAGAAGGCACCCACACCTACGGCAACTGCTACTGCTGTAACAATCCCTCCTTCAATGCTGGAAGTCCCTTGAATCCAGAAACCCAGCCCTATACTTACTAAAACTGGCAATGCCAAGCCCATGCTATACATGACTCGAATAAGACTTTCACCGGTAGGCCATGGCTCCTCTTCCGAAAAGAAGAGATGGATCGCACCGAGAGAGAGGCTGCTTATTCCTATGATTCCTATTAAAGCCTGAATCCATGTTCCCTCATTCAATGCCGATTGACCTATCACCGAACTAATCAGCCCCCCTGGACTCCAAGGTATGCCAACTAGCAGCACTGAGGCAAAAACAGGCCAAACGCGATGCGAGGGTGTATGGATTTGAACAAGCGATAGCAATACTCCAACAAGCAACAGCAATACACTTGTCACGAATAGGACATCGCCATTCGCAGAAGCGCTGCTGCTTGCCAGGATGCCAACACCTGCGAGACCCATAACAAAAAATGGGCCTGCCAAGACCCGATTCTCTTCCAGCATCCAGCGAACTCCCCCGAGCAGGATTCCTATCGCTCCAGCCAATGCTAGCCAGAATCTTATTGCTGAAGGTGCTCCATTTTCAAGAAATCTCGCGAGCAGTAAGAGCGCAAGCGCCGGTGGTAACAAACGCAATAGTGAACCTGCGCCTCTCCGGAAAGGGGAAGGGGAAGGCAATGTTAACTGCAAAGGAATCACTCCTAACCGTAGTAAAACCCCCATGAGAAACATCAACGCCGCCGGTGTGGAAAAGGACGCGGCGTCAAGACCTGCTCCAATTCCTTCGATTGAGTTAATCCAGGCTGCCGTGACGATTAAGAACACACTCACCAAGTCAACGCCGGCTCGAACTATCGCTCGGTGGATGTCTTCCACGTTTTCCATAAAGTAAATAAAGAAAATAAAAGAGCACAAATCTAATAATGCAAATGTAAGTACAGCGGTGAGTAAATTGATCGCGAAAGCAACCAACATGGCCAGTGCTGCGTATACAAACCAGAACACCCGTACGCCCGTCGATGCACTGTCTGAACTTACAGCAGCAGTTAGAATCATCGAGAGAAGAACGGTCGTAATACAATACGCAAGTCCCCAGCCAGTTCTGTCGAGTGAAAATTCAAGAGGGGTCTGAAATAAGTTTGCCGGTTGCCATATTGAGAAACTTGCAGCATCAGGTATCGCCGCGAGCATCACTAGAGACAAAAACCAGATGAGCAATACGAGCGACGTGCTCACAACCCATTGAGTCCGAGATGGGCTATTGCGGACAAGCCATGTTGCGCCCGCAGCGAGCAGGAGAGCGATAATTGGAATAAATAGCATACTTATCTTGTGGAGAGGTTCCTCAGCTTTTTTCGACGTTTAGCATACCACGGAAGCGCCCTCATGCTATACTTTTTACGCTTCTTCACAGAATCTAATCCTAGGCCGACGAAAAGAGACTTAATGAAATGACCAAGCGAATCACTCCAACCAAGGACCATCCATCGTCGAACCCTGTCGTAATCGACGGCAACCATCTTACACTAGCGAACCTTAAATCCGTTGTTCGCTTCAAAACCCGAGTTGATCTCGATAAATCAGCAAGAGAGAGAATAAACCAATCCGCTAAGAATCTTAAACGGCTTGCATCTTCTAAAGCCCCAATCTATGGTGTGAATACTGGTTACGGTATTTTTGCCGATCGGCGTCTGGATTCCTCCCAGGCATCGAAGATCTCGGACAATCTGGTTCTGAGTCACGCAGTAGCGGTCGGAGATCCTTTCTCAGAGGAGGTCGTTAGAGCTGCGATTCTCATTCGGGCAAACTCTCTTGCACATGGATACTCTGGCGTAAGAACCGAAATCATCGACGTCCTTCTTTCGTTATTAAATAAAGGTGTAACACCTTACATTCCCTCTCAAGGCTCATTAGGTTCATCGGGTGATCTCGCCCAATTAGCTCAACTCGCACTTGTTATTACAAATTCCGACGCTCGTGAGTTTGGAGATACGGAGGTGCAAGCCTGGTTCGAAAACAGCCTTCTCCCTGGTCATGAGGCAATGAAAAAAGCAGGTATCGAGCCTATTGTACTCGGCCCAAAGGAAGGCTTAGCGCTCACGAACGGCGCAACCTTTTCGACGGCTCTTCTCGCTTTGGCCGTCATAGATTCGCAGCGAGTGCTTTTCTCGAATGAGATCGCTTCATCTATGACCCTCGATGCCCTCCTTGGCGTTTCTGCCGCGTTTGATGAACGAATCCATGCAGCGAGGCCTTACACCGGGCAACAAGCCGTTGCTCAGAGAATGCGCAACCTTATTGCAGGCAGCCAGCTTATTGATAGCACTGCAAGGGTGCAGGACGCTTACAGCCTACGCTGCTGCCCTCAAATCCTTGGTCCGATTTGGGATACGCTCGCGTACGCAGAAAAGGTATGCAATATTGAGATTAACTCAGCAACCGATAATCCCCTGCTATTTGGCGATGATGTCCTCTCAGGGGGAAATTTCCATGGGGAACCCGTGGGTCTTGCCGCCGATTATCTAAAAATAGCACTTTCGGAGGCTGGATCAATATCAGAGAGGCGAATCTTCAGACTTTTGTCTGAGGATATGAATGCTAACCTCCCGGCCATGCTTATCGCAGATCGCAGCAAGATCGGTCTCTACTCGGGCTTAATGATGCTTCATTACACTGCCGGTTCGTTGGCGCTTGAAAATCAAGCTCTTGCTAATCCTAACTCAATTTTCTCTGTGCCTACTTCTGCCGGCCAGGAGGACCATAACGCCAACTCGACTACGGCTGCCAGGAATCTTCGACTCATAGTTGAGAACTTGACCTGCATCACCGCAATCGAAATTATCTGCGCTTCCCAAGCTCTCGATTTGCGCATGAAAGAAACCCCCGGGAAATCTCCAGGCTCAGGAACACTTGTTGCGCTTAAACACATCCGTAAATCTATCGCTTTTATCGAGCGCGACCGGCCATACTCAGTAGACATCAAGCTCATCAGCGAAGTAATCCAATCTGGATCACTGCTCACCGCCCTTTATGATGCGGGGTTTGACGATTACCCCCCTGTGCTATAATCTTTTATCATGAAAGCTGGGTCCACGCACCACAAACGAGAGGTATCAGCCCGCCATCTAGTGGGCATAGTGCGCGCGTAGACCCACCCGCTCTGACAAGAAGGGATCGTTTAAAAAGACGGCGTGGGCTGCGCTCAAGTCGTCTTTTTTTGTAACGGAGGCATCAATGCCAATCATTCAACCAGTTCGAGGCACGCGCGATTTCTACCCGGAGAATATGGCCTTTCGCCAGTGGCTCAACACTCAGATCCGAGAGGCATCCACGCAATTTGGGTATCAGGAATTCGATGGCCCCTTTCTGGAGCGCCTGGAACTCTATGCCGCCAAATCCGGTGACGAGCTCGTTAAAGAGCAATCCTATGTTTTTCCCGATCGAAGTGGTTCGATGATCACGCTCCGCCCAGAACTCACTCCATCTCTTGCACGTATGGTTGCGCAGCGCGGCAAAGGCCTCAACCTGCCTCTTCGCTGGTGGTCTTTTGGGCCTTTTTGGCGATACGAGCGAAAACAGAAAGGCCGATCCCGAGAATTCTTCCAGTGGAATATCGACCTTATCGGCGTCGACACCCCTGAAGCGGATGCAGAGCTTGTAGCTGTAGCGGCGACACTTTTTCGCAATGTTGGGCTGACAGCAGATATGATCCGCATCAAAATTAACAACCGGCGCCTTGCAGAGAAACGGCTCGAGGAAATCGGTATACAGGGCGAGCTGCTGCCAATAACTTTCCGTCTCATCGATCGTCAAGATCGCATGGCGCCAGAGGCATGGAAATCTTATACGCTCGAAAGCGGATTAAACGAAGATCAATTCGCAGGTCTCGCGAACATGCTCGAAGATCTTGATGCATGGAAATCTTCACCGGAATTGCTTCAATGCTTCAATGCGGCCAAATCGCTCGGCATGGATGAGTATTTGGACTATGACCCGACCGTAATCCGGGGCCTCGATTACTACACCGGGACGGTTTATGAAGCCAGGGACGTCAAAGGTAATCATCGTTCGATCCTCGGCGGAGGTCGATACGACGATCTAGTCTCTGTGGTCGGCGGCAACCCTATCCCTGGGACTGGTTTCGCGATGGGAGATGTCGTATTCGGATTGGTCCTGGACGAAAACGGGATTAAACCTGATTTGCGCGTGAGTCCGACGGACATCTTGATCACAACTTTTGAAGATGGCGGTGAGAGCGCTTCTATTCAAATCGCTGCAGAGCTGCGTGATGCCGGTTATCGGGTTGAATGGTATCCTCAACCTGTACGCCTTCAACGGCAGCTAAAGTACGCAGATCGTAATGAAATCCCACTGGTTGTAATTATTGGTCCCGATGAAATGGAGTCGGATAAGGTCTCGCTGAAGGATATGGTCTCTGGCGAGCAGGAGACGATTGCTCGCAGCGACCTTCGAGCACGGATAAAAGCTCTGCTTGCTGGTAAATTGCCTTGATTTTGTGGCTCGATACCTGCCTTCGTGTTAGAATAACTCTCGCATAAAAGGTGGCTTGTCATTCATTTGCTGATTGGCTAATTGCGAAAATGCAGAACAACATGGCGAGGGTAGTTCAGTGGCAGAACGCGCGCCTGTGGAGCGCGATGTCGCGGGTTCGAATCCCGTCCCTCGCCCTGACATAACCTTAATAACGAAAGCTCTAGCTTTTCCTTTTATAGAATTGGCGAGGACTTGGATCCCTTCAGTCACCAATTCGAGAACGCCCGCCGGGGCGTTTTTCTATATTAGCGAGCTATCCCAGTTATGGGGCCCACCCCTGTGTCAATATAGCCATCGATCAAATCTTGCAGGATCTTCAGCGCCCACGTTTCGCGTCCGGATGTCAACCGCTCATGGTTGACATCTTCGATAATAATCGGCATAGGCAGCGTTCCCCCGCCTTCGTCCACACAAACGTGATCCCAGATTTCTGCGATCGCCAGTTCAGGGGCAGCTCGCACTGTCGCGATCCATTTCTCTCCAAGATCCTCTTTTGGGACCTCGCCGCCAATATAGCTCAATCCAGGACCTTCTAGCATATCCGCTGATGCTGCTGCGCTCAATTCAGGCGGTAAGAAGATCGTATCCACATCCATAGATGTTAGTGCAAAAATTGCATCCTGAACTGCCGAAATCTCAAATGAGAATGCCTCGGCACCAACAGGATAGGTTTGAAAAGGTGGGTAAGCCGGTCTGCACAACCCACAATAGAATATCGCACCGTTTTGAAACGCTAAATTGCTGGCGTGCTCTTGGCTTGAGTTCTGCACTGAGATAGCGCCTACCCGCCAATCGGGGGTGACTGAGGCTGCGATAACGCCAGCGATGAATCCAACTTGATCTGCACCCAAACCGTCCGGACCGATCCTCGTTAAATTGTCTGCATCGTTTAATCCATGGATCCCGATAGCCACAAATTGCACCGCTGGATATCGCCTCACCAAATCGTTCAATCCCGGATCAGTTGCAAGAAAAAATACAACCTTTGCATTCTGCTCAATCTCGCTGTTAGAGATTTCGTCTAGAACGATGAATTCATTTCCTGAAGCTGCCGAGAGCATTGTGATGGTATCTCCCACCCTGGAAGCCATCCTCTCCTCTGCCTCGCCCCCACTAATCAGGTAAACCAAATCAGGTGCATCCGTAGGCGATGCTGTTGGCGCGATCAGGCGTTCCAGTGTGGGAGTCGCTGAGGCCTGCCTATTGACTCCTGATCCGCCGCATGCGGTAAGCAAGACAAGAATTCCAAGCAATAGATTTTTTCCTGCAGAGTGATTGTTAGAAATCCGCATCAAATTTGTATCCCATCCATGTCCATTATTTTACTATCTGCACTGGGCCCTTGACCATATCACCCAAACGTGGAGAATTATTATCGATTCTATCGATTCATCTTTCTAGTTCACCAATTCTAAAGAAATACGAGATAATAGCGGTCACATGAAAGCATCTTCAAGAGTTACCGAACGCATGAACCGTCGAGATGCGCTGAGAATATCCGCCCTGGGATTGGGTGGTATTGCCTCCCGTCGTTTCCTGAACGGACTCGCGTTACCGGAATTTCCTAGTGCAGAACGTCTTGGTCGGGTTACATCACCTAAAATCGAGCTTCACGGGCGACCTGATTCAAGCAGCCAGGTAGTCGGAACCCTTTACGAGGATGCGGTCGTTCCCTGGGTGCGGGAAGTTGTCGGGCATCATCCATACCGTTTTAATCAGCGCTGGGTAGAAACGCCAGATGGCTACCTTTGGTCAGGAACAGTTCAGCCCGTCCAAAATGAGCCCAATCAACCCGTAGATCTTCTGCCTGTGACGAGCTTCGGCGAGGGGATGTGGGTTCAGGTGACGGTCCCATGGGTGGATCTCATCTTGGACAACCCCCCTGCTCGTTCTCCCTGGTTGAAAGAAAGCCTAACACCGCGTCTATCTTACAGCCAGATATTGTGGGTTGACCAAATTCGCACAGACGGTTCTGGCAACAACCCCCTCTACCGTATCAATGAGCGTTATGGATATGGCGACATCTTCTGGGCTGATGCCCATGCATTTCGACCGCTCATTGAAGAAGATCTTTCTCCAATCCATCCGGAGGTTGAAGACAAGCGGGTCGTAGTAGATCTGACCTACCAGACACTCTCTTGTTTTGAGGGTAATCGAGAGGTCTATTTCTGCCGCATTTCTTCCGGCGCTAAATTTAATTCTTCCGGTGAGCCGGTCGATGAGTGGTCCACTCCGCTTGGTGGCTTCCAGATCTGGCGCAAGCTGATTTCGCTCCACATGAGTGGCGGTACGACCGGAGGCGGCTACGATCTTCCGGGAATCGGCTGGGTAACCCTCTTCGTAGGCAATGGTGTAGCAATCCATTCAACCTTCTGGCATAACAATTTTGGTGTCCCCATGTCACATGGTTGTGTGAATGCGCGCCCCCAGGACGCTCAATGGATTTTCCGCTGGACAACACCCTTCATCGATAATGATCCTGGCGACGTCACTGTCTCAATGCCTGGAGGGACCCGCATCCTGATTGTTGAAGAATGAAGCATCCCTTCTTTGGCAATCTCGCCTTCTTTTTAAAGTGACGATTCACTTGTAAGACTGGACTAAAAACGATGTCCGAAAAACGCGCAACTGCAACCGCTTCGCCAAACATCGCCTTTATCAAGTATTGGGGCAACCGCGTTCCTGCGCTCCGTCTTCCAGCGAATACTTCGCTTTCCATGACGCTCGCGAATCTCCAAACAGAGACGACAGTCCAGTTCGATAACATCCTGGAGTCTGATCAAATCGAAATCAACGGCAGCCCCGCCTCAGAGAAAGCTGCCTGCCGTGTTACGGAGCATTTGGATCTCATCCGCACTCTCTCAGGGGTACCTTCCTTCGCAAGCATACGCAGCCAGAGCAATTTCCCTATCGGTGCAGGCATTGCCTCTTCAGCCTCAGCTTTCGCCGCACTCACTGCAGCTGCCAGCAATGCAGCTGGACTGGAGCTAGACAAGAAGCAGCTATCCATCCTCGCCCGACACGGCTCCGGCTCTGCCGCTCGATCCATATTCGGTGGTTTCGTGCAATTATTCTCTGGAGAAGCTAACGAGGATGGGTATGCCGAGCAGCTTGCGCCTGCAGAACATTGGCAATTGGTCGATCTCATCGCAGTTGTCACCAAAGAACACAAATCGACGGGATCATCTGAGGGCCACCTGCTCGCACCTACAAGTCCAATTCAAGCCGTCCGTGTCCAGGATGCAGATCGTCGTCTGGAAATCTGTAAAAATGCGATTATGCAAAAGGACTTTCGAACGCTTTCTCATATTGTTGAACTGGACTCAAACTTGATGCATTCTGTGATGATGACATCCGAACCGCCGCTTCTCTACTTGGAGCCGGCGTCAATTAGGATCATGAAGCATGTAACCCGCTGGCGAGAGGATGGTCTATCAGTGTGTTACACAATCGACGCCGGACCAAACGTTCATTGCATTTGTCCTTCTGAGGACTCCCGTGAAGTCGAGCGTCAGCTCCGTTCTATCGAGGGCATATTAGATATTTTCCGCTGCGCACCTGGAATTGGTTTGGCTATTGCCGATAGCAGCGGACAAACACCACGGTGATATAATCGCGGTTAAACAAAGGCGTAGGTGATCTTCGTGTCAATAACCTTATTAGTAATAATCGTTATCTCCATATCGATACTAGGGCACGAGTTGGGCCACTTTCTCGTAGGTAAATGGCGTGGTGTAAAGATCGAAGAGTTTGGTTTGGGTTTCCCTCCCAAAGTGCTGACATTATTTGAAGCTGGTGGTGTTGAGTACTCTCTGAATTGGATCCCCTTTGGCGGTTTTGTCCGTTTCGCTGGAGAGGATAATCCTGAAATACAGAACGGTCTCTCTTCGTCGAGCATACTGACACGCACGCTCGTCCTTTCCGCCGGCCCTGCAGCGAACATCCTCTTGGGCTTCCTTGCTTTTCTCATGGCTTTTAAATTTGCTGCACCCGATGTCAACCGCGTACTCATCGCTGAAGTCCTGGAAGGGACCCCTGCCTACTCTGCCGGGATACTTGCAGGCGATATCGTCGAATTCGTTGATGACCTTCCTGTTAAGGGCATAAGCGATATGCAGGAAGCCATCCATGCAAAGCTCGGCGAAACTGCTCGTATTGTTGTTGATCGAGATGGACAGATTGTTGAACTAACCTTGATCCCGCGTGTGGTATTCCCTGATGATCAGGGACCCATCGGAGTGACATTGAGTTTCCCCACCGCCCAGATGGGGTGGATCGAAGCCTCCAAGTGGGGCGTGGATTCGGTCACGACCCAGATCACCGCGCTTCTCAAGCTTCCGGGGCGATTATTAAGTGGTCAAGCCTCACCTGATGAAGCGCGCATTAGCGGCTTCAAAGGGATTTATGATATGTTTTCGTGGGCAACCACGATCGATCGAACATCCGAAAAACCCTTCATCACCTTGAACTTAATCGGGGTTTTAAATATTGGTCTGGCATTAGCCAATCTCTTGCCTATCCCCGCTCTTGATGGTGGGCGATTAATGTTTGTTCTTTACGAGGCGATCTTTCGGCGCCGGATATCTCCTCGCTTCGAGGGACTCGCGCATGCCATCGGCTTTGCTGTTCTCATATTTCTCATGGTTTACATCAACCTACAGGATTTCATCAATCCAATCTCTCTTCCCTAACACCCCTGATGTGAGATCTCATGGATCACGAACTAGACGAAATATTCTCACTTTTGATGGACGAAGAACAGCTTCTGCCCATCGAAGAACTCCCTGCACTTTCTGACCTAAATACCCGTCAGCTCGGTCGCTTTTCGAGTTGCTGGCAATCAATGTCTCCTCTACGGCGCCGCACCTTGCTGGCGACACTCGGCCAGCAAGCCGATGAACATATTGAGCTTCTATTCGACAGCATCAACCGTCTCGGGCTCGATGATCCCGACCCTATCGTTAGAAAGATTGCGATTGGTAATCTGTGGGAAGCGACAGACCCATCTCTCCTTCCAGCTTTCCTTATATTATTTAACGAAGATAGTTCTATCGAAGTTCGTACTGCTGCCGCGGATGCACTTGGGCGTTTCATCTTTTTAGCAGAAGTCGAGGATGTTTCCTTAGAAGAGCCGGATCAGATCGTGGACGATCTCCTAGGAACAATAAGGGCTGGTGCCTCCTCTGAGTTGCATTGCGCTTGTGTAAAATCCCTCGGTTTCTCATCTCACGAAGATGTGCAAGTGATCATCACAGATGCTTACCAATCAGGAGATGAGGAATTATTACAGTCTGCCTTATCAGCTATGGGTAGATCGGCTAACCCAGTTTGGCGACCCGAAATTCTCCAAGAGTTAGATCACCCCTCTCCGCGAATCCGCGTCGAGGCAGCTCGCGCTGCAGGTAAACTTGAGCTTCACGATGCAGCACAACCTCTTATAGAGCTTCTCGAAGACGTCAGCGACGAAGTAACTCACGTCGCGATAGGATCTTTGGGGCAGCTTGGTGGTGACGCAGCCAGATCAGCCCTATTAAAAATCCAGGCATCAACAGCAGATCCCGAGACTTTTAAGAAAGCTGATGAAGCCCTCGAACACCTGGCATTCCTCGAAGGCACACCTGATCTCTTGATCTTTGACTTCGATGAGCCCAAAGAGGATGCCGTGGATTGAGGGAATTTCTAAGCCTTTTCACGAGCAATATTTTCCCGATCCTCGCTGTCGCCGGGGCGGGCTTTCTGCTCCAGCGCAGAACGAGCCTTGATCCCCAACCTATCTCCGCTGCGATTTTTCACATCCTCATACCCGCCCTCGTTTTTGATCTGGTGCTTAAAACAGAAATTCCCAAGGATGCTATCGTAAGTATGGTTATCCTTGCATCGGGCGTGATCGTCTTCATGCTCTTTCTTAGTTGGGCGCTATCGAAAATTCTTCGCTTACCTCAGGCGCTGGCATCCGCCTTCATACTCTGTGTATCCTTTATCAATTCAGGGAATTATGGTCTTTCGCTTAACCACTTTGCGTTGGGCGATGCCGGTCTACTCTGGGCAAGTATCTATTTCATAACGAGTGCTTTATGGACAAACTCAGCGGGTGTTTACATAGCCAGCGCTGGTAGAATGGACCCGCTGCATGCGGTAAAGAATCTAACCAGGGTGCCTGCCGTATATGCCATCCTTTTATCACTCATTCTCCGCGCACTCAATATTAGCTTCCCACAAGCCATATACCGGCCGATCGAACTTCTGGCAGCGGCTATGATCCCCATGATGCTACTAGTTCTGGGAATGCAGATTGGGAAAGCGGGTCCTCCGAAGCGCCTCGGTTTACTCTCTATCGTCGTCGCCCTTCGTTTAATACTTTCTCCAATCGTTGCCTGGCTCATTGCCGGCGCATTTCGTATGCCCGTGATCGGCATGCAAGTTGGGGTTCTCGAGTCCGCTATGCCTACTGCGGTCCTTGCATCTATCCTTGCTCTCCAATACGATACAGAACCTGAATTCGTCACTGGCGCAATTCTTGTATCAACCTTGCTAAGTCCAATCACATTGACGCCGCTTCTCTATTTGCTTGGGGTGTAGCCATCAGACGACTGCCTTCCATCCTGCTTGCTGCCTTTTTGCTGCTATCTCCGCTGGAATCTGTTTTAGCCCAGACGGACGAGATACATGTCGATACATACACCGAGTATAAGTTTGGTTCAACCATCAACTTCAGCGCGCAAATACAATCTACAAGTGAAGTCATTCGTGCGGTAGTGTTCTTCCGCGATAGCTCATCAGAAGCTACGCGCGTCGTCATTGCTGTCCTTTCAGACGGCTCCACGATCTCGGCGGAAGTAATCGAAGAAGTTCAAGCGCTCGGGGTCCAACCATTTACTACTATCACTTACTGGTGGCAGATCGACTTCGCAAATGGTGATAACTATCTCACAGACCCTGCATCCTTTATATACGAGGATAATCGTTTCGATTGGCAAACACTTGGCAATTCCAACATCACCGTACATTGGATAGAAGGCGATATGGCTCGTGGTCAGGACATCCTAAACCTGGCAAATGATTCTATTGTGAAAGTTCAGCGTGATCTCGCGTTGCCAGCCTTGGATCAAGTAGACTTATACATCTACCCTACAGTTGGTCAGCTTCAATCAAGCATACGCATGGGTGGCGCCACGTGGATCGGAGGGCATGCCCAACCAGAATTGAGAACCGTGCTCTTGGCCGCGCCAACGGGTGTTGAAGGTCAAATCTCTCTGGAACGCGATCTCCCCCACGAAATTGTTCACATCCTGCTTTACGAACGCATGGGCGATCAATACCACAACCTTCCTACCTGGCTCAACGAAGGACTTGCCACGCTCCAAGAAGGTGTGCCGAATCCCGCATACATCTTCGAATTGGATCGTGCCGCCCGCGAGAATGCGCTTCTTTCAATGCATTCCCTGTGTTCATCTTTCCCGATTTCCGAGGATGATGCCTTGCTGGCATACGCTCAGAGCGCATCCTTTACACAATATTTGCTTGACATTTATGGGGTTGGCGGCGTGGCACTGCTTCTAGATGCTTATCAGGAAGGAACAAGCTGTGAAGGCGGCATCCAACGAGTGTATCAACGTCCCATCTCTCAACTAGAAAACGAGTGGAGATGGACATCGCTCTCGAATCCCAACCTGCTTGATTTCGCCCAGCCTCTTCTGCCATGGCTTCTGCTCGGCCTCTCTGTTCTCGGCGTATTTGCAATCATTTTTCTGCTTAGCCGCAGACAACGCAAGGGATAAAAAAATGAACAAATTAAAAACACTTGTATTCGATCTTGAGACGAAGAGGCTTGCAGATGAGGTCGGCGGTTGGAACCACATCGATAAGATGGGCCTCTCTGCTGGCGTAACCTACCACGTAGAAGAGGGAAGCTGGTCCTTATTCAAAGAGGATGAAGCTGGTTCTCTCCTTGATGTACTTGCTTCCGCATCCAAAGTCGTCGGCTTCAACCTAATCCGCTTTGACTACACAGTTCTTAAACCCTATGGGCTTTCAGTCGATCGGTCCCTGATAGAGAAGACAGCCGACTTGCTTGCAGATATCTCGCTAACACTTGGATTTCGAGTTGGGTTAGATCACCTTGCAGAAGCAACGCTGGGTGAAAGCAAGTCCGCGGATGGTCTTGCCGCGGTTGAATGGTACAAGAAAGGTGAGATTGACAAGGTTTTAGCGTATTGCAAACAGGATGTTTGGGTTACATACCGCCTATGGGGATATGGTTGCGACCACGGCCATATCTTCCGGCGTGATCTAAGCGGCAGTAAGAAGAAGATCCCGGTGTCCTGGTGAAACCTGCCGTGTTCGTCTTATATTGCCCTTTTACCGATTAGCTCCGCGAAATCCCTCCCGTCTGAACTTTCTGAACGCCACACAATCGCATCATGGCCTCGATTAGCAGATAACGTGAAAGCAAATGCTGCAGCAATACCAGGCTGGGATCGAACCATCCGATAGAACTCTAAATATTGGCGAGCCTTCGTATGGTCCGCTACGCCCTTGATGGGGTTGCAGAATTCAGTAATAATGAGTATCTTATCCGGGAATTTATCCCGATAGTCCTCGAATACACGCCCCTTATTGCGAGCCCTTAGAGAAGCTGAATCCGTCCAATAGCAATTCACGCCTACCCAATCAGCCTTCTGGACAGCGCCCTCCGCCTCATTAAGGAAATGAGCATCATCTGCCCTCCAGCCTGGTACAAGTCCGCCTTGAGATAAACCGGGGAAACCGATCTTTGCATCGGGGAAGCGTGTCTTGACCAAGTGGGCTACTTTGTTAAACCACTGTGAGAACTCGAACCCATCACGCCACGAACGCCGCCAACCTGAGTTTTGCAGGTTCGGATTACTGTGGAGTTCGAAGTATCTGATCCCGGATCGATATAGACGTCCTAAATTGTTTTCAATCGATGCGAAATATCTTTCTGCAGAGATTGCCTCGCTAGAAAATTCTCCCGTCACACGTACAACGATAAACATGTCCGCCTTCAGCGCTCGAAGGCGCTCGATCGTGTCGATCCTTTCGTCAAGCTCCAGCTTGACAGCTTCTAACCTCGCCAATCGTATAAGGTCGAGATCTTCGTCATGCAATGGCTCCCCCACCCTTGCGTGAGCACCGACAAGGCATTCTTCATGATTTAAGCGGGAGGCATCGAACGATTTCTTCTTCGCTGGCCAAATAAGAAACGGCGTGGGATCGATGATATCCTTTGGGAAATTTGTTTCCCCGCGGTCGGTCGCTCCATCTCTTTTCAGCGTCAGGTGCAGATGCGAGCCTGTGGATGCTCCAGTAGAGTTTGCTTTCCCAAGTAGCTCGCCAGCCTTCAACTCCTGTCCCTCGCGTACCAATGGTCGCGCAAGATGCCCGTAAACGGTTTTATATCCATCCTTATGTCGAACGCGGACATGTTTCCCGTAAGCATGCACCCTTGGGTCTGGGTTATTATGAACCCGATAAACAACGCCGTCTGCGCAGCAGTAGATATTGGTGTTATTCAAAGCGCGGATATCTACGCCCTCATGGCCTGGCATGCCAAAACGGCTATATATCTGTGGATTTGCTGCATATTCTTGAGTGATAAATGAGTAATCAGTGGGCCAAACCAAGTAGAAAGACTTGCGTTTTTGCCCGTAGCGATCCGAATCTGCGATTCGCTGTGCGAATTCCTCCTCCAGCCCTTTAGCGGTTTCCGTGGAAATCGGGTCAAGGCGAACGCCAGGGTGCTGCGTATAAAACCATTCATCAAGTTGGCTATATTCAGGATATCCGCCTGGCACAATAGGGTAAGTAATCACCTGAGCGGGCGCCATGTATTGCGCCGCAGTTTGAGGATCTTTTGTCAGGTTGGGCCCATACTGCAGAACATATTCAGAACATGAGCGCACCCATGTCCAGTAATTCTCGCGCGGGAGCAAGATCACTTGGTGATGCATATCAGTTATTAAACCCCATGCCTTTTGATTTAAGAGAAACGAAACGGTTTTTTCCGATTAAGAGATGATCAAGCACCTCAATGTCGAGAAGTTTTCCGGCACCCACAATTGCCCGGGTTACGGCTACATTTTCAAGACTGGGTGTTGGGTCACCACTCGGATGATTATGCGCAACGATGATTGCCGCTGCATTGCGCCGTACTGCTTCCCGGAAGACCTCACCAACTCTGATGACTGAACTGTTGAGCGATCCTCGATATACATCTACAACCTTAATGACATGATTTCGTGTGTCTAACAGCAGCACGCGTAAGTGTTCTTGTTCTAATGCACCCATTTCATAGAGAACGACATTGGCAGCATCTTGCGGTGACTGAATACGCGGTTTGTCTTCTTGGTTCACAGTCGCAGGTCTACGCCCTAACTCAACCGCTGCTTGTATTTGAGTGGCCTTTGCGAATACGATTCCCCGTTTACTCTCAAGTTCAGGGAGCGAGATTCGATGTAGTCCGGCAAGGCCTCCGACTTCCATCAATAGTGTCTGCGCTAACTGAACAGCGTTCATCCCTTTGATACCTGTTCTAAGCATGATGGCCAGCAACTCTGCGTTGGTCAGCGCTCCCGGACCTAAAGCAGCGAGCCGTTCACGTGGCCGATCGCCAGAGTCAAGGTCCATAATCCGGTAACCCAACTGTTTATCCCCCATATCACACCCCCATTCTGTGCAAATTGCGTGCCGCAGCCGATGACAGCGACTATACTTCAGTGGAATATCGCTGTATCGCTGTCAAAGTGGCCCGGAATTTGCATCGTCATAAGTGAACTGCATGCTATAATGCCGCTCGTCAGGAGTGCCTATGCTTGATCTTTTCGGAATCGCCTCCTTAGGAAAATTCTTTACCTATCTCACAGCTTTTTTTGGCGCCTTCTTGGCCGCTTTGTGGCTGAGCCTGATTTTTTGGACACTCAGAGATATCCGCTCCAGGTCTCACGATAAACTTGTGCACATTCTCACAGTGCTCCTGGTTGCCCTCTTGAACTTAGCTGGACTAATCATCTATCTCATACTTCGCCCATCCCTTACGCTCACAGAGGAATACCAACTCACGCTTGAAGAAGAAGCACTCCTTTCGCAAGTTGAGGAACGGATGTTATGCCCAGGATGCGGAAGTCATACAGAAGATAATTGGCAGGTTTGCGCTCATTGCCATACCCGTCTCCGAAAGGTTTGCCGGCAGTGTGGCCAGCTTCTGCAGCTTCCATGGCAAATTTGTCCGCACTGCACAGCACCTATACCAGATGCCCATTCCGAAGCTCAACCAGCAGAGAATCCACCAATTACAGGCTAGCACTCGAACCTGTTTCTCTGGTAATTAAAAGAAACTGCCGAATCGTATTCGCCAGTTTCTTCTTTTTAGATTGTCATCTTGATATTGTGCGCTACTATTTTCTAGCAACTCCTAAGCATGACCATCCTGCATACTGAGCGCTCTCTCCGAGCTCGTCCTCTATGCGAAGAAGTTGGTTGTATTTCGCAACGCGATCTGATCGAGCAGGAGCTCCCGTTTTTATTTGTCCCATGTGAATTGCTACAGAGATGTCAGCAATTGTGGTATCTTCGGTTTCTCCGGAGCGGTGTGACGTAACTGCTCGCCAGCCTGCTTCCCGGCAAACCTGAACAGCTTCGAGCGTTTCTGTTAGCGTGCCAATTTGGTTTACTTTTACTAACAGCGAATTGCAGGCCTTTAATTCAACGCCTTTCCGCACCCGCTCGGGATTCGTTGCAAGTAAATCATCACCAACGATCTGGATTTTATCTCCCATCTTCGCGGTCATTAATTGCCAGCTATCCCAATCGTCTTGTGCAAGTCCATCTTCAATGGATACAATTGGATATTGCTTGACCCAGGAATCCCAGAATTCAACTAATTCCTCACCGCTAAGTTCCTTCCTCTCACTGCGAAGCTGGTACACCCCTCGTTCAATATCATAAAACTCGGAGGCTGCTGGATCGAGCGCAATCGATACCTGTTCTCCGGGTTTGTAACCGGCTTTCTCAATAGCAACTAATATGAGTTCTACTGCTTCTGCGTTTGCTTTCAATGCCGGCGCAAATCCTCCTTCATCACCTACAAGCGCGGTGTACCCTTTCTCTCTCAGCACGGCTTTAAGTTCTTGATATATCTCTGCACCCCACCGCAAGCCCTCGGAGAAAGATTCCGCTCCCAGCGGCATGATCATGAATTCCTGAGCATCCGTCGACTGCCAACCTGTATGCGCTCCGCCGTTTAATATATTTAACATGGGTACAGGCAGGAGATGCGCACTCACTCCTCCGATATACCGGTAGAGAGGCAGCTGGAGAGAATTTGCTGCAGCTTTAGCTACAGCCAAACTCACACCAAGTATGGCATTTGCGCCTAATCGTGATTTGTTGTCTGTTCCATCGACTTCAATCATGGCAAGATCGATCGCCCGCTGTTCGATCGCATCCCACCCCAGGAAAAGTTCTGCAAGTTCAGTATTCACATTCTCTACTGCTTTTAATACGCCTTTCCCGCCGAAACGAGACTTATCCCCGTCCCTCATTTCAAGCGCTTCATGAACACCTGTCGATGCGCCTGAAGGTACAATCACGCGGCCCCAGCTGCCATCAAAAAGTGAAACCTCAACTTCGACCGTTGGATTTCCTCGGGAATCAAGGACTTCTCGCCCATGAATCGTTTCAATAGTTGTCTGCATTGAAGTAAGCCTCCTTCTATTTCTTAACCTCAATTATAAACCTTATCCCTCTATTCGGGATCACTTTATGACCTCCTTTACAAAATCCTCATGATAGAATCTACCCATGATTCCAAAAAACAAGACCATTGCCATAGCAATGAGCGGCGGTGTCGATAGCTCGGTTGCGGCTGCCCTTCTTGTTAAGCAAGGTTTCAATGTCTTCGGCGTAATGCTTCGCCTTTGGTCTGCCGGACCCGAGTCAAACAACCGTTGTTGCTCACCGGAAGATGTCTCACTTGCCGGGCAAGTGGCAAGTCAGCTCGATATACCCTTCCACACACTGGATGTTAAAGACACATTCAAACAGGAGATCGTCGATCCCTTTATTGATGGCTATGCGAAGGGAAGAACCCCGAACCCCTGCATGCGTTGTAATCGAATAATTCGCTGGGGTTCCCTTCTAGGAAGCGTCCTCACAATGGGCGCAAGTCTCCTCGCAACAGGTCATTACGCACGGATACGCCATATAGAAGATCGCTATCATTTATTCCGAGCGAAGGATAAAAACAAGGATCAAACCTACGTTCTCAGCGTCCTGCAACAACATCAACTTGCGCGCACAATATTCCCCCTGGGCGATATCTCTAAAAATCAAGTTCGTGAACAAGCTGCAAAACTCAATCTTCCGATCGCCGACCGGGCTGAGAGCCAGGACCTATGCTTTGTAGGTGATAAGGATTATCGAGATTTCCTCACCGACCAGGGAATTCAGTTATCCCCCCCCGGCCCCATTCTCGACGAGAAGGGTGAAATTCTCGGTCAGCACTCTGGTTTAGCAAATTACACAATCGGGCAGCGCAAAGGCATCGGAGTTTCGAAATCTTTTCCACTCTATGTAATAAACAAGAAAATACAGGATAATGTCCTCGTCGTGGGTCCCAAGGACAGGCTCGGCCGCACGAGCTTCAATATTGGACAGGCAAATTGGATTTCTGGATCTCCACCTACAGGCGGCAGCCCCATCCTTGTACGAGTGCGATATAAAGCAGAGGAAGTCGGTGCTACCCTTCGTGCCCTTGATCATGCTCATGCCGAAATCCAACTTCTTAAGTCGCTCCCTGACGTAACTCCCGGGCAGTACGCAGTGTTTTACGAGGGGGAGGAATGCTTAGGAGGAGGGATAATCCTTCCGTGACTCTTCATGGCTTTGTCCTGGGTTTGACCATCGCATCATCTTGCGCCTTCCTTTTCCACATCCTTCGCGGCGGCACCCTCAAACGTCTCGCAATCTATATGCTCTCTGCGTGGATCGGTTTTTTTTCGGGTCACATTCTTAGCGAACTAATTAATTGGCAATTGCTAAGGTTCGGCTCGATTAATCTGTTCCCTGCGCTTCTAGGAGCGATCCTGAGCCTTGTTCTAACCGCGGTCTTGGTCCAACCTAATTCCCGCTCACAAAAGAAATCCCGCCGCCGGCGTTAGACACATTTTCAGCAATTTTGCATGTGTTATAATCGACATCAATGACCGAAAAAGCTACGCTCACCCCACCTGATAACACCTCTGCGCCCGTTGAGGCCGCCCCCTCGGGCAATAAGATTCCCACGATATGGATCGTACTGGGAGTGGTGTTTTTTCTCTTTCTTATTGCATTAATAATCGTTGCTGTGAACGCAATGGTCAAAAACCCCGCACAAACTGAAACCTTGCGCGACATTATGATAATTTTTATGGCCTTCGAATCAATAATTATCGGCCTAGCACTTGTTATCTTGCTTGTTCAGTTAGCCCGTCTGACGAACCTCCTTCAATACGAGATCAGGCCGATACTCGAAGCCACAAATGAGACAGTCGGTTCGTTGCGTGGAACTACCAAATTTCTCAGCGATAACCTTGTAACACCTGTTGTCAAAGCGAACAGCTCATTCGCGGCGCTAAGACGCGCGATCGAGTTATTCGACTTTCGCCGCACTAAGTAAGTTTGTTCTAATACATTAACCAAAGGAGAACGGATTATGTCGGATAACAACAGTGATTTCGGCGCCTTCATCTCAGGCTTTTTAATTGGCGGTCTGGTCGGTGCGGCTGTCTCTTTGCTCTTCGCCCCGCAGTCGGGAGAGGAGACCCGAACCCTAATCTATGACAAGGGTATTGAGTTAAAGGATCAGGCTGAAGGCGTCATTGATGATACGCGTGCTCGCGCGGAAGACCTCGCCAAGGAAGCAAAATCCATAGCCGAGGATCTTCAGAAACGAGGCAAGAGTATCGTTGAAGAACAGAAGAAGAAGTCCACTAAAGCAGTTGATCCTGAGAAGAAAACCGCTACCCCCAAGAAGAAAGACGATTCAGCGAAAAAGTAACTTAATCTTTTTCTCTGTACATCAATGGGACACCTCAATGGGGCGTCCCATTTATTGTTCTACCTTCATTCGAAATCATCGTGGGCGAAAAATTAACCGCGCTCCAATTCACTTATAGCAGCAGGAATAAGCTCCGCAACATCACCTGCTATCACTCCGGCTGCAGTACCCATCATTCCTGCCGCTATCTCACCTGCCCATCCATGAAGAAAGCAACCTAATATCGCGGCCTGATATGGGTGTAAGCCTTGCGCAAGCAGAGATGCAATCGCGCCCGACAATACGTCTCCAGTTCCCGCACGCGCTAACGCAGGTGTTGCGAAAGGCAAAATCGTTGCTTGTCCTGTTGGAGAGGCGACGATGGTAAATGCCCCCTTCAAGACGACCACATGCCCCCATTTATTCGCCCAATCCAAGGCAGTTTGTTCTCGGTCTGCTTGGATTTCTGTTACGGTTAGCCCTGTCAACACCGACATCTCGCCCGGGTGAGGTGTGAGGATCGATTGCCCAGGCAAATGCCCATGCCATTCCGGTATTTCTGCGAGCAGCTTCAAAGCATCAGCATCAATAACAATAGGAGGCAGAACCATCATCTCATCGCTGCCTTCGTGACGAATGAACCCCATTCCTTGCTTTGCGGCCGCCGAAGGATTTATCAGCCGTTTCATAAAGGTTAGCGTTGGTCGTTCTTGTCCAAAACCAGGGCCCAGCAAAAGGGCCTGGCAATGAGGAAGCTCTTCAAGGATGACGTCCGCTGCAGGACCGGCAATGACTCCAACCTCATGCGGTAAGACAAGCCACGTCGCTTCTGGAATCATTGGGACCAAAAATCCCTGAATTGGCTCTGGAACGGCTAGAGTAACCAGGCCTGCGCCCGATCGATATGCCCCTTTTGCGGATAACGATGCAGCGCCAGGGAAATTAACCGACCCGGCAACGATCATCACTCGTCCAAAAGTACCCTTGTGAGCGTCCCGCGTCCTTTCCGGCAACCATGCCCGAACACCCTCACGCGTGGCGAAGTCAAGTTCTATTGTTGCCATTTCTTTCAGTGAAGGGGGTATCCCGATATCCCCAACCACGATTTCGCCAACATATTCTGCTCCAGGAAAACGCAGGAGTCCTGGCTTGGCGGCAGCGAGCGTTACAGTTAAATCAGCGAACAGGCTCTCTTCTGCAATTTCGCCCGTATCACAATCTAAGCCCGACGGGCAATCTACCGCAACAATGTAGGGTGCTGAAACACGCTCTTGAAGCACTTTATTAACGATTGCCAGTATTTTCTTTGAATCACCTTTAATAGGAGGTTTGAAGCCAGTCCCAAAAACAGAGTCTACAAGTAGATCTGCAGAAATAACTAAATCTCTCAGCGCTTTATGCCGCGTGTCCTTATTTGCATCGGTAACCGGACATCCATGCTGGATAATGCGCTGAAGGTTCTCATCCTCTTCAGTCCGCTCTCTAGTGAGATAGACCGATACCTTCGCTCCCGCCTCTTGTAGATAATGTCCAACAACGAGCCCATCTCCACCGTTGTTTCCTGGTCCAGCCAGAATAGCGACGCTCCATCTTTCTGCTTCCGGCCAATACTCAAGAATCGCAGTAGCGATAGATTTGCCTGCGTTTTCCATCATCTTCTCGTACGTCAGCCCAGATGCATCAGTCGCCTGCTCAATCGCATGCATTTGCTCAACCGTAGCAACTTTCTTCAATGGCCTACCTCCTTCCCTTATTGCAGGAAATGCTCTTCGGATAGACTATCCAATCCTAACTCCCTCATCTTCTTCGTCGTTGGCATTCCTGTGCTTGAATCCCATCCACGTCCATCGTAGTAGGCAAGCAACATCTCTTCAAAAGGAGGGGTATAACCAGCAGCGCCGCCTTCTGCAAGAGGAACTTTAAAACACTCTGGCAGCGAGTCCTCTATTCCAACGGGGCTGAGGTGGTGGTTGATCATCCTTTTGAGATTCCATGATCGCTCGCCGAGAAGCAGCAGCTCGTTTAAAGTGTATTCAAATCCAGTTGCGAATTGGATCAATTTACTGGTGTCGCTTGGAGGTACGTTTGCGAAGATGCACATCACGAGGGCGTTTATGACAGATGACCAATTCTGATGACGGATGATGTTCTTGACCTTTTCCACTCCATCCTGGCGATTGAAGAAGTCTATGCCGATCACCTCAATTGTCTGCCCCAGCTCGACCAAGTAGTACGGTCCCTGATTATGGCAAGCGCCTCGAGGTGAGGTGGCGTAAACAAGCGCCATCCCTGATCCACCTCGCGGCTCATGATAAGGCACTTCTAGTCCCTTTACTTCTACCGCAGCATTCGGTGAGTTAAAATGCTCCGCTAGAGCCCTCGCCCCTCTGGCTATGATCGCCCCCAAACCTTCACGCAACACAGTTTGATGGACGAGTTTCTCGACAACAGCGTGATCCCCCCAACGGAATTCATCGCCTCCGAAGTCCTTTGAAGTGAATAATCCATCCTCGAATAATTTCAAAACTAAGCCAATTGTGTTAGAGAGCGAGATCGTATCCATCCCATAGCGATCACATATCTCCCCCATTCTCGTAATGAACGGTAGATCCGTAATTCCGAGATTCGGTCCGAAACCGACTGTCGTCTCATATTCGGGACCCTTTCGTTCTATACCGTCCTTCAATTTAACTTTTCTACCGCACGCGATCACACAACCATGACAAGCGCTGATACCACTTAATATCGTCTCCGCTGCCTCTGATCCAGAGACATTTTCAGTACCCTCCAACGAGCCTGCTGAAAAGTATTTCTTTGGCATTAAACCAAAATGATCGAATAAATCGCTTGAACTGGATGTGCCTAATTCTCGCATACTCACACTTACGATATCGTTCTTGAGCTCTCTGTTTACTCTAGCCCTGATGGCTGCATATTCTGCCGGGTTATCAAGATGGATCGAACCTCGACCGCGAACGGCGATAGCCTTCAAGTTCTTCGAACCCATTACGGCGCCCAATCCAGTCCGTCCCGCCACTCTTCCATGATCGCAGAGTATCAGTGCGAAGGGGATTTGTTGTTCCCCGGCAAGACCGATACATGCCACCCGAGCTGCCGGCTGACCTAGTTCTTCCTTGATTATTTCCTGTGTTTGGTACGTATCTGCCGCTCCCCATAGATGGCCAGCAGAACGAAGCTCTATCTGGCTACCCTGGATATTTAAATAAACCGGTACTGCGGCTCGACCGCGAACGATCAAGACATCGATCCCTGCTTTACGCAACTCTGTTCCGAAGAAACCACCAATATTGGATTCGGCCCAGAGCCCTGTCGAGGGTGACTTGCCAGAAATGACAGACCGAGCCACGGCGGGCCCACTCGTGCCCGTTAGCGGCCCGGTTAGAAAGGCAAGAGGGGCTTCTGGGCACAGTGGATCGAGGTCTGGGGACAACTCAGGGAATAGTAAATACGCGCCTAGACCACTCCCTCCTAGATACTTTTGTATAACTTCATGCTTGATAATCTCAATAGCATTTGAGCCAGTTGAAAGATCAATCGTCAAGGTACGGAATTGGTACTTGCTCATTGCCTGGGAATTTTATGGATCTGTCGTTGGCGACTGTGCATTAAGCAGTGCTCCATTCTCGTAGAATCACGTTTCCTAGAAGATCTAAATTTTTTCAGCAATCCCGCTCATCGCGTATTCTGCCATCGCAGTTATCGTCAAGGTCGGGTTTAGCCCTGGGTTAGCCTGGATGATTGAACCATCGACGATATACAGGCCTGGGTAGTTAAACACCTCAAGCTCATTATTGACCACCCCTTCCGCGTCGCTCTTCCCCATAAGACACCCCCCTAGAATATGTGCGGTCATCGATGCGTTCAGCGCGCCTTCTGCAATATTCCCCATTGGCATACCATCAATCTCCGCGGCCATCGCTCGTACTACCTGGTGGCCTATTGGAATTTCCGCAGGCACCTGTTTCTCCGTCCCTCTATCTGATGTCATTCCCAAACGGTATAAAGTCGTTAGACTGCGGCCCAGTTTCACACGCATGAGATTGTCCTCGGTTTGCATAAGGAGGATTCCAAAAGTGCGTCGGCCCCAGGTGGGTTCGAACTTCGATTTAATAAAGGACCAGGGATGGCGGAGAATGGCGAGCAGGAGCATCCACAATCGGTAGACAACTCCAGCCTTACCAGCCTCGATCATCGGCGCACCTAATAAGCGATACATGAATGACGAGCCTTCTTGAAATCGAAAAGGCTCGATATGGGTAACGTCGTCAGCATGGAAAACTGTGCTAATCGCAATTCCTTCCGTATGATTGCTGGCCGGATCCAGATCGGTAACGCCTAGGAGCGCTTCGCTATTTGTCCGCACATTTTCTCCAAGCCTTATGGACAACTCGGGGAGAGTGCGCAATACATCTCGGCATCGTAGAAGCAGGTTCAACGTTCCGATTACCCCCGCGGCGACGATCACGTTGGTGGCATAAACTTCAGCGTTCACGTACCGGATTGCACGTGTAGGATTATAGTATCGAATGCGATACCTGGCGCCATCCTCAACTCCATCTTTCACTTTACTTATTTCAGTGACCTGAGACTCAGGCCGGATCTCAACTCCGAGTTTTTCAGCAAAATACAGATAGTTCTTCGGTAGCGTATTTTTTGCGTTTTCCCTGCACCCAACCATGCAGCCGCCGCAATAGGTGCATCCTGACCGTCGAGGGCCCTCGCCATTAAAGAAAGGGTCATCAACCTCGACGCCCTGTGTACCGAAATAAACGCCTACAGGAAGGTTTCGAAATGTACTCCCCCTGCCCATTTTCTCTGCTACCGATCTCATGATCCTGTCGGCTTCAGTAATGCTGGGGCTGAGCGTACGCCCTAACATCCGCTTTGCCGTCTCAAAATGAGGAGCGAGGACAGATTTCCAATCATCAAGACCAGCCCAATTGCCAATCTCATACATTTTCGCGTCCGGATCCACGAGCACGTTCGCATATCCCAGGCTTCCACCGCCCACCCCGCTCCAGCGCATTGCCATCACATCTCGCAAAAGTGTTAATTCCATGATTCCGAACAAACGAAGCGCGGGCATCCAAAGGTATTTCCGCAACACCCAATTGCTCTTCGGAAAATCCTCATCCTCGTACCGTAAACCTCTCTCAAGTACGAGAACCCGATATCCCTTTTCGGCCAAACGCATTGCCGAAACACTCCCGCCAAATCCCGAGCCGATGATTACAAAATCGTAAAGATGTTCGGATGATTGAGTATCTGATGCCATGAATTTACCTGTTTTCTAAAAATATAGACCGGTGGAACGCCGCAATTTACGTTGGAAATCTAAATGCGAAATTCGCCACTAATCCAACCATAACGTATCGAACAGGATGATTTCACTCGAAGATTCAATGGGAGCTTGCTCTTGAATACCTGGCGGAAGACATTTCATAATTGCTTCTATATTTTCTGCTTTCCACTGGCAATACAATTTCCCTTCTGCTGGATCTAAGAATGAATGAAGCCACTCAACATCTCCGTGGGCTTTCTTTCTAACTTCGCGCCACTGATCGATCCATTCATCCTGTGATTCAGGATACATTGCAACTTTATGTACGAGAAGGTAATGCGGCATGGTCCGACCTCCTGGTCATGGGCACGATTCTTCAAGGCTAATTATTTTATCGGAACCTCTTTACAGCAGCGTACAAAATCCAGCACAGTAGGCACATTGCGCAGCATGTATGCCATATTCCCCTCAACTCGAAGACGACGGGTCATCATCGCCTGGATCGGGTCCAATTGACCGGTAAATAATTGCTCGATATTGCCTATGCGGGCGCGAAGTGTATATGCTGCATCCGGCATCTCTTCTTTCTCCAGATTGATGAACCATGCGCCGCGGCACTTCCCATGCCATAGATCGAGATATACGGCCATAGGAAGATCATGTCTCCGATCCCCGTCTTCCGGTTCAATCACAACATTCATATCCCCTTCCCAATTCTGTGCAATCTCTGCATAGCGTTGATCTGAATTAAGAACTTCGACGAGAACTTGCAGCCATTCTTCGCTAGGAAATGAATAAGCCATACAGCTCCTCCAGAAAGGGTGATTCAATTATGTGCCATAAGATGCATACCTGTCAACGCGTCACGTTGACATCGCTCTCTTTACTCGGTTACACTCACAGGCGCAGATTAGCGGGAGGATGTCATGATTTACCCCAGAGAAAAACTTGAAGATCTGGAGGATAAGCATCTTGCACCGTATGGCTTTCGCAGCCGCGATTCTAAAGGGCGTGAGCATCCCGATCCAGAGCGTAAATACCGCACAGCCTTCCAACGCGACCGTGATCGCATCATCCACACAACTGCCTTTCGGCGTCTTGAATATAAGACGCAAGTATTTGTAAATACCGAGGGCGACTACTATAGAACTCGGCTGACCCACACGCTGGAGGTTGCGCAGATAGGCAGAACGATTGCCCGTGCGCTTGGCGCGAACGAAGACCTCGTGGAGGCGATCTGCCTTGCCCACGACCTCGGTCACACACCTTTCGGTCATTCGGGCGAGCATATTCTCTCCGAATTGATGAGTGACTACGGCGGCTTTGAACACAATCGCCAATCACTTCGCATTGTGACGATACTGGAAAGAAGGTTTCCACAATTCCCCGGTCTGAACCTAACTTACGAGGTTCGTGAGGGTATTGTCAAGCACGAAACGGAATACGATATCTCGGACGCACAAGGCTATGACCCGAAGAAACGCGGAAATTTAGAAGCACAGATAGCAAATGTGGCTGATGAAGCAGCATACACCGCACATGATCTAGACGATGGCCTTCGTTCTGGTTTACTCAAAATAAAACAACTTGAAGAAATTACGCTATGGCAGAAACTAAAGGAGATTGTCGGCTGGGATGCCATGGAGCTTGACGATATTACCCGGCACCAAATCATCCGTCGCTTGATCGGTATCGAGATCTCAGATGTGCTAGAGTCGACTTTACTTACCCTGGAAGCGAGCGGCGCTCAATCCGTGGATGAGCTTCAGCGCTATAAAGGGAACGTCGTTGTCTATTCTGAACCATTCATCAAGATGAACCAGGAGTTGAAAGATTTCCTTTTCGTAAATATGTACCGCCACTTTCGAGTTTACCGTATGCAGATCAAAGCAGAACATATCTTGCAGGATTTATTCAATGCCTACACCGAAAATCCGGGTATACTTCCCGCAGAAGTTCAGGAACGAGCAAAGAATGGTGAATTTCACCGAGTAATTTGCGATTATATCGCTGGTATGACTGATCGCTTTGCACTAGATGAGCACAGCCGTTTATTTGATCCACAAGCAGCTTTGTAGATAAGCTTCATCAGGTAAGATCATGGAAAATAAAGAGATCTATCTTACATCTGAAGGCGCACTAAAGCTTCAGGAAGAACTCAAGGAATTAACGGGACCACGGCGCGTGGATATAGCAAAACGTCTTCGTGAGGCGATCTCCATGGGAGATCTCAAGGAAAACGCGGATTATATTGTCGCCAAGGAAGACCAGGCTTTTTTAGAGGGGAAGATCGCCGAGATACAGCAAATTCTAAAAATTGCAATTATTGTTGAAGGCAATGGCAGCAATGAGCAAGTTAATATCGGATCAACAGTTGTTGTTATTATTGACGGCGATGCTCCGCAGACGTACAAACTCGTGGGCATTAAAGAAGCCGATCCAAGAAACGGCAAGATATCGAACGAATCACCCATAGGCAGTTCTCTTATGGGAAGACGTGCCGGTGATACGGCCACTGCTGAGACCCCGGGTGGTGACCTCATAATGAAGATCCAAGAAATTCGGTAAAACACTTGGGAGGTGTAGAGACGGATCATGCTACGCCTCTACAAGTATCCTGGTTAATATATTCGTTGGGGAGATTAGCACGGGATATAATGTAAGTGGCTGGCCTTTTTGGCCAGCCACTTTTTTATTCGTCGAGACAAACGGTGTTCTCTGTCGCTTCCAGAAACCCTTTATAGGATTTCCTAGGTCTTGGCTATTGCTTTCAGTTCGATCGTCATGCGTTCAAAGAAACTTTCTTTAGGAAGTGCCCCCTCCCCATAACTAATATCAACGATGCGAGCCTCGACGCGAAGGGAAGCAGTTTCTAGTTCTACAACCTCTCCTCCCTCGGCCGCAACCGGATCACCTTTCGCGGCGAGTTGACTGCGCGCCTCTTCATCGCTGAAGGTGTAGTTGCTCATAATAATCTTGGTTACGGTCTGAATATCATTTTTATCGAAGAGCCAAACCTCAAAAGCTGATACTTTCTTGGGATCCCCCACCCCTATTGCTTCAGCAATACCTACACCACACTCACCCAGGAAGTCGCCAGATGCTGGGCTTTCTACGCTGAACGAATCATCATACAGATCATCGCCGATCGTGTAGGTTGTACGGAATGTTGCCAACGGCTCGTCACTCGGGATTTCCATTTCAGCTTCAAAACCGATATCATGCGCTGCATCCTCAGGTTCAGGCATAAACTCAGATTCAAAGTCGCTTTCCCTGGCTTCGATCCTGCGTCGCATGACTAGCGCAACACCAAGCAACGCGCCTAAACCCAGCGTTCCCAGACAAACTGGCAAAATGTACCGTGATGCTGTAGTCGGTTCTGACGTCACAGCAGTCGGATCTGCAATTACGGCAGTCGTCTCCGACGCCGCCAGCTCTTCACTCGCTTCAGTGGTTCCAATGACCGGCGCACCTGAGGGCGATTCCATAGCCACAAGCGCCTGGAACTTTTGGAGTTCGCTAGGGCTGACTTCACCTGGACTTTGGCCCACATCTCTTAGTGTTTCTTCTTTATTTTCGCCGAGCGATTCATAGCGTTGAATGGCTAATTCTGCATCTGCATTTACGGAATACGAATCAATCGCCATTCGTAAGTAATCCACGCGAAGGTCCTCGCGCAGCTGAGAAATGTCAGCATCAACAAGCTGCACGGGCTGAAGCACCCAAGCGTAAAGTAAACCCAGCGCAAGTCCTGCGATTAGAGCCACGATTACGGCGAAGGACTTCCTAGTGATTATCTCTTTTGCGTTATCCATGGTCTCTCTTTTCCCTCCATAGCCCTCAGCCTAATATTCTCAGGGCTGAAGATACTCCACTGTCTGGATTTTAGTCTGACAGTGAGAACAAAGCAAAGTAACCGATGCATGATCTATGCCGTATCATCCCCGGTATTTGAAAATTCGCTGCGATCGAATTTCGCCCCGCATGATTTGCACACTGCCTGATCACGATTCTCCACTACCAGCAGCCCATTACAAGCTGGACAGGGTACATTTAAAGGTCGTTTCCAGGAAGTGAATTGGCATTCCGGGTAATTCGAGCAGCCGTAGAATACGCGCCCTTTCTTGGTTCGTCTCTCGACCAGATCACCGCCGTCGTCCGGGCAGCTAACCCCAATTTTCTCAAGCCAAGGCTCGGTGTGCCGGCAAGTGGGGAAATCCGAACAGCCGATGAATTTTCCATAGCGCCCATGTCGAATTAGAAGAGGTTTTCCACACTCAGGACAGGGAAGATCGAGCAATTCAGGCTCCGTCTTAATCTCAGGCATATTCTCAATAGCGCTCTCAAGCTCCTCTGAGAATGGCTTATAGAATTCGCGGATGACCTCCACCCATTCCCGTTTACCTGATGCGATTTCGTCTAACGAACCTTCCAGTTTGGCAGTGAAAGTTATATCGAGCACCTCCGAGAAATGCTCCACCAGTAGATCCGTGACAATTTCACCGATCTCGGTAGGATGCAGGCGTCGCTTCTCTCGAGTAACGTATCCCCGCTGACGCAGCGTCGAGATCGTTGGAGCATAAGTTGAAGGACGACCAATCCCATGGTCTTCCATTGCTTTAATCAAACTTGCGTCGGAATAACGTGAAGGAGGTTGCGTGAAATGCTGACCTGGAAACACCTCAGTCAGATCAAGAGAATCCCCCTCCACCAGTTCGGGAAGTTGTTCAAGTGTGGACATAAGACCATTTCCGCCATTATCTCCATTCTTGGATTTCTTCTCCCTATCACCATACACTTCCAAGAACCCTGTAAACCGTAAGGCGGATGCCGACACTCTGAAAAGATACTTATGGTCCGTAGAAACGCCCTCGATCTCAATCGCAAGCGTGTTGTACTCTGCGGGTTTCATCTGGGAGGCGACAAATCGCCGCCAGATGAGATCGTATAATTTAAACTGATCTGCCGAGAGATACGCCTTGATCCGCTCTGGAGTTCGGGAAACAGATGTTGGGCGAATCGCCTCGTGCGCTTCTTGAGCGCCGCGCGCTCGCGTCTTGTAGATTACTGGATTCCCGGGTAGGAAATCTTTTCCAAAGCGCTTTTCGATAAATTGCCTGGCATCCCCAATGGCATCCTTAGACACCTGTGTCGAATCTGTACGCATATAAGTAATCAGACCGTATGAATCACCTTCGCCTACATCGAGTCCCTCATACAATTGCTGAGCGATAGCCATTGTCTTACGCGCAGTGTAATTAAACCGTCTAGACGCAGCTTGCTGCATTGTACTGGTTGTGAAGGGTGCCGCTGGTTTTCGGATACGCTGGCCATGCTTGACCCCACCTACGCGGTAATCCGCCGCTTCGATATCCTCGACGAGCTCCTTAACTTCCCCTTCGCTCGTGATTTCTGCTTTCGTACCATCCCGGCGTGTAAGTCTCGCTATAAAATTAGGAGGCTTCTGTTGATTCACGAATCCTGCATCGATCGTCCAATATTCCTGGGGAATGAAATCCTGGATTTCACGCTCTCTTTCTACAACCATCCTCAGGGCAACGGATTGAACCCTACCAGCCGATAGGCGCCCACGGACCTTGGACCAGAGCAATGGGCTGAGTTTGTAGCCCACAAGCCTGTCGATGATGCGTCGAGCCTGCTGCGCATCGACAAGATCCATATCAATAATGCGTGGTTTTTGAAATGCCTCTTCAACAGCAGTTTTCGTGATCTCATGGAATACTACACGTTTAACGATTTCGGGTTCGATCTCAACCGCTTCAATAAGATGCCATGCGATCGCCTCACCTTCGCGATCTGGGTCTGTTGCAACGAAAACTTCGGCAGCTTTTGCAGAATCTCCCTTTAAGCCCTTGACGACATCGCGTTTTTCGTTTGGAACCCGGTACTTTGGTGTAAAATTATTCTCCACGTCTACCGATAGCTGAGAGCGCAATAGATCGCGAACATGACCCACCGACGCTGTCACAGAGTAATCTTTTCCCAAGATTCGTCCAACTGTCCTCGCCTTTGCGGGAGATTCCACAATGACCAGTTTGCCTTTGCGTTTGTGAGGCTTTTTCTTTGATGCTTTCTTCTGCACATCAGGTTTCTCAAGACCTTCGTGCGCCGGTGTTTTACCCATCCTATATAACCCGGTGGCGCAAACCGGACATATTCCCCGCGTTGCTGGAGTCCCAGAAGACGTAAACGTCGGTTTTGGGCTGCCAATTTCTCTCTTCTCCTTGCACTTTACACAATAAGCTTCCATATAAGAATAATCTCCGCTAAGAATATTTTCCCAATTCGCGTGCGTTCAACAAATCGACTAAACGCTTCACTTTATCAGCCTTTTCTCTCCGGCAAATAAGCAGCACATCCTCGGTATCAATTATGACAAGGTCATCGATTCCAAGAGTGGCAATAAGACGACCCGATTCTTTTTGCTCATCTTGCAGGACAATCACGCCTCGTGTATCTAGCAAAAGTGCGGTTCCGGCATCGCTAACATTTCCATCCTCATCTTTCTCGAGAACGTTATATAAGCGATTCCAATCTCCAACGTCAATCCAGCCCAGGTCATCAGCGGGAATCACGACGACACCTTCCGCCCCTTCCATCACGCCGTAATCAATCGTGATACTCCTCAGTTCATTCCAAACTGCAGCAACTGTTTCACGCTCTCGATCCGTATCCAAAGCCATCTCAATCTCTTGTAACCCGGAAAAAAGATCCGGCATTTGACGTTTGAATTCTTCTAAGATGCGGTCGGTTCGCCAGACAAACATTCCTGAATTCCAGCTGTATTCACCGCTTTTTTGATACTCCAAGGCAAGATCCACGTCCGGCTTTTCTCTGAACGCCTGAACTGCAAACGTTTGGAATCCCCGGTATATCCCTGCACCATCTCCTGTATGAATGTATCCGTAGGTTGGATCCGGAGCTTCGGGCGTAATCCCCAGAGTAACTAGGTTATTATCAAGCGCAGCCTCGTAGGCCGCTAGTAGGAGCTCCCGGAATGCTGGCTCGTTGGCCATATAGTGATCCGCCGTCAGACAGGCCATGACGCTTCCGGGATTGCGATGGTTGAGATAAATTGCAGCGAGTCCGATCACCGAAGCGGTGCCGCGCGGAGATGGCTCAATAATGAAATTCTCCAGCAGCAGCGATTCCTCTTGCTTGGCTAGAATCTGCGCATGATCTTCAACCGTGAGCACGAGAATGTTCGCAGGATCGATAATCGGCATAAGCCGCTCCACCGAAATCTGAAAGAGCGTCCTGCCTCCAAAAAACTTGAGCGTTTGTTTGGGGCGCTTTTTTCTAGATAAAGGCCAGAGTCGGGTCCCCCCTCCTCCAGCCATTATCGCAGCATAGTAATTTGGACCCATGGGTTTAATCCACCTTATATGTCGCTCTTGCCTCACGAATTCTTACGAAGTTCATACCGCCAACCTGCTTAATCCGCCCCTTTAATTCCAACATTGCGAGCGCTGCATTTACGGCTGACACTGGCAGCGAGCAGCGTGTCTGCAGTTCGTCAACGTGAATCGGCTGCTTGCTTAATGCTTGCTCAATCTCGTCTTCGGGGAGTTGCTCTGCAACGTCATCCTGACTGCTAACAAGATCCAGATTTAATACCTCTAAGGCCTCTTCAGGTTTTACTAAAGGGTGTGCTCCGGCTTGGATCAACCGATTCGTCCCTTTACTGCTCGGCTTATAAATATCGCCCGGTACAGCAAATACATCTCTATCCTGATCTGCTGAGAAGTCCGCTGTGATGAGCGCCCCACTCGACTCGCCAGTCTCGATGACTATAACGGCCAAAGAAAGCCCGCTGATAATGCGGTTGCGGGGAGGAAAATTACGCCCCTCTGGCTTCGTCCCCAGAGGATAATCGCTGACGACCGATCCCTGTGCCGCGATCTTATCCGCCAAGCCACGATGTTCAGGGGGATAGATTTTATCCATCCCTGAACCCAACACTGTAATAGTTCTTCCGCCTGCATCGATCGCCGCCTGGTGAGCAATCCCATCGATCCCGCGAGCAAGGCCAGAGATAATCGTTACGCCGCACCCGGCCAGAACATACGCGATTTCGCGTGCAACCGATTTCCCGTATTGCGTCGCTCGTCGTGTGCCAACGATTGCTGCAGCCAGGCGATCGTCATCCCCCAATTCACCGTTTAGGTAGAGAAGCGGTGGCGGCAAGTCTATCTCGCGGAGCCTGGCGGGATAGTTCCGATCTTTAATCGTAAGTAATGAAAACCCCTGTTCGTAAATCCGTTCCAGTTCCCGATCAAGATCCATCTCGTTACGTGCCGCCAAGATGGATTGAATTGTTTTTTTGTCCTAACCCAGCCTTCCGCAATTCCGACGCTGTCGCCTTCCAGGCAGATTCCAAATCTCCGAAGGCTTCCAGGAGCAGCTTGAAGCGTGCCGCGCCTACACCGCTAATTCGATTGAATCCAACCCAATAACGAAGATCGTCCCCCATAGTATCTCCTATTTGTACTTTCCTTTACGAAAGCCGGTTGAGAATACCATAGCGATTCCGCGTGTGTCAAGTTCTCCCTTTACAAACACACAACCCGATCCAATCACAACCATCTAAGCCCGAAAGTATCACACGATCGGCGATCTGGATGGTAGAATTCGGTATCAATCAACCATTTCATCGAGAGTAAAATTATGGAACCCTCCTTCATCTAACTGCTATTTAAACGCAAATCTACATTTCAATCTCTTCAGTAAATTCCGACATTCTCTCTGTCAGACGAATAATCGGTTCAACGATTTCTAGCCATAAGTTCCCACATCACTGAGAAGCGTGAAATGGACAAGCAGCGCGATTTCCAACACATCGTAACGGACAACAGATTGGTGGGCTTGCTGCGCGTGATGCGTGGTTATCGCTTTATCTACATCATCGCCACCATTAGCCTTGGCGTAGCGGCACTTGCCAGGACAGCGATATATCTATGGCTCCGGTACTTTATCGATGACGTACTCCCAAGCGTTCCAACATCAACACGCTTATTCTGGGTGGGCATGGGTTTTATCGGGCTTGCCCTTTTACAGGGCTTCTTTACCTTCGTCAGCGGAGCGCTCGCCGCCAGAACGGCAGAGGGAATTGTCCGACAGCTAAGAAACTATCTATTTGACCACATTCAACGCCTGACTTTTACCTATCACGACCAGACGCCAACAGGCGAACTCATTCAGCGCTGCACCTCAGATGTCGATGCTTTACGTAGATTCTTCGCTGATCAAGTCATCGGCCTGGGGCGTATCCTTCTACTTTTTGGCTTAAACTTCGCTGCGATCTTCAGTATAAGTCCGGTGCTCGCGTGGCGATCAATCGTCGTGATCCCGCTCATCATAATCCTTTCCTACTTCTTCTTCCGAAAGATTTCTAAACTCTACGAGTCCTACCAGGAACAAGAAGCAGTTCTATCGACAACACTTCAGGAAAATCTGAGCGGCACACGAGTAGTGAAGGCCTTCGCCCGTCAGGCTTTCGAGAGAGAGAAGTTCGAGCGCGAAAATTGGGGGAAATTTGTTCTTGGTCGCCGCCTGCTCACCATGCACGCCTATTATTGGCCCTTATCAGACATCCTCGCCAGTTTCCAGATGATCGCCGGCCTTGCCATCGGGGCGTTAATGACAATCGACGGATCCTTATCCATCGGCTCTTATATCGCCTATACCGGAATGCTAATCTGGATCATTTGGCCAATGAGAAACCTGGGGCGTCTTATCGTCCAAATGTCTATGGGGGTGGTCTCATACAGCCGAGTTGTAGAAGTGATCCGTCAAATCCGAGAACCTATGGATGTCGGTGCTTATCCACAGGATCGTGACTCATCCGGTCAAATTATCTTTAACAACGTTGGTTTCGCTTATGAAGATGGTTCCCCTGTTCTTGAAAACATCTCCTTCGAATGCGAACCCGGCGATGTCATTGGCTTACTAGGACCTACCGGATCTGGCAAGACCACGCTCGTCAACCTGCTTCCACGTTTCTATGACTACACAAACGGTAGCTTGCAGCTCGACGGGGTTGAACTCAATGAGTACTCACGGCGTTTCCTGAGGCAGCAAATCGGGATCGTTGAGCAAGAGCCCTTCTTGTTTTCGAGGACGATACGAGAAAATATAACTCTTGGCGTAAATCGCGATTTATCCCAGGAAGAAATTGAAGCCGCTGCCCGCGCCGCAGCGATCCACGAAACGATTATGACGTTTCCAGAAGACTATGAAACGCTCGTGGGAGAGAGAGGCGTAACGCTCTCTGGCGGTCAGAAACAAAGAATTGCCATTGCCCGTACGCTGTTAAAAGATCCCTGCATTCTCATCCTTGACGATTCGACATCTTCCGTGGATACACTGACTGAAACGGAAATTCGCGAAGCTTTAAATCGATTGATGGAAAACAGGACGACATTCATCATTGCTCATCGCATTCAGAGCGTAATGAACGCCGATCGGATACTCGTTTTGGATAAGGGGAAAGTCGTACAGCATGGGGTTCACGAGGAACTCATCACCGAGGATGGGATATATCAGAAGATCCACGAAATGCAGACACAGATCGAAGATGCACTTGAACAGGAGCTGACAGATGTCGGTAGTTGAATTCAGAGAAGAGGAATTCTCAACAGAATTCAACGGGCGTACCGTGCTCCGCATCCTGGGTCTCACGAAACCCCACTGGCCCTGGTTGATCGGATTCGTTGTTACGATAGGTGTCGTTTCGGCTCTCGATGCCTACTTCACATTCCTCGGTAAACAGATCATCGATGATGGCATCCTCGCGGGCGACCGTGCTGCCTTATTCAAGATTATTCGTACCTATGGCTTGTTCACCATTGTGCAGGTTCTTAACGTCTTTGGTTTCATTTACCTGGCCGGGGTGCTTGGTGAGCGGGTCCAATACGACCTGCGCAAGAACACATTCAACCACCTCCAGAACCTTTCGCTCTCATACTTCGATCGGACACCCGTAGGATGGATTATGTCGCGGGTGACTTCAGATTCTGAGCGAATCGCGCAGCTGGTCACTTGGGGTCTGCTGGATGTAACCTGGGGATTGCTGAATATCGGAACAGCAGTCTACTTCATGTTGGTGATCAATTGGCAGCTGGCTCTTATCGTCCTCTTGATGATCCCAATCCTCATCGTTATCGCAGCACAATTCAAGAAAAAGATTCTTCTCCAATTTCGTCTTGTCCGAAAAATAAACTCCAAGATTACCGGCGCCTACAACGAGCAAATTGCAGGGGTTCGGGTGATCAAGGCACTCAACCGTGAAGTGAAGAGTCTTAACGAGTTCAATGAGCTCGCAAGCGAGATGTATAACGCAAGCTATCGTGCCGCCTGGCTCTCGGCGCTATTCCTCCCTACAGTTCAATTCGTAAGTGCGATTGCCATCGGAGCGATCACCTGGTACGGCGGCCTTCAAGTGCCGATAGCTGGAATCACAATCGGAGGTATTCAGGCGTTTATTTCCTACATCACCTTCATGATGTGGCCGATTCAAGATTTAGCCCGGGTTTACGCAGAAATGCAGCATGCGATCGCTTCCGCCGAGCGCGTTTTTTCACTCATCGACTCGACACCAGAAGTGCAAGATAAACCGGACGCGTTCGATCCCGGCAGCATCCAAGGGGACATCTCCTTCGAAGGCGTTGATTTCTTCTATGAAAAAGAAACGCTCGTCCTTGAGGATTTCAACCTCAAAGTTCGCAGAGGGGAGACCATCGCCCTTGTTGGTCCAACAGGCGGCGGGAAGAGCACAATCGTAAATCTCGTCAGCCGTTTCTACGAACCTAGCAAGGGAAGAATAACCATCGGCGGCCAAGATTACACAGACTTCTCTCTTTATGCCATTCACTCCCGCATCGGCATGGTCCTGCAAACACCTCATCTATTCTCTGGAACCGTTCTTGATAACCTGCGCTACGGGCGATTAGATGCCGTCGCTGAGGAGATCCAGAATGCGGCAGAGATCGCGGGTGCCCATGACTTTATTACCAAGTTGGATAAAGGCTACGATACTGAAGTCGGCGAAGGCGGTATCCTGCTTTCTGTTGGACAGAAGCAGCTCATCAGCCTAGCCAGAGCCTTACTCGCCGACCCTGAGATCTTCATCATGGACGAAGCGACAAGCTCTGTCGACACGCTCACTGAAGCACTCATCCAGCAGGGCATGGCAGCGCTCACGGATGAGAGAACCAGTTTCATCATCGCCCATCGTCTCTCCACCATCAAACGCGCCGACCGCATCCTCGTGATCGAAAACGGCAAGATCCTTGAGATGGGTACACACGCTGAATTACTGGAAGATAAAGGGCATTACTACAAGCTGTATACCGAACAATTCCGACGGCAGCTCGAACAAGAGCTGGACCCATTCCAACAAAACTAATCGCCGCCGATGCGTTCTCTTCGCTATGACAATGACTTGAAGGGCTGTGCACTACTAAATGTCATTTCTAGAAAGCCGGGAAACAGTGTAGGAATGACAGTATGCAGGAACTTGTCATGGCGAACCCATTCGACTTTACTCCCCAATCTCTTCGGTCGGTGACTTCGCAGGCAAAACTCCGTGATGCATCTCGCTCTTTGACCTTAATTAATCTCCATGCCGTAAACAGGATTCTTCGTCGCCAAGTTCATTCTGAACTTGTCTAATGGTTCCTCAGAATTCCATTGGCCAATAACCTGTCATGCAGAGTGAAGCGAGAAATCCTAATATTGATTCTCTTCGGGACTCCAGCTGCTGACAGACTCCATTCATGATTAGATCAGAGCTTAACCCTCTCGCAGTTTTATTAGCCGTGAGTCTGCCCGGATCTTACAGTCATCTGCGCGCACAATTACCAGGTGATCAATAAAAAAGCCGCCTGGTATATTCCAGGCGGCTAGCGGGGATGACGGGATTCGAACCCGCGATCTCTGCCTTGACAGGGCAGCGTGTTAAGCCACTACACTACACCCCCGTAGTGAAAAAAGTATAACGCAAGCCGCGGACTTCGGTCAAGACTGCGATACTAGTTGTAATTGACATTTTCGAGCAGGGGTGACACTCAAAGTAAATCCGCGAGGATACGCGCGGCGCAATCTTTTCCAGTATACAGTGCGCCGCCAGTGCTTGGTCCTGCGAAGTAGTCACCACAGAAATAGATCGGACCTTCCTGCGGGTCCTCCCAGAACTTGGTTAACGCATTCAAATATCCTGGGCGGAATGTTGGCACCTTCTCGCGCCAGCGGAAAATGCGGTGATCTACAAACCTACCTTTGATTTCCGGAAAGATCCTTGAGGCCGTCTCTTCGGCCTCCTTGTTTAATTCTTCCTCAGGCTTATCCATACTAAAGGTGTAGATGCTAGGGTCGGAGATCATCAACCAGTGACCATCTTTGAACTGTTCGAAACCAACGCCGCTAATGGGGAGTTTAGTTGAACGTGGGATGAAGACGCCCTCTACTTCAGGCTGGTAATCCGTCTCCACGATATGGTAATGAAGCGCACCTGTGCTGTAGTTCACATGAGGGAAGAACTGCCGCCATGCAGGCTGCGGCGCGTCAAACAAGTTCAGAACATAATTGCCCGGAATAGCGACGACAACAGAGCTGGCGGATATGACTTTCTCGCTTCCATCTTTCTCGTATCGTACGTTTGCACCGCTGCCATCAGGCAGCACTTCGATACGCTTCACTCGCGAGCTTAGATCGATCTCAAAGCGTTCCGCCAACGTGTTCGGAAGCACACCAACGCCGTCTTTAAAAGTGACTGAATTGGCGTTCATATAGGCAACCATCATGGCTAAAAATGCTTTGCTTGAGATATCATCTCCAGAATAGGAGCACATGACCTCGAACATCGGGATAGCCCAATATTCAAACATCTCTTCACTGATCCGGTTGTAAAAGAATTGTTCATAGGTCTCTTCCAGATCAGGGCCTGGCGCTTGTTCCAAATGGTAGACGTTCTTCAAGCGAATCATCTTTAAGAAGTGTGGAATCAGTTTGAGCATCGCCAATCGTGCAGGCAAAGACACCCCACTCCACGTGAAGTAAGACGGGATGGAGAGAAAATTTGCGGAATGAAGTTTGTCATTACGGTAGATAGTGATTGTAAGACCCGATTCATCTCGAACTAACTGATCTTCAAGACCAAGCACCCGAACCATTTCCAGGAGTGATTTGTCCGTGGTGGTGACAAATTTAGCCCCGATGTCTACTTTGAAACCTCCCCAATCTACGGTCGTCATGCGTCCGCCGACATGATCCCTCTCTTCGAGAAGGATCACCTCGTGCCCAGCGTTTTGCAATTCATAGGCAGCTGACAAACCGGAAATACCTGCGCCGACAATAATGACCGATGCCTCTGATTTCACGATATTCTCCTATTTATGTACTTGCCTGTACGGTGAGCGCTAGAGAGTCTCATTTTGGCTTAATTGAGCAAACACTGCAAATGAATAAAAAGAGTGGATCGGAAATGAGCTTTTCCTAGGAGGTAAACACGGATTTAGCTTTCCTCCCTTGAACTCAGGTTTGGTTTGTGCAAGAATCTCGGGTGATCCATACAATCCGTGGTTGAAGGGCATTATCAGGTAGCGTATAATCCCTCTTTGAAGTGGAGGTTTAATGGCAGGCAAGAAGATGACTAAGGGGAAAAATAGCAGCATGACCAGTGCAGAGATCCGGCAATCGTTCTTCGATTTCTTCGAGGCGCGCGGGCATACCATAGTGCCCTCGATGTCACTCGTCCCCGGCGGCGACCAAACGCTCCTTTTTACCAATTCGGGAATGGTTCAGTTTAAAGATGTCTTTCTGGGGACCGGTAAGCGTCCGTACAACCGCGTCGCCGACTCCCAGAAATGCATGCGTGTTGCCGGAAAACATAATGATCTGGATGATGTTGGACGGGATGACACCCACCATACATTCTTTGAAATGCTTGGGAATTGGTCTTTTGGAGATTATTACAAAAAGGAAGCGATCGAATGGGCTTGGGAGCTCCTGACGGTTGAATGGGGCCTCCCGAGCGAAAAGCTCTGGGCCACTTGCTTCGAGGACGAATTGGACGAGATTCCGCGCGATGATGAAGCAGCCGAATATTGGCGCAAGCAGCCTGGGTTTAACCCTGAGCATCTACTCTTCTTCGGCCGTGAAGAGAATTTTTGGGAGATGGCAGATACGGGTCCAGTAGGGCCGGATAGCGAGATCTTTTTAGACCGCGGTCAGAAATACTGCGAGAAGGTAAACGACCCAGACCATGTCTGCCAGGTAAATGGCGACTGTCAACGCTTCATAGAACTCTGGAATCTTGTCTTTATCCAGTACAACCGATCAAGCCCGACCGATATACACCCACTTCCGGCAAAGCATGTGGATACCGGCTTGGGTTTTGACCGCGTCGTGTCTGTTATCCAGGATGTGGACTCCAATTACCGGACCGACTTATTCACACCATTGATGGACACTGTCCAGGATCTTGCCAACCATACCGAAGCTGATCGCGAGACCCACCTTACACCCTACCGCGTCATCGCCGACCATTCACGCGCGGCAGCATTTCTCATCGCTGACGGGGTGGTTCCTGGAAACATTGGACGTAATTACGTATGCCGGATGATCATCCGTCGAGCAAGCCGCTTCGGCTCTATGATCGGTTTGGACGAGCCCTTCCTTGCCAAGGTGACCGAAACGGTCATCGAGCATTATGGTGACGCGTATCCGGAATTAGTCCGTAACCGCCAGGCGATACTTCAAACCGTGACGGACGAAGAACGCCGCTTCCACCACACGATAGAAATTGGCATTAATTACCTTTCAAATATTGTGCAAGCGACTCTTGCCTCAAAGAAAAAGGTCATCTCCGGCGAGCAAGCTTTTAATCTATACGCGACTTATGGCCTCCCCTTCGAAATTACTCGTGACATCGCCCGCGAGAGCAATCTTGACGTGGAGGAAGAAGATTTCAGGAAGGCGATGGAAACCCACCGCATCGCCTCAGGCTCAGGAGACACACTCGGCGAATTGGCTGATGATGACGCCAAATTCTATCAGCAGCTTCTGGTAGATCTTCTGGAAGAAGGACGACTTAGCGAGAACGGCGTTATGTATGACCCATATTCCAGCTTTTCTACCCAAGGCGATGTTCTTGCGATTATCAAAAGCGGTCAAATTGTCAAATCAGCCTCTCCAGGTGAAGTCGTTGGCGTGATCCTTCCAAGCACTCCTTTCTACGTGGAAGCAGGAGGGCAGGTCTCGGACACAGGTGTTCTTCAATCTACAAATGGTGATAACTGGGAGATGCGAGTTACTGACACCCGGCAGCCAGTTGATGGTTTAATCATCCACTTCGGTGAAGTCAACACAGGCAATCTCAAAGTTGGAGCTCCCGCTAAAGCACACCTCGACAAGCATCGGCGTCTGGATATCATGCGTAACCATACGGCAACACACCTGCTGCATGCCGCTCTTCGACACATCCTCGGCGAACACGTACGGCAAGCCGGTTCTCTTGTCGCTCCAGATCGATTGCGTTTTGACTTCACTCATCCAGAAGCAATGACACCCGAGGAAATCGAACAAGTCGAAGATTGGGTTAACAAGGCAATTCTTGAAAATCACACGCTCACCATCATCCACCAACCTCGAGATGAGGCCATCGAGGAGGGCGCGATGGCGCTCTTCGGCGAAACTTACGGAGATACTGTCCGCTCGGTAAGTATCGGCGTGGATAAGCGAATCTCATTTGAGCTCTGCGCCGGCACTCATGTACCCGAGACAGGCATTATCGGACCATTCCTGATTGTCAGCGAGGGAAGTGTTGCTGCCGGAATTCGACGAATAGAGTCCTTCACAGGCCGGGAGGCGCTGCGAATGATTCGCACACAACGTGCCAGCCTGCAACGCCTGGCGGGTGAACTCGGTGGAACGCCCGATGCGGTCGAACAACGAGTCGAGAATTTAATTGAAGAACGAAACCTCCTATTCAGCAAAATCCTCACCGTTCGTAAACAGTCCGCGTTCGCGGCTTTAGATCAACTCACCCCGGAAGATGTGAGCGGAATCTCGCTTCTGACTGGTCAAATACCCGAAGCAAACCCAGAGATCTTGCGCGATCTTGCGGACCACTTCCGTGCGAAGCATCCCAACTGTGTGGTGGTTCTCGCATCGGTCAGCAATGAAAAACCCTTAATCGTCGCTGCAATCAGCCCGGATCTTGTAGAGCGTGATTTCCATGCAGACAAGTTAGTAAAAAACATCGCCAAAATTATCGGTGGAGGAGGAGGCGGCAAACCGTCGCTTGCGCAAGCCGGCGGTAAGGATCCTGCACGTGTAGAAGAGGCGCTGAGGGCAGCAAAAACTTGGCTTCAAGAACGCCTGAGTTCTCGCTGACCATCAATCCCCCTCTCAAAAACTGTGAAAACACAAATTGTCTATCTAGAACCTGACGATGATTACAACTCCGTCCGTGATAAATTAAACTGGACCCAGGCACCGCGTGTCATCCTCGTCTGGCCGGGACGAGGGAGAGTGCTCTTTCGGCGCTTCGATCTGGTAATGCTCCAACGCTACGCGCGTAAACTTGGAACCCTAATCGGACTTGTCACACTCGATCCTGATGTGTTGCATCATGCCGAAGCTCTTCAAATACCGACTTTCGAATCCCTCGAACTCCAATCCGAAAAGGCCTGGCGAGTTCGAGGCAAACGGAAAATCTCCAAACCCAAATCTACGGCGGATTCTTCCTCTCTACAATCAGCAGCAAACCGAACTTCTAGAATTCCTCCTCAAATGAATCTCGTCTCCCGAATCGCGTTATTTTCTGTAGGCTTTTTAGCTATGGTTGTCCTGGTTCTCTTACTCATCCCTCATGCGGTGATTACAATCGAACCTGAGACAATGGATATTCTCAAGACCTACTCCATTGAAATAAACATGGACCAGTCGGAAATTATCACGAACACGCATCAACTACCTGCTCGACAAGTCCAATCGGTATTAGAAGACCGGCTGCGACTACCGACAACTGGAAGAGCCGCTCAGCCAGATCAACCTGCTCGCGGTGAGGTTATATTCACCAACTTAACGGACCAGAGTCTCACAATTCCGGCAGGCTCGACAGTTCGAACGTTCGATCCAACTACACCGCACTTCGTAACTCAAACACGTGTAAACCTTGATCCGGAGAAAGGAGCTCAGGTCACTGTTGAAGTTGTCGCCTCTTTGCCAGGACCTGAGGGTAATGTTCTCGCGGAAGCGATCCAAGCGATCGATGGGCCTCTCGGCTTATCCGCTTCCGTTTCTAATCTAAATCAATTCACAGGTGGGTCTTTCGAGATTCGAAGCGCCGTATCGCCAACAGACTTGACTAGCATTCGCTCGGAACTTGAGGACAACTTGCTCGATGAGGCACATCAAGCCTTGCTAAGCTTGGCGCAGGAAGATGAGAACCTCATCCCTGGGAGCATTCGGGTTCTCGAAACCATCGAGGAGCGCTTCAGCAACGAAATTGGAGATGCAGCCGATTCGCTTGAAATAATCTTGATATTGGAATTCGAGGGGCTGGTATATTCCCCGGATCAACTCCACTCTACGATGAATCAAGTTCTGGTCGATGATCTCTCCTTTGGAGAGATCATCCAGCCGGATACGCTGAAGATTCTTGAAATCGCTGAGATTGTCTACGATGATACTGGCGAGGAAGCCAGCATCGATGTAGCTATAGCCGCCCGGACTTATACAGCGGTCGACCCCTCAGCGATCAGGCAAATCGTTAGAGGGAAGGAAGTATCTGATGCACTAAAAGACTTGAATGGAAATGTTCCATTCGAAAAAATCAAAAGCGTGGATATCAGCCCAACCTGGCTTCATCTTTTTCCACTTCTCGACATGCAAATTCAAGTTCGGTTTCCCTGGGAGGCAGGCACGTGAGCAGGATCCTCGCTGTTGACCCGGGTGACAAACGCCACGGTCTGGCTATTAGCGATCCAACAGGGCTGATCGCTCGTCCTTTATTGGTACTTGAGCACACTTCACGCGCTGCGGATGTGCGCGAGATCGTCCTTGCGGCAGAAAATCATGATGCAGACATGATATTGGTTGGCATTCCCTATGATTCAGAAGGAAACCCAGGACCTCAGGCCAGGAAAGCGCTGCGTCTCGTTGAAGTCCTTTGCGAGAGCACATCTATCCCCGTCCTGATTTGGGATGAGAGCGGCTCGACCCAGGCTGCCCTCCAAATTCACAAGGCAGATCAACTTCTTGATGCACGCGCCGCAGCCGTGATTCTGCAGGAATATCTCAATGCCCAAACTGATTAAATCCTGTCTGCTGGTGTTCTTCCTCATCGTTTTTGGTGTTGTCATCTGCGGAGGCGTTTGGGTCGCTGGAGCAGCGGTCTTCGGACTCCCAACAGTCCCGTCAAGTGTTGGCGAGCCAGACCCTTCACTCAACCAGATCCAGGAGACAGCCCTGAGACTGTATCTTCTCTTAAATCAACATGCGCTCGATGAACCAGCCGGACCGCCCAGCACTGCGATCGATCTCACGGTCGTAGAGGGTGAAACAGCGAGTATTGTTATTCAACGCCTGAGCCAGGCTGGCATTCTGAACCAACCCAATGTTCTTCGATTTTATTTGCGTTATCGTGGTTTAGACCGGGGCATTGATGCCGGTCTATACAACCTGAGCGGTGAGATGACAATTCGGGAGATCGCAGAGTCTCTTCAAATATCACAGCCCATCCAGAATACGATCACCATCCCTGAAGGATGGCGGCGTGAGCAAATAGCGCAGCTATTATCGGATCTTAATTTAAGCTTTGGAGAAATCGAATTCCTTGAAGAGACCACGACCCCTACCCTTTATTTTACCCATAGTTATAAGATACCCGCTTCATCCACTCTGGAGGGCTTCCTCTTCCCGGACACATACTTGATCGAATCAGAGTCAAGCGCTCAAGAGTTCGTTTTCACGATGCTCACAAATTTCGAGACACGTCTCGACCCGGAAATCCGCCAGGGATTTGCCAATCAGGGTATGACAATATTCGAAGGCGTGACACTTTCTTCAATTGTTGAGCGCGAGGCCGTTATACCCGAGGAACGTACTCGGATTGCCGCAGTGTTTCACAATCGCCTTAAACTTGGAATGCCGCTCGAAGCCGATCCAACCGTTCAATTCGCGCTCGGCGTTCAAACGGATGGCAACTGGTGGAATCCTGCGCTGACATATGATGACCTGGAGATTGATTCGCCTTATAACACCTACCGCTATGCGGGCCTTCCATCCGGTCCAATTGCAAACCCCGGTCTCAATTCTCTCAAGGCAGTGGCCTTCCCAGACCAAACGGACGAGTTGTACTTCCGTACACTTTGCGATGGATCCGGAGGTCACGCTTTTGCCGTCACATTTGAAGAGCATTTAAACAACGCTTGCCCTTAGAGCTTAACCGGCAAACCAATTTGTTCGTTAGATTTTATTAGCATTAACAATGGATTTCGTTGGCTCCGTCAATAACACATTCAGCTTGGAGTAAATATGAGCGCGTCGAAAATAATTTCCCCTTATGGAACCTGGGATTCGCCCATTTCAGCATCATTCGTTGCCCAGTCAGGGATGGGCCACAGCGCATTGCCTCGCGAGGTTGTTGTAGATGGATTTGACATCTACTGGGTTGTCGGCAGACCCCAGGAAGGTGGGCGCTATGTCATTCTTCGTCACGCTGACGATAAAAAATGCGAGTGCATCACACCTCCGGATTTCAATGTTAGGACCCGCGTTCATGAATACGGCGGGGGCTCATACTTCGTCGCCGGAGGAGTAATCTACTTCTGCAATTACACCGACCAACGCCTATACCGGCAACATAAGGGAAAATCACCACTCCCGATCACGCCCGAACCGGAGAAGCCTGCTGGTCTGAGGTACGCGGCGATGCGCATTTCTCCCGATAAGCAGTGGCTGGTGTGCGTTCGTGAGCGGCACGTTTCAGAAGAGCACGTTGAGAACGAATTAGTCATTCTCCCTCCAGATGGCTCGATCAAACCCGTAATCCTCGCTTCAGGTCACGACTTCTATAGTTCCCCTCGTTTCAGCCCGGATGGAAAGAAACTCGCATTCCTGACCTGGGATCATCCAAACATGCCCTGGGATGGGACTGAACTATGGGTTGGGGATTTTAAAGATGGAAAGCTGGCGGACATCCACAAAGTAGCGGGCGGGATAAACGAATCCATATTTCAGCCTGAGTGGAATCGCCAAGGAGTTCTGCATTTTATTTCCGACGATACCGGTTGGTGGAATCTGTACGCATTCGATGAAGGCGAGATAATATCCCTTCACAAACGCGAAGCTGACTTCGGAGTTCCCCAATGGCTGCAGGAGTACTCTACCTATACCTTCCTCCCCGATGGCCGGATCGTTTGTTTATTTCTTGATATGGGGAAATCCTGTATCGGTATTCTCAACCCTCACGATGGGAAGATAGAAGAGTTCTCGACACCCTTCTCCGCTTTCGAATTGCCGACAATCCAATCTGATGCTCTTGGGCAGGTCTGGTTCCTCGCCGGTACACATACGACAGAGCCAGGTCTAGTGGTGCTCAGCCCAGAGACAGGTGAGTGCCATACCGTCCATATTTCGATGGAGCATGAAATTGATCCGGGTTTCATCTCCGTTTCCGAACATATCGCCTTTCCTTCCGAAGGTGGTCGTACGGCCTACGCCTACTTCTACCCGCCCGCGAATGCCTCCTTCGAGGCGCCAGCAGATGAAAAACCACCGCTGATCGTTCTCAGTCATGGTGGGCCGACATCAGCTGCTCTTTCTCATTTTCAGGCCGAGATCCAATTTTGGACCAGTCGGGGTTTCGCCATCGCTGACGTTAACTACGGCGGGAGCACAGGTTATGGGAGGGCTTATCGCGATCAATTGAAAGGTGAATGGGGGATCATCGACGTCGAGGATTGTGTGAACGCGGCTCTTTCCTTAGCCAAGGGTGGCAAAGTCGATGGTGAACGCTTGTTGATCCGCGGAGGCAGCGCCGGTGGGTACGTAACCTTGTGCGCTTTAACTTTTCATGATGTTTTCGCAGCAGGCGCAAGTTACTACGGCGTAGCAGATGCCGCCATCCTCGCCCAACACACACACAAATTCGAAGAGCGTTACCTTGATTCACTCATTGGACCCTACCCCGAGACGGAGAATCTCTACCGGGATAGATCCCCAATTTACCATACCGATCGGCTTTCATCTCCCGTGATCCTCTTTCAAGGGCTCGAAGATAAAGTCGTCCACCCAGAACAATCTGAAATTCTCGCAGAAGCGCTCCGCGAGAAAGGTCTCCCTTATGTTTATCTAACTTTCGAGGGCGAGCAGCATGGCTTCCGCCGCGCCGAGACGATCGAAAATTGCCTCGATGCGGAACTATACTTCTATTCAAGAATTCTTGGGTTCGAATTACCTGCAGGGTTCACGTCTGTTGAGATCCACAATCTGGACTAAGATTAATGCGGGAAATGCGCTGGATGCTTCACTCAAGGAAGCTCTCAGCGCAGCCTTCTCCACAATAGACCACCCGCTCCAAAGTTCCAAGAGCCGTATATCTTGATCAGGATACGCCTTCTTCGGGATCCATCATGACTAACAGCATCTTGAACTGCTTTTCCGCTTTTACAGCGTGGGGTTGATGGGCAGGGAGTGTGATCACATCCCCCACATGTAGACGATGCACAACATTTCGGATCGAAACCAGAGTCTCCCCCTCGATCACAATCAGCAGCGCCTCATTCGGCGTAGTGTGTTCACTTAGCTCTTGGCCCGCATCGAATGCGAACAACGTGGTCGATCCATTGACCGCCTTCAACAGCGTGCGGCTCACAATCGCCCCGCTCTGATACTCAACCATCTTGCTCAACTGTTCCGCAGATGGAACCCCATCCGTGGGTGTAGATTTCACTGTCACGGCAATACCTCCGATTTACTTCTTCGCTCCACCCTCACCTACTCAATGCTAATAACTCCATGCAATCTCACCTATTCGATCGTAGATTGACTATGAGATTGATTCCGACGAACCAATTGTTTCGTAGAAAAGGGGAAGCGCATCGACCGGCTTCTCGGTGATTTCGTGCGCAGCGAGTAATCGCTTTGAAGCTACTTGTGCCTGTTCCGCACTTGTTGAGTAGATCGTGAAGAGCAAATCTCCCTCATCGACGCGATCGCCCACATTATGAAGGATCTCAATGCCGACTGAATGATCGACGGGATCACCTTTCTGCGCCCGGCCAGCACCCAACTCCATCGCAGTCAGGCCAACTTCGCCGGCGTGAATTTGTGAGATATAACCCGCTTTTGGCGCCCCAACGTCGAGCCGTTCTGAAGCAAGGACCAATTTTCCCGCGTCCACAACGTAGGAGACATCTCCTCCCTGTGCGAGCACAAGATCTTTGAACTTCGTAAAAGCAGAACCATCCTCAATGGCTTTCTGTGAAAGAGCGTACGCTCCATCGTAACTTTCCGCCTTCTCGGCCAGGAGGAGCATATGACTGGCTAAGACTAAGCAATGTTCTCGGAAATCTTGCGGACCACCACCTTGCAAGGTTTCAATGGCTTCCCGCACCTCGATCGCGTTGCCAACTGCATTCCCCAGCGGCTGGTTCATATCTGAGATCAGAGCCACGACTTTTCGATCCGCTAAAGATCCAATCTGCACCATAAGTTCAGCTAACTCCCCAGCTTGCTCGAGGGTTCCCATGAATGCCCCTAGCCCAACTTTGACATCAAGCACTATTGCGGTAGCACCACCCGCTATCTTCTTACTCATGACCGATGAGGCGATAAGCGGCACGGACGGTACCGTTCCGGTGACATCTCGAAGTGAATACAACTTCCCATCTGCAGGTGCGAGGTCCGCTGTCTGTCCCGTGAGAACTATCCCCTGATTCTCAAGCTGCTTACGAACCTCACCCATCGTTAAGTCAACCCGAAATCCCGGGATAGATTCCATTTTATCCAGTGTTCCCCCCGTGAAACCCAGTCCCCGTCCTGACATTTTGCCCACGGCTATTCCATTAGCCGAGACGATGGGGGTAACCACGAGCGTTGTCTTGTCGCCAACGCCTCCGGTTGAGTGTTTGTCCAATACGATCGGCACGATATCTGAGAAATCGAGCTGGTCTCCCGAGCGCGCCAGCGAAAGTGTCAAGTCTGTGGTCTCTCTCGGGGTCATCCCTTTCAATAGGACAGCCATTGCCCAGGATGAAGCCTGGTAATCTGGAATCTCGCCACGCGTAAAACCTTCGATGAAAAATTCGATCTCTTCAGCCGTCAGTTCTGCGCCATCGCGTTTCTTAGTGATGATGTCAACCGCTCGCATGAATAACCCTCCTACGGCATTATACATCCTGATCATCGCACAGGCATTTCGTTCCGTTGCCTGCTATAATCCCCCAATTCTTTCGGTTATAAGGTGAAGAATGGATAAAGTTGATCTCATCCTGACAGCTGACACGGTTGTGACGATGGATTCTGACTATAGGATCTTCAATCACGGAGCGATTGCTATTAAGGACGACACCATTATCTCTATTGGGCCACAAGATGAAGTCCAACAGCATCACTCAGCGGGTAAGGTCATCTCTCTCGGTTCGCGCGTGATCCTTCCAGGGCTTATCAACGCTCACACACACGTGCCCATGACGCTGCTGCGCGGATTAGCAGACGACCTCCGCCTTGATGTCTGGCTGATGGGATATATGATGCCTGTTGAGCGTGAGTTCGTTTCCCCCGAGTTCTGTCGTCTCGGCACACAGATCGCCTGCGCAGAGATGATCCGTGGCGGCGTCACTTGCTTCGCCGACATGTACTATTTTGAAGATTCCGTTGCCCAGGCTGCAAAAGATGCCGGCATGCGCGCCATCTGCGGCCAATCGATTTTAAAATTCCCCACCCCGGACGCAGAATCTTTTGAAGATTCGCTTGCGGCTTCACGCAGATTCATCGAAAAATGGAAGGATGACCCGTTAATCATTCCTGCAGTTGCGCCCCATGCCCCCTACACCTGCACAGAGGAAATACTCGAGGCTTGCAGAGATCTTGCCATAGAATTTGATGTACCCCTGCATATACATATCTCCGAAACCAAGGGAGAGGTCAATGACTGGCGCGAGACCTATGACATGCCGGTGGTACCCTGGGTGAAGAAGTTAGGTCTATTTGATGCGAAAGTCATCGCCGCCCATTGCGTCCATATCGACGATGGCGAAATCCATACGCTGGAGCATGCCGGAGTCGGTGTGGCACATAACCCCTCGAGCAATCTCAAACTAGCTTCTGGGTTCGCCCCCATTATCGAGATGCTTGAAACCGGGTTACAGATTGGCATCGGTACCGACGGCACTGCATCGAATAATGACCTTGATATGTTCGAAGAAATGCGCCTGGCATCCTTCATCGCCAAGACAGTTACGATCGACCCCACCGCTCTGCCAGCTAGAAAGACTTTGGATATGGCTACACGCATGGGTGCAAAGGCGCTGCACATCGATCACCTAACCGGCTCTCTTGAGCCAGGAAAGCGTGCCGACTTGATCGCCATCGATCAAGACCGGACGCATAACATCCCCCATTTCGAGCGCGAACCCCAGGCGGTTTACTCACGCCTGATTTACGCGACCAAGGCTTCGGATGTCCAGGATGTGATGGTAAACGGGCAATGGCTCATGCGCGATTGTGAGTTATTGACCATCCAAGAAGAGGATTTATTTCCCCTTGCCGCTCAATATGCTGCCAAAATCGACACTTTCCTCGCCGAACGCGAAGGATCCGTTCTCTCGAAACTAATCGCTATCGGCGGCGCGGAACAAGAGGAGAGTTACGAAGTCCAGATCAAGGTCAAACTGGACGACCCGCAAGCGGTAATTGCAAGACTAGAGAAAGATGTCTTCGAAATCCGAAGGCGTGCACACTACCTGGAATATGATAAATATTTCCGATTCCCCAAGCCTGAGGAGGCGCGTCTGCGCCATCGGGAAGATGAGTTTGTGAATGATGAGGGCGAGGTCTTTAACGTTCGCTCTCGCCTCACGCTTACAGGTCCAGCCGCAGAGCGTGAGTATCACAACTCGGTTCTGCTCTCCCGCTCCCGGTTCATCGCTCCAGCCACGTATTCATCCCGCTTCTACCGTGAATACTTTAGACCTTCCGGCGAGATCAGCATTCACAAGGATCGCCTTCGCTGGCTCATTAGCTTCGAGGATCTCGAGTTCTTCATCAATATCGATCAACTTCTTGAGCCGAAAGTAGATGGTTGTTTCCTGGAAATAAAAAGCCGCACGTGGTCCCGCCGGGACTCTGAGATGAAGGCAGAATTAATTACCACGATTCTACAGCATCTTGAGATCCAGGATGCGGAACCTGTACTTCTGGAGTACCCGGACTTGGTCGGCGATTAACGAGCGCCTACCCGCATTGACTCCGCATGACACATTCCTGAATATCGTCATTTCGAGGAGCGGAGGGTGCGAGGAACCCAGCTTTTTAGGGGGCGAAGCGCCTGAAGTGACGAGAAATCCCTGATGCGTCTCGATGAATAAATCAAGGATATAGGGTTAGATATTTGCGTTCCTCAGAAGGAGCTATTAATCGTCGCATCCCAGGGATTTCTCATTCGCCGTTGCACGGCTCGCGAAATAACATTGGGGGAAGAGCCGCCCTCCTGTTTAAAGAACAAGATTCGTCGCGGAGTTTAGCCTGCGAAGTCCCCGACCGAAGGGAGAGGGGAACGAAGTCGATTTGGTCCAGCATGACATATCTATACAGTGCGATTTGAAAGGGAAGATTTGTTACTTATTCGCTGTCATCCTGGCCGAAGCGCTGCTGCCATTCGTACAAGCGGTTGAGCGCTTCAAGTGGTGAGAGGCTGTTCAAATCCAGGGCGCTAATTTCTTCAATGAGAGGATCCGCTTCAGAAAAGAGGTGGAGTTGCTTTGTCGCCACCTGCGGGTCCTCTGAAGTTTGATCGGATGCAGCTTCGAATTGAGCCAGGATCTCCTGCGCCCGATTGATGACTGCCCGCGGCATACCCGCCAGCTCGGCGACGTGAATCCCGTAAGATTTATCCGCTCCGCCAGGCGTGATCTTATGCAGGAAGACAACCTTTCCGCCTTCCTCAGAAACTGCGACATTGTAATTCCGTACGCCGGGGAGAAACTCCGATAGGCGCGTAAGTTCATGATAATGGGTAGCAAAAAGCGTTCGCGCTCGCAGCTTTGGATGGTTGTGAAGATACTCGACGACAGCCCAGGCAATCGCAACCCCATCATAGGTGCTCGTTCCTCGCCCTACCTCATCGAGGATCACCAGGCTACGATTAGATGCGTTGTGCAGGATATTCGCCATTTCAACCATCTCGACCATGAAGGTAGATTGGCCAGCATGAATTTCGTCCTGGGCGCCGATTCTTGTAAAAATCCGGTCGACGATACCCAGACGAGCATGTTGAGCAGGCACGAAACTTCCCATCTGTGCCATTAACACGATCAGCGCAACCTGCCTTAAATACGTCGATTTGCCGCTCATATTCGGTCCGGTTATTACCCGGATGCGTTCACTACCTTCGAACTGGATGTCGTTTGGGATGAAACGCTTCCCTGGAATTAGTTCCTCAACAACCGGGTGGCGTCCATCCTGGATGTCGAGAGCATCACCGATGTATAAATCCGGGCGGACAAAACCGCGATGAGCCGCCACCTCCGCCAGAGCGTTCACTACATCCAACCGGCCTACTGCGCGGGCGGTCTTTAATAATCGTGGCGCTTGGTCTGCAATCTGTGCGCAGATCTCATGGAAAATCTCCCTTTCTACTTCCCTGATCTGCTCCTCCGCCGTTAACACTTGAGATTCGTATTCCTTCATCTCCGGTGTTATGTAGCGTTCGGCGTTAACAAGCGTCTGTTTGCGAATGTAATCCGCAGGGACTCGCTCGCTGTTCGCCTTCGTAACTTCAATGTAGTATCCGAAAACCTTGTTGTATCCAACCTTAAGGTTTTTGATCCCCGAGCGTTCCCGCTCGACCATCTCTAGATTCGCGATCCAGTCGCGTGCGTCGCGCGAGGATACAACCAGATCATCCAGCTTCTCAGAGAACCCGGTTCTTATCACACCAGTCTTTCCAAGGGTTGCAGGAGGGTCCTCGCTGATACTACGTTGCAGAAGATCAAAGATGTCTTCGCAGGCGTCTATGCCTGCAGCGATTCCCTTGATGGCTTCTAGCTCAGAATGCTGTAATATCCCTTTGATTTGAGGGATTCTTTCAAGGAGCGCCTGCATAGCCACCAGGTCACTCGGCCTGGCGACAGCGGCGCTAATCCGATTTGTTAGTCGCTCAAGATCTCCGTATGCCTTCAAAGCAGATCGAGTTTCGGCTCTCCAGACACCGTCGTCATGGAAGGCTTCAACCTGATCCAATCTCCCTTCTATCCTCTCCAAATCCAAAAGTGGATTCCCGAGCCATTGGTGAAGAAGACGCCGCCCCATCGGGGTTTGTGTTTGATCGAGAATCCCAAGCAGCGAACCGCGCACATCACCCGTCCGTATCGTTTCCGTTAACTCGAGGTTGCGGCGCGTCGCCGCATCTAGGATCATGAAATCATCGAGGGAGAAAATCGACAAACCCGTCAGTAGAGCGAGACTGGCTTCTTGTGAGCTGCGTAGATATTCAACGATCGCTCCTGCTGCGCGAATGGCAGCTGGTTTCTCATCCAGACCAAAACCAGCGAGAGTAGTCGTTCCAAAGTGCTCTTGCAGAGCCTCATCTGTTCGCTCGAGTTCAAATCGCCAATCCGGAAGTTTCGTCGTGTTTCCATCCCAAATGCCTTCGAGAGATAGCGTTTCGGGGATCAGCACTTCTGCTGGGGCTAATCGGTAAAGTTCCTGCTGCAAGGCGACGAGCCTGTCCTCAGATTCAAACTGACCCACGGAGAACTCGCCTGTGCTGATATCCGCTATGGCAATGCCCAGGTCTTTTTCATCGAGGACGACGGCAACAAGATAGTTATTTCGATCACCCGGCAGCAATTCAGCCTCAACAACCGTTCCTGGTGTGATAACACGCACGACCTCGCGCGGGAACAAGCCCTTCACCGGACCATCGCCGATCTGGTCACAAATCGCAACATGATACCCCCGCTCAATTAGGCGAGCGATATATCCCTCGGCTGCATGATGTGGAATTCCCGCCATCGGTATGGGGGTGCCCTTGGCGATATTTCTCGAGGTAAGAACGATATCCAGTTCACGCGCCGTTATCTCAGCATCCTCGTCGA
>CAYLOO010000003.1:0-72764 GCA_964385355.1 uncultured Anaerolineaceae bacterium
GCACAACCCTAGGCCGTATAAAGAGGATGCCGACACTAGCCAGCCACTTTCTCCCTATGCTGCATCGAAAGGCGCAGCGGAGATGCTCTGCCATAGCTATCACCATCTGCACAAGATGGATATCACAATCCTGCGCTATTTCACGGTCTATGGACCCGCGGGCCGTCCTGACATGAGTGTTTTCCGGTTTATCCAATGGATTGCAGAAGGGCGGCCTCTTGTCTTGTATGGTGATGGTCTTCAGGAGCGAGATTTCACATTCGTCGAAGATATTGCCCGGGGAACAGTGGCCGCTCTACGTCCCTTGGGTTTTGAAGTGGTTAACCTGGGGGGAGATCATCCGGTGAAAATGATGGACGTGATAGCCATGATTGAAGAGCGTCTCGGTAAAAGCGCTGACATCGATCAAAGGGAAACTGCGCCTGCGGATATGCCCTCAACATGGGCTGATATTCACAAGGCACAGAGGCTTCTCGACTGGCGCCCTGAGGTTTCGCTGGAGACAGGCTTGGAAGCGGCAATCTCGTGGTATCTCCAGGAGCGGGATTGGGCGGAATCCATCCCAACCACTGACTAGATGAACATGCTCCGTTCGTTGTATCGCCTCGGCTCCGCCTCTCTGAAGCGATTTCTTTCCCACCCACTATTTCAGCGTGTGATCCGTAACACGGGATACCTTTTCAGCGCGCAGACGATCGCCGCGGGTCTGAGTATGGGTCAGGGCATCCTGACGGCGAGGCTGCTAGGTGTTGAGGGGGCTGGCCTGGTTGGGATCATCACGCAGTTCTCTAGCAATATATACCGCCTTGTCTCTTTCCGCATGAGTGAACTTGTAGTCAATTTTGTGGGGGAATTCAGTGCAAAAGAGCAGGATGCACAGGCAGCAGCGGTGTTTAAGGCAGCGGCTATTATTGAGTTGATCGGGTCAATCATCGCCTATGGGCTTGTGGTTCTGCTCTCATCGCTGGCGGCACGTCTCTTTGCCCACAATCCTGACCTCGCCCCCTTATTTGCTCTTTATGGGTTCTACGTTTTAGCGAGTTTATTCTCTGAGAGTGCTATCGGCTTGCTCCAGTACTTCAATCGCTTTGGCATGATTGCCTACGCAACGATCGGGCAAAGTATTTTAACGATTTTGCTGATCACTGCAGCTTTTGTCCGCGGGGGCGATCTAAGGGATATTGTCATCGCCTACCTGGTCGGAAAAGTGGCATGGGGCTTATTTATTTCGCTGGCTGGACTTTGGCAGGCGCATCAAGTGTGGGGCCGGGGATGGTGGCGAGCGTCTCTGTCTCTATTAGCACCCCGCCGTGCAAAACTGGTGCGCTTTGGCATTAGCACGAATCTCTCCGGGACGATTAAATTAATCTCAAGAGATAGCGAGATGCTCTGGCTGGCTTACTTTAGTACCCCATTGCAGGTGGGTTACTACAAGATTGCCAAGGCAATCATGAACATCCTGATGACCCCCGTTACTCCGTTGATCAGTACGACGTACAGGGAGGTAGCGAGAGAGGTAGCAAGCCGTCACTGGGTGAACGTCCGTTACTTATTGCGCAGCGGGACTATTCTTGCCGCCGCCTGGACTTTGCCGGCTAGCCTTGGGCTTGTGCTCTTTGGACCTTGGGTAGTCGGTTTATATGGACCGGATTTCCTTCCTACCTCCTATATCAATGTTCTCATCCTTCTTGTCGGTATGATGGCCGTTAACATTTTTTATTGGAACCAACTCGTCCTGCTGCCGCTTGGTCTTCCTGATTATCCAGCTAAAGCCCATTTTGCATTCGCAATTGGCAAAGTCATCGGAACGATCCTGCTCGTCCCTGTAATGGGCGCCAATGGCATGGCGGCATTATTCAGCGCGTACCTCTTCGGCACAACTATTGTTCTTGTTTGGAAAACTCTGCGAGAACTCCAGCGAGTTTCGAGCGAACAAGCGCAGGCTTAAGGCGGTTGATTTATCATGCGAATCGCACTTATCTCTTCTTCAAGGGTCCCGTCACGCACGGCCAATTCAATTGAGCTAATGAAGGTCTGCCAGGCTTTCGTTGACCTGGGTCATGATATTCATCTCTGGCTCCCGGGGCCTGAGCCAAAGATAGTCTGGGCGGAACTTAAGGAGTTTTATGGCATTCGAGATTCATTCCCGATTTCCAGGTTAACCTGTTTGCGAGTTTTTCGGCGGTATGATTTTTCCCTTCGAGCAGTCTTGAAGGCGCGGGCGTGGGATCCATCGCTGTGTTATGTGTGGCCGCTTCAGGCGGCAGCGATTGCTTCATCGTTGGGGTTGCCGACTGTATTGGAGGTTCATGATCGTCCGCAAGGTCGTCTGGGTCCGATCCTGTTTCGCAGATTCCTTGAGGGTAAAGGAGCGACGAGGGTTCTGCCGATCACAGAGGCGATGCGTGAGTGGTTAAGTGATGCCTATCAAGTTGATCTTGAGCCGCCCTTCGCGCTTGTCGCGCCAATGGGAATGGATATGGCTCAGTATCACAATCTCCCGGATCCAGAAAATGCGAGAGATAAATTAGGTCTTGCTAAGGGTTTCACAGCCGGCTATGCCGGGCATCTCTATGCGGGGCGGGGGATTGATGTGTTAATGGACCTGGCCTGGCGCAACCCAGATATCCACTTCTTATGGGCTGGAGGCGAACCCGAAGCGGTAGAGTTCTGGCGCAGCCGGCTGCAGAAAGCTGGCTTGCAGAACGTCCAGCTCTTAGGTTTTGTTCCCAACGAGCGGCTGCCGATGGTTCAGGCGGCTTGTGATGTACTGCTGATGCCCTATGAGCGTAAGATCTCCGTCAGCAGCGGGGGAGATACGGCGCAATTTGCCAGCCCGATGAAGCAGTTTGAGTATCTCGCATCGGGCAGGGCGATCCTCGCCAGTGATTTACCGGTTTTTCGTGAGATTCTGAATGAGGGGAACGCAGTTTTGCTCCCTCCCAATGATGTAGCGGCGTGGGATCAAGCGCTGAATCAATTGATGGCGGATGATAGCCGCCGGCATTCGCTTGCGGAGAGAGCGGGTAAAGACGCCACTCAATACGACTGGCGTGACCGCGCCAGAAGGCTGCTGGATGGATTGGAAACAAACGATGCTGCATGATCTTGGCGCGCGTTTTGGAGCATATTTACGGAAGCGGGAATTCCTATGGCCAGGCTCTCTTCTGCTGCTAGGGATGCCGTTGCGCGCCTGGCTGTGGTTTAGTTATGGATCGATATCCTATGGCGATACAGGATCCTATATGCGTCTGGGGGAAGCCCTCAAAGATCTATCCTTCAGCGGTTATGACGGCACACGTGTCCCCGGCTATCCGGCCTTTCTAGCGCTGCTCGATTTGCAGCCTGATCGTGTGTGGCTCGTGCAGATGCTGTTAGGGTTAATGATATCCATGCTTCTCTACTGGATCACATGGCGGACGACGAACAGTATGGCGCTCGGTTTTGTCGTTGGCGCTCTCTACAATCTAATCCCCGGGCAGTTCCTCTTTGAAGCCAACCTCCTGACGGAAACGCTTACAACGTTCTTTGTCGTTCTAAATCTTTGCCTGTTCGTTTGTTTCACGCGCGTTAGAAGTCCTGCTCGGAGATATAGTATCGTAGTATTACTGGGCGTGGCAATCAGCGTGGTGGGCTTGATCCGTCCTTTGTTTTTCCCATTGACGATATGGTTCCTTCCCTTCGTCTGGCTTGCAGCCAACGGGGATTGGAAAAAAAAGCTGCTGTTCGTGGCGTTGTATTCCCTCGGACCGATAGCCCTGCAGGGCAGCTGGTTGGTCTACATGAAACAGCACTATCACGTACTATCGCCCACAGCAATGGCGGGTTACAGCCTCGTGCAGCATACGGGGGAGTACTTCGAGTTTCTTCCCGATGAGTACGCTTCTATTCGCGACACCTATATCCACTTCCGGGATGCGCAGATCACTGCGCGCGGGGTGCAGACCAATGCCATTTGGGAGGCGATCCCGGAGATCTCTAAGGCATCAGGTTTGGGTTTCTATGAGCTCGCGCGCGAGATGCAGCGGCTCTCCTGGTGGTTGATCCGGCATCATCCCGATCTCTATCTAAAGAACGTAATCGCCGGCTGGATCTCCTTCTGGAAAGCGCCCGTCTATTGGCGTCCAGAGGCGGTACAATCGGTATTCGCAGGGGGAGTCTTGAGTGGGATGGCGACTGTTGGAAGAGGAATCTCCCTGCTGGCGAATATCCTGTTCCTCGTTCTCAGCGCGTTGGTGGCCGCAAGCGCCAAGTGGCGCCGTAGATTGCAGTTCGATTTAATTTCATTGGCGGTGGGTGGGATGATCTGGATAATTTCCATCCTGCAAACGCTCCTCGATCATGGCGACAACCCGCGTTTTCTTGTGCCTTTGCAGGTATTGGTTATTTACATGGTTGTCCGCAGTCTCTGGTTTTGGAGCAAGGGAAGAGTCGACCTGGAGGTCATTGACCATTGAAGCGAATTGGGTTTGCCCTGGCGTGGATCCTCCCGACGCTGGCTGCTTGCACCATATTGGCCTGTTCTGATCTCGTTGGTTTCACCATCCAAGGCTGGTTGGCTTATTCACTATTAATGAGCATCTCCCTGCTCATTATTTATTTCGTTTGGAAGTTTTATAAAAATGAAGGGGCGGGCAAAGCCTTGCTTGTGGCTGCGTTAGTCGCCCTGGGTTTGCGAGTTCTCGTGGGGATCGTGCTCTATCGGGGTTTGCCAGTCTGGGGTTACGACGAGAAACCACAAAGGGCTGGTTATGTGTTCTGGGATTCTTACAAACGCGATACCGATGCCTGGTCGCGGTCCGGAATGGACCAAGCTCTTACAACTGCGTTTACAAACCCGACGGGAAGCGACCAATACGGGGGATTGCTCTTCCTTAGTTCCAGCATCTATCGCTACCTCAGCCCGGACACCCAGCGTCCTTTATTAATCGTCGTAATGTCAGCCGCGGTTTCGGCGCTGGCGGTGCTTTTCGCTTGGGGATTTGCGGCTTCTGCTATTGGGGATAAAGCGGCGATGATTACTGCCTGGATAATTACGCTTTACCCTGAATCGGTGCTGCTGGGTTCATCGCAGATGCGTGAACCCTTTCTCATCGCCGCTCTGGCCGCTGCCTTGTATGGTTATTCGCGGATCCGCAAAGGGGAGTTGAAGGGTGGAATCACACTCGTCGTGGCATCTGCATTAATAATGGCCTTGCCGATATCACCACCATTTGTGATCGTGATCTTTGCGATTGTCGCTTCGGCCTGGTTTTGGGAAGGGCTTGGAATTGGGCGGCATAGAAAGTTGTTCGTTCTGGCTCTGCTCGGCGTGCTTATCCTGGCAGCTCTGGCCCTCGCCGTCCGTGCATGGGCGAGTTTAGATGCTATCGCCGGTTCCCCCTGGGAAGTTGTGCGAGAATGGTGGGTGAATGCAGGGGATCAATGGCGGATTACACTCGTCAGCGAGCAATCAGATATGCTCGATACCCTGCTTGATCGTTTGCCAGGTAGTTTTCGGACTCCTTTCCTCGTCCTATATGGACTCATCCAACCCTTCTTGCCGGCTGCCTTGATTGCACCGGGCGCGCCTATCTGGCGCAGCATCGGTATTTGGCGTAGTCTGGGGTGGTTCTTGATGCTGCCGTTCCTGCTGTATGGGACTTGGCTGGCTTTCAGGAGAAAGGGATGGAGGAGTCTGGAGTTCTATCTCGCCGTTCTACTCTGGGTGACGGCGTTGGTTTCCTCCTACCGCGCCCCGGGGTACCAGTGGGATAACCCTCGCTATCGGGTACTATTCCTTGTGGCTCAGGCTGCTCTGATCGCATGGACTTGGGTTGAGGTCCGTCTAACTGAAAGCCCCTGGCTGAAACGCTGGTTCGTAATCCTTAGCGTTGATTATCTGCTCGTTACACACTGGTACTTCGGCCGATATTACAATACGCCTACACTCAGCTTGGAAGGAATATTGGGGAGTATCCTCTTCTTCACAGCCATCTATCTAGCAGGAACGCTCCTATCTGACGTTATTCGTACGAAAAGGCTACGGGGGTAGAGAGAAGCCATCTTGAGGGGTATAATTCAGCGATTGAATATTGGTTCACAAGATTACATGCCAGAGGGAATTGGAAAATGACGAAAGCTTTAATCACCGGTATCACGGGACAGGACGGCTCATATCTGGCAGAGTTGTTGTTGTACAAGGGATATGAAGTTCATGGCCTGATTCGGATAACGAGTACGTTTAACACTGAACGCATCGACCATATCTACCAGGACCCACATGACCCCACTGCGAAGCTGTTCCTGCACTACGGAAACCTGTCGAATGGCGAGCAACTAACGAATATGATCTATAACATTCAGCCGGACGAGATCTACCACATGGGGGCACAATCGCACGTCAAAGTAAGTTTTGATATGCCGGAGTATACGGGTAACGTAACCGGATTGGGGACGACGCGCATCTTGGAAGCTGTAAGGCGAAGCGGGATTATTACACGCTTCTACCAGGCGTCCTCCAGCGAGATGTTCGGCAATGCGCCGCCCCCGCAAAGTGAGGAGACGGTTTTCGAACCGCGCAGCCCGTATGCGATCGCGAAAGTGTACGCTTATTGGATGACTGTTAACTACCGTGAAGCTTACGATATGTTTGCGGCGAATGGGATATTGTTTAACCACGAAAGCCCTAGGAGGGGACCGACGTTCCTGTCGCGTAAAGTGACACGGGCTGTGGCGAGGATCAAGGCCGGACTGCAGCACAAAGTATATCTCGGGAATCTCGACTCGCGCCGTGATTACGGATATACGCCGGAGTACGTCGAAGTCATGTGGCAAATCTTGCAGCAGGATCAACCCGACAACTTCGTCATCGGAACTGGGGTCGCCCCAACCATCCGTGAGTTTGTCGAAGAAGCCTTTACCTACGCTGACATGGATTGGCAGGAGTATGTGGAGATCGACCCGCGCTATTTTCGACCGACGGAGGTCGATTACCTTCATGCCGACCCTTCAAAAGCTCGCCGTCAATTAGGATGGGAACCTAAGATTACATATAAGAAATTAGTGCCCATCATGGTTGATGCAGACCTCGAGGCGGTCGGGCAGGAACCCATCGGAGAGGGCTTGAAGATACTGGATGAGCACTTCGGCGATTGGCATCGCTGGGATACGGGGGTTACGGCAGTGATTCAGAACGCCGGTAACGGCGTGGATTGAACTCTCTGTTTTGTGTAACTTGATTAGATCTTTGCAGAGAGCCTCTTTTCTGCCAGCGTTGTTACACATTTGAGTGGCTTCAGTCTTCTTGCTTGGCTTTTGTTAAAACCAATGGTCAGTCTTAGCCAACCACTATTCGAATCTGACGATACTGCGGTATCTATATAAAGGATCGAGGCTTGAAGAGTATCGATCGTTTTGCTCACCGTCTTGTAAGTGTACGTTTCCTGCCAGAAGTTCTCGCTCTTCTGGGTGGAGTAGCTTACTTAATTCACGCCTGGGGGCATGTGCATGGTCAGGTTTCAGTTATTGACGAAGGGCTCTATCTTTTTAAAGGCTTCCAATTTGCTTTAGGTAATTACCAGCCTTTCCAGGATTACGGTCCACTAACAAATCACATGCCTTTATCGTTTCTCATTCCAGGGTGGGTGCAAGTCTTATTTGGTGCCGGACTTCGTACAGCACGTTATTACGCTTTGAGTCTGGGTATTTTAATAGTCGTGGGCTTATGGGTGGCATCACGACGATTTACGGGTCCCTGGATGGCTGCGGTTGGTATATGGGCGGTTGCCCTCAACCCTGCATTAGTCAAAATTTTCAGTCAAGCGACTTCCCAGGTGCTTGTAGCGGCGATGCTGATTTGGTCACTGGCGCTTACATTAGGTGATGGACGTAAGCCCTGGCAGCTATTCTTAGGCACACTTCTTGGTGGGTTGATAGCTCTGACACGCATTAATATGGTTCCCTTTCCGCTGCTTCTAATTGCATATATCTTTTGGCAGCATGGGAGAAAGTCGGGATATTGGAGTCTCATCACAGGTGTTGCGATCGTCCTTTTAGGTCATGCTGTATATTGGCCAGATATCCTGAAATTGTGGGCGAAGTGGATGCCAGCCTCGCTGACCCCTTTCTTAAATTCATTCCGAGAGACAGCCGGGGGGGAACCGGTGTGGGGTCCGGTTAACTTCCTCGGAAGTCGTTTTCGGATTTTATTTTCCAGCCTTCGTTTACATCTATTATCAGCCCTTGGCTTGATCAGCTTTTGGTTGGTTTTCCAATTCAATCCGAAGAACCGTGAGGGGAAAACAGACTTTAAAATTGGTTTGTTTTTGTCTGTACTTTACCTAACCTTGATGACAATGCACATATGGGCATCCCTGGGGTTGGAGTATTGCCCATTTTGTTTACACAATTATTTCGCATTCTTCCACCTTGCAGGTTTGCTGCTATTCATTCTAATGGGCAAATATGCTCTCAGAAGAACAGCGTCTTTTCGGGGAATAGCGCTTATCTTAATTCTAATTTTCGTGCCTATTCTGTTTGGCATGTCGCTTGACTCGAGTCTTAGTGAATCGTTACTCGAAACTCAGGTTCCAAGATTGTCGAACCAGCGATTGGAGCCGGGGACGGTTTTACTTTTACATGCAATTGAAAGCAAGTACAGTATTACGAGCGATGAAATAATTTCTTGGACTAGTCTTCTGTTGAACGCAGTTATGATGGGCTTTGCTTCAGTGTTTCTCTATTATGCTGTTAGGGTAGTGTATTATCGAGAAAGGTTTGTCAACAGGAACTTCTTAGGGGTATTTGTGGGAGCGTTTATTGGGATAGAATTAGTGTTGGCAACGATTGTATTTGGCAACACGTATCGTTCTTATGATTGTGGAAAAGATATTATTACGGCGCATGAGAAAGTGGGGGAGTACTTGGCTGAGAGAATACCAGCTGATTCACTAATCTATTGGGGGGTTGGCCGATCTCCAGTGCCCCTCCTGTATCTATCGAATGCTATAACTTTCCCACCTCAATTAAACGGGGACTACACGCTAAGAGGTGGAGGTGACTCTGATGAATTATTACGATTTGGATACTGGAATGATCAATTGGCAAATAATTGGTTAGCGGATGCGGATTATATTATGGTTGAGAAGCGGAATTATAGTTCGACAGTTGCGGGATTCCTTGATCCTTTTCACTATGATGAGTTTGAACCAACTCCTCCCACTGATCCATGCCGTGAAGATTCCTCGATCCTGGTTTTTAGGAGAATACCGTGAAGATCTCCGTTGTTGTTCCCGTATATAACGAGGCCGAAAGCCTGCATCCCCTCTTTCAGGCGATTAATGAGGCATTAGCTGGCTTCTCCTACGAAATCATATTCGTGGATGATGGCTCAAAAGATGGGAGTGTCGACATCCTCTTCGAAATTGCTCAAGAAGCGAGGGATATTGTCAGCGTAATTCAATTCCGCAGGAATTTTGGACAGACAGCCGCGATCGCGGCAGGCCTCGATTATTCGGCTGGAGAGATTATTATTCTCTTGGATGCCGATCTTCAAAATGACCCCGCAGATATCCCCATGCTCGTTGAGAAGATCGATGAAGGCTATGATGTCGTTTCTGGGTGGCGGGTGGATCGGAAAGATACGCTGATAACCCGCACGATCCCCTCCAGGATGGCGAATTGGTTGATCTCGACAGTTACGGGTGTCAAATTGCACGATTACGGCTGCACATTGAAGGCGTACCGGAGGGATGTCTTTGAGGGATTCCGCCTTTATGGTGAGATGCACCGCTTCATTCCAGCGTATGCAGTATCTGTGGGGGCTCGCATCATAGAGGTTCCGGTTCAACACCACCCAAGGCGTTTTGGTAAGACAAAATACGGCTTGAGCCGTACGATCAAAGTCCTGCTTGACTTATTCACGGTGAAGTTCCTCATCAGTTATGGGCATAAGCCGATCTACCTCTTTGGTGGCGCAGGCATCCTGCTCATCGTGCCAAGCGTTCTCATTTTATTCTTCCTCATCGTACGCAGACTGTGGCTTGGAATCTCCATTCTTGGGTCGCCGCTGCTTCAACTCAGTACGATGACTATGATCATGGGCTTCCAATCGATCTTAATGGGACTGATAGCGGAGTTATTAGTCCGTATTTATCATGAGTCACAGGCCAAGCCAACGTATTCCATCCGCAAGGTCGTAGCTCCGTCGCGCTCTGAAGCATGAAGCTGCGCCCCGACTTTTTTTCGCGTAAAAACATCATCAGGGTGATTGGAACCTTTCTCTCCATCGCTCTGCTTATTTATCTTCTAAGTCAGCAGGGTTGGAGCGAGATCGTCGATGCTTTACGCCAGATCCCCCCAATCCATTTGGTGCTGGTTGTCATCCTAATGGCGATCTCCCGGATTTCTGTGGGAGCGCGTTGGTATTCCCTTCTTCGGTCTACAACACCGAATATATCGTTTGCGGAAAGTCTGCGGATGACATTCGCAGGTCTGTTTGCCGCGAATTTCCTTCCGACGACCATTGGTGGAGATGTCGTTCGTTTAGCAGGAACATTGCCACGCTCAGAAGATCGTGTCGGGAGTGCTGCGTCCATTGCCGCAGACCGTCTCGTAGGGCTTTCTGGGATGGCGATGGCGATTCCCTTAGGACTCGGTGTATTGATCGATTGGATTCAAACGAACGCAGTTGCTGGGGGTTTATTCTTACAAGTCGTGAGAATCTCCGGTTTTGCTGTAGCGCTCACATTCAATTGGTCTGACGCCTGGACCAAATTCATCAAGATGTTCCGTCGATTGATCGACGTGATTGTCATGTGGATTCGCCGTCCGCGCGCCTTGATTGCAGCTTTTGGGTTCACTTGGCTGCATATGGCTTGTTTATTTTCCTTATTATGGCTGTTGCTTACAGGCATGGGACAGACGATATCATTTCCCATGGTCGCGGGTCTTTGGAGTTTTACGTATCTGATAACTCTCATGCCTTTCTCGATTAATGGTCTGGGAATCCGCGAAGTATCGATCTCGTATATTTTCACGAACTTGGGTGGCGTTTCGATTCAGAGTGCACTGACACTTGCCCTTATCGTGAGAACATTGGAAATGATCGCAAGCGTTCCCGGAGTATTTTTCCTCCCGGCCATTCTCTCAAGTGCAAACGGGGGGATTAAAGCCGGGGTTGAAGCGGATGCTTCGCCATAGAGGACAATGAGTGTGGAAAACTCTCTGAGCGATCGCCTCACCGGGTTGCGGTTCATTCTCTCTGTGACCATTTGGCTAACACTGGGAGCTGTCGTTGATCAGTTTCGATTTGCTCAGGAAATCCAGATCCTACCAGTATCGTGGAAGTGGAGGCTGGCACTTCTCCTGGGTGGAGTAGTACTGGCTGTTGAGATAGCAACTCTCCTCGTTACCTGGACAGCCCTGAGCGATCCGATCACCCGATGGGCCAATAAAATTGCTTCTTTTGTTGAGCGCCTAGGGGTCCTTCGTTATCCGATCCTCGCCTTCCTACTGCTGCTTTTACCATTCTTAGTCATGGGGCCATATGGGTATTATTTTCAATCCATTTGCTTACGAGCCCTGGTCTTCTGGTTCATACTCATTTTAAACTCTCTAATCCTTCAAAGTATGCGTCCACATTGGACCTACACGAACATCTTCTTGGGCTTAGCGCTCATGCAAGGTGTGCTTTATCGCATAGCGGTGTTTTTACCGGATCTCTCCATTTATCCGTTCTCATTGGGATGGTCTGAAGCCAGTAGATATTATTACGCATCCTTATTCTTTTCCGAGCGAATCTATGACTTGCAGATGAGCCCAAGTGTGCTTCACCCAACACGCTATCTTCTCCAGTCGATACCATTCTTGTTGCCTGGCTCAGCGCTCTGGATGCACCGCCTTTGGCAAGTTGTTCTATGGCTTGCAACCACTTTTGGGGCGTCGTATCTGCTGACGAAAAGGCTTAAGCTGACGCGGGGATGGTCAGCTGTACTCGCGATGGCATGGGCGTTCCTATTCTTTTTCCAGGGACCGGTCTACTACCACCTACAAATTACGATCATCCTTATCTTGTGGTGCTTCGATCGAGATAAACCTGTGCGTACTTTGGTCGTTGTTCTGGTTGCTTCAGCCTGGGCAGGAATCAGCCGAATCAATTGGTTCCCCGTTCCGGGATTGATCGCTGCGCTGCTGTATTTCTTTGAGACTCTAAGAGGTAATAAATCAGCAGTACGGTATCTTGCATGGCCAGCTATTTTCGTTTTATCTGGCACAATCTCTGCGTTTCTCAGCCAATCAGCATATGTAACTCTATCAGGGCAGGACGTAAATCGCTTCACGTCCAGTTTCGGCTCCCAGCTCCTTTGGTACAGATTGCTGCCGAATCCCACCTATCCCTTAGGGGTGCTGCCGGCGATCTTGCTGGCATCATTGCCGGTTTTACTTCTGATGTTAAATCACTGGCGGTCAGGCAAAGGGACCATAGCTCCGCTTCGCCTGCTTGGGGTTGTCGCCATCACACTGGTGCTTTTCGGGGGCGGTCTGGTGGTGAGTACGAAAATCGGTGGGGGGAGCAACCTGCATAACCTTGATGCCTATCTGGTGGTTCTTGCAGTATCTGGTGCCTATATCTTTGCAGGGGGTATTGAGCCCGAGATGGGTGGTGAGGGCGACGAGTTCTATCCAGCCTTGCCTATAAAAGGACTCCTGGTTGGCATCCCGATCCTATTTGTTCTTGGTGTTGGATCGACAATCGTTAGCTACGATGCGGGACAAGCACAGAGTGCGCTTGATCTTGTGCAGGAATATGCACAAGGCGCGGCGATTGCAGAGGGCGAGGTGCTCTTCATCTCTCAAAGGCACTTACTGACTTTCGATTTGGTCCAGGACGTGCCGCTTATCCCTGAGTTCGAGACTGTCTTCCTGATGGAAATGGCCATGTCGGGGAACCAGGCGTATCTTGAGGATTTTCATGACGACCTGAGAGACGGCAGGTTTGGGTTGATCATAGTTGCGACTCTTGAGAGAGGATATCAAGGCAGATCTCATGCCTTCGGGGAGGAAAATGACGCCTGGGTGCGGGAGGTGTCCGAGCCGATCCTTTGCTACTACACGCCAATAGAAACACTGGATTCGCCCCGATTGCAATTGTTAGCGCCGCGGGCAGAGTCTGAATGGTGCGAGTGGGCGAAGTAAAAAGGGGAGGGTTGACAAGCGAATGGCCTATGGGGAGAAACCTGCGCGGCATCTCTAAGATGGCTTGACGAGGCGTAACATGTATTGGTTTAGAACCGGCAACGCGCTAGATGGACTCGCCCTCATTCCTTTCTTCTTTCTTTTCACATTGGGTGGGTGGTTATTATCAACGCACGCTTTCAAACTCAAGTCCCGAGAGCGCGTAATCGTTGGTTTTGGGCTTGGTTTAGCGCTCACTCTTTGGTTCTCAAATTTGCTTGGGCGATGGATTCCACCCCAGATCGCCTTCTGGGGCGCCGCAGGATTGGTTCTCCTCTTGGGTTTATTATCCACAATCTGGTCGGATCGCCCATTTCTCGATAAAGCGGATCTTCAGGCCTGGCCTCTACTGCTGTTCTTCATGGGGATCACACTTCTCTTTACTTTGATGGGACGCGGTCTGGGGATCTTCGACGATCGCAAGAACCTCTCGATCATTTCAACCATGGCTGCAGGTGACTTACCCCCGCATTTCTACATGAATTCAGGGTTCTTGTTTAAATATCATTACGGATTCCAGTTATTCGGAGCGAGTTTAATGCGCGTGGGCGGACTTTTCCCCTGGAGTGCGTTTGATTTAAGTAAAGGGATAACCGCGGCGTTAGCGATTACCCTTGCTTACCTATGGGGCTGGCGAGTCACATATCGAAAGATCGGTGGTGTAATCACCGCATTTGTGTTGACCTTCGCATCGGGAGGGCGGTGGTTGTTGACTTTGCTGCCACCCTCGATCCTTTCCCGGGCCGGGGCTCAACTCACCTTGTGGGGTTCCGGTGCACAATCTGCCCCCGATCTTCTTCAAGGACTCAGTTCCAACTGGGTCATCGCGAACGGGCCACCGGTTCCAATCCCCTTCGCCTTTGTGAACGGCATCCTCCAACCTTTCATCCTTTATCTACAAGCTGGACCGAAATCTCTTGCACTGGCTTTGCTTCTCCTGCTACTCCTGATCTTCCGTAGCCGCGTGAACAGATTTGGTTTAATTGTATTAACGCTTCTTTTAGCGATGTGGGGGCTCACTGCAGAAGCGGAATTTGTGCTGTTTGCACTCGGGCTCTTCACCGCATTTATTGTTCTACGTGCCTGGAGGGTGGGACCCGTCTGGCGGTTGGAGCTTCGCACCGGAATTGTCATGTTGGCTATAGCGTCGGCAATAATCATCTTCCAGGGTGGGACGATTACCGAGACTGTTAGGGGCATCATATTGCCAACCGAAGTAGCTTTTTCAGGGACAGCAGGTCCATCCGTTGGCTTCTCACTGCGGTTCCCTCCTGCGATCGTGTCCGCCCACTTGGGTGAGCTGCGAATCACCAAACCGGGAGAGCTACTCATTGGACTTATGGAAATTGGTCCTGCCTTGCTCTTGGCACCGTTGATCGCATGGGCATCCATCCGTTGGGCAAAACGGGGCCGCTTCCTATACCTCGCCATTGCCATTAGCACCTTCTTTGGTTTTGTCATTCCCCTGTTTCTTCGCTATGAAGTCGATCGAGATATCACACGCCTAACCTATTATGCTTTGATGGGTTGGATAATCTTAACCGCGCCCCTTTTGAACACGTTTTGGCATTTAAAGCACCCGAATTGGATCCGGGCTGTTGTCGTGACGGTGGCAGCCTTTGGTGTTTTCGGAGGTTTGGTCGTCGCGGGATCGCTATTTGCAGCCATTCCAAAAGCAGTGTTTGCCGACGTAATTGAGCCGGTTGATGCTGCCATGACTCGACTCGTGTGGGACGAACTCGAGCCGGGGGTGGAGGTACTTGATTCGCGCGGTTGGAGGGCGGTTCCGATTACCGGTCGACTGACGCGTTCTGCGGTTGATAGCTACGACGAGTCAGATTCATGGACTGATCTAGTAGCTTTCCCCGATGTTCACCAGGTCTCGGATGCGGGTTATCGGTATATCTACGTAGATGAGTTCTGGTGGGATTCCATGCCGGAGGTTGCACGGGATTCTTATATGGACTCCTGTGTAAAAGTGTTTCAAGAATTGCACGATAATGCTGCTAATGGTTCTCGTTGGTTATTTGATATTAGCGAGTGTGGATTAGACACAGAATCCTGAACTGAATAAATCTTTCGACCGGGTATACATGAGTTAACTGGCGTTAGGAATTTCTTTGCCGCCTCCTTTCTGGCCTTTTGGTCATGCTTGACTGTGAATAACATAGGGTTATAATTCAGCCACTGAATTTTAGAAGGAGTACCATGGTGCAAGCAGAGCAATCGGACCGTGAGCTTGGACTGCTTACCGAGATCGAACGCGATCCGGATATTACCCAGGCGGGGTTGGCGACTAAACTTGGTGTTGCCGTAGGGACCGTAAATTGGCACCTCAAACGATTGACCGCTAAAGGGTATGTGAAGGTCAAGCGTGCGGAGCGGAAGAAACTGCGCTATATCATCACGCCGGAAGGGCTTGCCCTGCGTGCTCGATTGACGGTGGCGTATATCGATAATTCAATGATGCTCTATCGCCAAGTTAGAGAAGAAGCCCAGCGAATATTATCGACTGCACAGAGGAAAAATGTGTCTGCTGTGCGAATTGTGGGTGACGGAGATATCGCAGATATATGCCGTTTGACCTGTCTGGAACTAGGCATCCAGATCGTGGATAGTGAATCAAGGGATCATGTGCCCATAATCATGGTCGAAGGTCGAGAGATCAATATTATCGACAACAAGACTGGTGAGATTGGCATACCCCAACCAGGCAGTCACATAACACAAGAACTCTAGCGATATGTCTGATCAAGGATCGGTTGCATTGAATGATCGCCTGTTAGGGCGAGCGTAGAAAACTAAGAAGAGGTCAAGATGGCATCAAAATCAATAAACTCAGATTTTTGGAAGGATCGAAAGGTGTGCGTTACGGGAGGCGATGGTTTCCTCGGGTCCTACGTACTTGATAAACTAGCCGAGCGGGGTGCAACCCAGGTCTTCGTGCCCAAGATTGAGAAATACAACATCGTCGAGCCTGAAGCGGTGAAACGTTTGCTCGCCGATGCGAATCCAGATTTGATATTGCATTTAGCCGCTAATGTAGGGGGTATTGGAGCAAACCAGGCACGCCCAGCAGAATTCTTCTACGATAATCTCATGATGGGTGTCCAGTTGATGCATGAGGCCTGGAAAGCCGGCGTCTCAAAGTTCGTCGCTATCGGGACTGTCTGCGCTTACCCGAAATTTACGCCAGTGCCTTTCCGGGAGGAAACTCTCTGGGACGGATACCCTGAGGAGACCAATGCGCCGTATGGTCTGGCAAAGAAGATGCTCCTGGTCCAATCGCAATCCTACCGTCAGCAATATAATTTCAATTCGCTTTTTTTGATCCCGGTAAATCTTTACGGTCCCAGGGATAACTTTAATTTAGAGACTTCGCATGTCATTCCTGCATTGATCCGAAAATGCTTCGAGGCGCAAGAACGAGGCGATGATGAAATTGTCGTATGGGGAGATGGGTCACCCACGCGTGAATTCCTGTACGCAACGGATGCAGCCGAAGGAATCTTACTCGCAGCCGAGCGCTATGAATCCAGCGATCCCGTAAACCTTGGCTCGGGTGAAGAGATTAGCATCCAGGACTTGGTGACCAAGATCGTGGAGTTAACAGGGTTTGAGGGACAGCTGGTTTGGGACACCAGTCGCCCAAACGGGCAGCCTCGCCGAGGGTTAGACACATCCAAGGCAAAGGCGCGATTTGGCTTTCAAGCGCAAGTCAAGCTTGAGGAAGGGTTGAAACGTACAGTTGAATGGTACCGAAAGGTGCGAAAGCAAACCTAACGTTCAGGGAAAGTTGTGACCCAAACGACATCTTCACTTGAAAAACAAGTAGTAGAGAAGTTAACAGTCATCCGACCCTCGCGCGGGTGGGCGTGGATCGATCTCCGTGAGCTTTGGCGTTATCGTGAGCTCATCTACTTTCTCGTGTGGCGCGATATCAAGGTTCGATACAAACAAACCTTGCTTGGTGCAGCCTGGGCGATCTTAAAACCATTCCTAAGTATGGTCATTTTTACCGTGATATTTTCAGGCTTGGCAAATTTGGATACGGACGGTGCTCCACCCCCTGTTTTCTATTTCTCCGGTTTGCTCCCGTGGGTGCTTTTTCAGGACGGCGTTGCTAAAGCGGGGAACAGCCTTGTTACCGGCAGCAGCCTGATCACGAAAGTCTACTTCCCACGTATTGCCATTCCCTTGGCATCTGTCTTGGCCGGCGTCGTTGATTTTTCACTTTCTTTTCTCGTGCTAGTCGGAATGATGATTTTTTACGGCGTCCGCCCTACAGAAGCGATATGGACATTACCTTTGTTCCTCCTTCTAGCATTGGTGACCGCTCTAGGTGTGGGGCTATGGCTTTCAGCGTTGAATGTGCAATACCGCGATGTGGGTTATGTGACACCTTTCCTTCTCCAGGCGTGGATGTATGCTTCACCAGTGGTTTATTCAGCGACGCTAATCCCGGAAGGCTGGGCGAGGATCGCCTATGGGCTTAACCCGATGGCGGGTGTGGTTCAGGGATTTAGATGGGCGATCCTGGGAGTGGGAGAACCGCCTTCGGGGCTAATAATCATTTCAATCGTGATGGCGATATCACTTCTCATCAGTGGGATGCTCTACTTCAAACGTATGGAACGAACATTCGCCGATGTGGTGTAACGAATGATGAAGGACGCAATTAGGGTTGATGATCTTGGTAAGCGGTATCGAATCGGCGGTTTGCCGAGTGGGTATCGTACATTGCGAGATGCTCTGGCGAGCAGCCTACGCCTGTTGAGTCGCCGCGACCCCCCACCATCGAAAGACACCATTTGGGCGTTGCGACATATTAATTTCAATGTGGAACGAGGACAAGTGCTCGGTATTATCGGCCGGAATGGCGCCGGGAAAAGCACACTCTTAAAGTTGCTCTCACGCGTTACGGATCCTACAGAGGGAAAAGCGGAGATCTATGGGCGCGTCGGATCTCTTTTAGAGGTCGGCACAGGCTTTCACCCCGAACTCACCGGACGGGAAAATATTTATCTTAATGGCGCCATCCTGGGTATGAAGCGCACCGAGATCAAGAGCAAGTTCGATGAAATCGTGGACTTCGCGGAGGTGCGAAAATTCATCGAGACACCGGTGAAACGCTATTCCAGTGGCATGTACCTTCGCCTTGCTTTCGCTGTAGCGGCTCATTTAGAACCGGAGATCCTCGTCGTTGACGAGGTTCTAGCAGTCGGAGATGCAGAGTTTCAGCGCAAATGTCTGGGCAAGATGAGCGATGTTGCCCATGAGGGGCGGACAGTACTTTTTGTCAGTCATAATATGTCGGCAATTCTTCGCCTGACCGAAGAGACGATTGTGTTGGATAAGGGTCAGATTGTAATGCGGGGCCCCACGTCTGAGGCCGTGGATTTCTATATGACCTCGGAAATGGCGCGTTCGGGGGAGCGCCGGTGGGAACCAGGCGATGATTACCAGACCAACAACCTGTTTCATCCGCTTGCCATTCGCGTTCTTGATTCTCAAGGTCGAGTAGCAGATCGAGTGATCTCTTCCGAGGATTTCAGTGTGGAGTTCGAGTATGAGCTTCAGGAGGAGATAACCGGTTTGCGAGTGGGGATGTACTTGGCTACAAGCCGAGGCGAGCAGGTTTTCACATCCTTTGATACAGATAATCCAGAGACATACGAACGTCTCATGGAACGACGCAAGGGTCACTATATCAGCCGCTGCTGCATCCCTCGAGACCTTCTCAATGGGGGGATCTTCATCCTCGGTGTAAATGCCAGTTCATTTCGTATACGGTCGTACTTCACAGATGAACATGCGCTGACCTTCACCGTCGATCCAACGGGCGCTCCGGGCAGCCAGTGGGCAGAACCTCGGCGTGGACCTGTTCGCCCGGCACTGAACTGGGAAATCACCGAGGCGGTCGCTTGACGTCCGTGAAGGAATTTTTGCGAAATAGTGCCGCGAGAATACCGCTCAGCGCTGAGATCTATCAGTCGTGCTTCTCCAGAGGCAATGTGCCTACGGAGGGATATTCTCTGGAGCGTTTGGACAACATTTTACCCGCGTGGGTCGAGGCTGTAGAAATACTCCACGAGAACGCCAACATCCATCAGCGCCGCCGGATCCTCGTCATCGGTTATCTTCGATGGTGGCTTGAGTATGCAGTTGCTGTCAGCCTTCTACTCGCAAGTCGAGGGCACCATGTAGACTTGGGTTTTCTCCCTTATAGGGATTGGAAAACTCCAGTACCCCTTTTTGATATTCGCCGTCAAAGAGTCTATCTGCGGAAGGTCCTCGCACCCATTCTGAACCTTATAAGCCTGCATGATTTATCTGTGTCCCAAAGCAAAGCACTGCCAACGGAGCTGGTTAAAATCATTGACAATGCAGCCAGGATTGATGTGCAATACAGCACGATGCGTGAGGAACTGGATCTTCGGGATGGCGGGCCGGATGCAGAAATCTACCAATTACGCTTGGAGCGGAATCAAGCGGCAGCCGCGAACACTTTAAGTCTCCTTGACGAGATTTCTTATGACACAATCGTGATCCCCAATGGGAGTGTCCTGGAATTTGGGGTGATTTTTCAGACGGCGAGGTTTCTCAATACCAACGTGGTCACGTATGAGTTCGGTGAACAGCGGGAAAGGATATGGCTGGCTCAGAATGATGAAGTTATGCGGCTGAATACAACCAGCCTTTGGAAGGCAAAGGATGATGAGCCGCTGTCAAAGGCGCAAGAGAATGAACTGCGAGACCTATATCGTGCACGTCGTGGCGGACGCACTTGGGAGAACTTTGGCCGTCAGTGGCAAACTGCCGAGAGCAAGGACGCTCAGGAAGAACTCGCACTTCTTGGAATTGACCCAGAAAAGCCCGTGGTTCTATTGTGTACGAATGTTGTAGGGGATAGCTTGGCCCTCGACCGGCAGGTATTCACTGAAGGCATGGCTGAGTGGCTCAGGATGACTGTCGATTATTTTTCTGGTTGCTCGGATGCCCAATTGGTCGTTCGTGTACACCCTGCTGAACTCATTTTGGCGGGTAATCCATCGGTGGAGATTGTGCGCGACTCATTCCCGGATCTCCCCGAAAACGTCATCCTCATTCCACCGGAATCGAAGATAAACACCTATGATTTAATTGAAATCGCGCATCTAGGTCTGGTTTACACGACGACTGTGGGTTTAGAGATGGCGATGAGTGGGGTACCGGTTATTTCCGCGGGGTGTTCTCATTATCGGGGGAGAGGGTTTACCTATGATCCTTCAACTTCAGAGGATTATTTAAAGGCAATCGATCAGAGGCTTGCGGAGCCACTTGATCGGCGTCTACCAGATGATCAGATTGAGCTTGCTATCCGTTATGCCTACCTGTTCTTCTTTAAATACCCGTTCCGATTTCCCTGGCATTTGCTACAGTTCTGGGAAGACATAACTGAACGACCTCTGGAGCAGGTCATTCAGCCGGGGTTTATTTCGGTGTACGAAGAGACGTTGAATGCATTGTCAGGTGAACCGATCGTCAGGGAGTGAGCGGAATTGGAAAACGAAATACTCGGATTACCTGAAATCGAGCCCGATGTTAAGCAACGGGTGCGCGAGTTCTACGATTCCGTTGGTTGGAAACAGGTAGGCTCAGGTCTTTATCAGAACGCGCGCTACGAGGACCTAAGACCGGTTTCTCGTGAATATATCCACCGGTGCCATATGCGAGTTAACCGTTACCTGAAGAAGACGGGGAAATTCCTGCTTGATGCGGGATCAGGACCGATTCAGTATCCGGAGTACCTTGAATATTCTTCCGGTTATCAATATCGTGTTTGCCTGGATATATCATTTCTTGCTCTGGACGAAGCCCGAGAACGTATCGTGAGTCACGGCTTGTTCGTTGTCGGTGATGCGGCGAATTTACCTTTCAAACGCGAGGCATTTGATGGGGTTGTGTCGCTGCACATGGTTCACCATCTCCCGGCGGTGCAACAGCGGCAAGCGTTCGATGAGTTCCACCGTGTGCTTGCTCCGGGGGGGCAGGTGGTTGTGGTCTATAGCTGGGGTGAGCATGCTCTCATTGTGCGTCTCACACGACCATTTATCCGATTCGCTTTTTCCCTACAGAGGGGCTACGGTCGGTTGCGACAAAAAAGTGAAGGTATAACACCTCAAGCAGAGATACAGAGCCACGATGGCAATACCCAACCGGCTCAAGCTACAGGCACCTTCACATACAAGCATGATTACCACTGGGTACGGCAAGAATTGCGCAATCTTCCTGATCTGCGGGTTGTTGTCTGGAGGAGTGTAAGCACGTCTTTCATGCGGGCCTTTATCTTCCGCCGCCTGCTCGGGCGTTGGTGGTTGCGCCTGCTCTATTGGCTTGAGGAGCGCGCCCCACATCTTTTCGGTAGGATTGGCCAGTACCCCATGATATTAATTAGCAAACCGCCTGTCGTCGAGAAGCCATATTCGAGGTGAAGATTATGGATTGGAATGAGAAAACCATCCTGGTTACAGGTGGAACAGGTTCGTTTGGCCGTAAATTTGTGAAGATCATGCTAGAGGGTTATCAACCGGCAAAGCTGATCGTGTTTAGCCGGGATGAACTCAAGCAGCATGAGATGCGCTCTACCGGGTTTGACCATCCCAGTCTGCGCTACTTCATCGGGGATGTGCGGGATTTAATGCGTCTGCGACGAGCGATGCAGGGTGTAGATATCGTCGTCCATGCCGCCGCACTTAAACAGGTGCCTGCCTGCGAATACAACCCCATCGAAGCCATTATGACCAATATCATCGGTGGGCGAAACGTCGTCGAAGCTGCGCTCGATACCGGCGTTGAGAAAGTTATGGCGCTAAGCACCGACAAAGCAGTCAACCCCATCAACTTATATGGCGCGACCAAGTTGGCGGCTGAGAAATTGTTTATCCAGTCCAATGCCTATGCAGGAGGTGGGGGGACAAGATTCTCGTGTGTGCGTTACGGAAACGTTGTCGGCAGTCGGGGGAGTGTGGTCCCGATGTTCCTCGAGCAAAGGCCAACAGGGCGCATCACCATTACCGACGAGCGCATGACCCGGTTCTGGCTCTCGTTAGAAGAAGGCGTTCGATTCACCATCCGGTGTATCGAACAAATGGAGGGCGGGGAGGTTTTCGTCCCCAAGATCCCCTCCATGCGGGTCTTGGATCTGGCTAAGGCGATCGCTCCTGAAGCTGATATCGAAGTGATCGGCATTCGCCCGGGGGAGAAACTACACGAAGTATTGGTGTCCGAAGATGAAGCGCGGCATACCCTGGAACTGGAGGACATGTACGTTGTTGAACCTGCCGGGGCATTGTGGTTTGGCCATGAATGGCGGAGTTTGGGGAAGCCATTGGTGGAAGGCTTTCGCTATGCCAGCAACAGTAACGAGAACTGGCTCGAGGAGGGTGAAATTCGCAAGCTGGTAGCGCCATTCGATAATACATCTGCGAGGGGGCAGAAGTAGTCTTGGTGCGATTGCTGATCACCGGCGCTAGCGGTTTGCTGGGAGCAAACATCGTCCTGGATGCGCACAGGGAACACGAGGTAATCGCGGTCTATCATCGGCATGCGATTGAACTGAAAGGGGCTCAATCAGTATCAGCTGATCTGAGTCAGCCGGGTAGAGTGAAGGAGTTGTTCGATCGTTTTCAGCCGGAATGGGTAATCCACTGCGCAGCGGATACATCGATCGATGAACTTGAGGGTGATCCTACGCGAGCATTTCGCGCGAACCGGGATATGGCGGCTAACGTGGCTGAAGCGGCGCGGGAAATCGGAGCCAAGATGGTGCACATTTCAACGGATGCGGTCTTCGATGGCCGCGAGGGACCATACCGGGAGGGTGACCCGACGGAGCCAGTGAATGTCTATGGGAAGAGCAAGCTCGCCGGTGAGCATGCCGTACAAGCGGTCTGCCCAGAAGCCCTGATCATCCGTACGAATATCTTTGGCTGGAATGCTCAACCGAAGAGTTCTCTAGCGGAGTGGTTTATCAACAACCTTAAGCAAGGAATACCGTGCAAGGGATTTGTTGATGTGTATTTCAATCCATTACTCGTAAATCATCTATGGGTAATCATCAAGAATTTATTGAAATCAGATTTGTGGGGTGTATTTCATGTGGGGTCGGATCAATGTATATCAAAGTTCGAGTTTGGGGTCCGTCTTGCAGAATCCTTTGATCTTAAGAAGGAACTAATTAGCGCCATTGAGATTGAGAAGGTAAGTTTTCGAACTCCCCGTCCCAAAAACACTTGTCTTGATTGCTCTAAGACTAGAAAAGTTATTAACGTAGGATTGCTGGACCTAGAATCAAATATTGATTTCTTCCATGAACTTGAGCAATTGGGTTATGTTGAAGAAATCAGGAAAATGGTTGTCCAATAATTCGTCCACACCGCAGAACTTAAGGATATCCGAAATGTACGAACTGATTGAGATCTCATTGGCCGACACCCAGCGCTTGTTGTCTTACAAAAGGGATCTGGATCTAGAAATCCATCTAAACATTAAGGGGTTTGATTACGGCTGGATTTTGAGTTCAGTAGAGTGGAAACCGGAAATGAAGGTTTTGGATGTTGGAGCAGGTTACTCTCGATTACCTTTGTATATTGCTCGAACATTTGATTGCGAAGTTTGGTCAGTCGATGATTTCGGTTTAGGTGACGACGGGTATTGGAAGCGGAACCAGGATCCAAACGCATATATTCGCGAGAATTCCGAGGTGAAGTACATTCTTGAGAAGGTTGGCGATTCCCAAGAATCAAGTCTCCCGGAAGATTATTTCGATGTCATTTATAGTGCATCTGCATTGGAGCATATTGAGCCATCCCAAGTGCCTGGTGTGTGGTTGCACATGAGCAAGATTCTCAAATCTGGCGGTCTGATGCTGCATGCGCTCGATATTGCTTTCCCCACCAGTAGAGGATGGCCGCATGTCTTTATGGCAGAAGCCTTTGATGTTCTCTATCCCGTTCTCCCTAATAGTATTCGCATGAAGTATCTTTATGAAACACCAAAATCTTATGTTAGACATATCGCAAAGACAATTGATTTAAACACGTACGGCAGACTCAGGGATATTGGTATAGTTAACATGATTGTTGACCCGGAGATAGTTATTGAACCCCTGGATTACACACTCAACCGCATGATCAAGGATGGCGACGAAACGGCGAGGTATTTTCGTATAGGCTCGCTGCAAATTGCTCTAAAAAAGACTAACGGGGAGGGTTAATTTTATGGTGCAAATCATGATTGGGGATCGTCTCATAGGTGAATCTCACCCTGTCTATTTTATCGCCGACATCGCCGCGAACCATGACGGTGATCTCGAACGGGCGAAGATGCTTATCCGAATGGCGAAGGATGCAGGCGCAGAAGCAGCGAAATTCCAGAACTTCAGCGCACCGAAAATCGTTTCGGATTACGGTTTCAAGGCCTTGGGCGGTCAATTATCCCATCAAGCCAAATGGAAGAAATCTGTTTTCGAGGTCTATCAAGATGCCTCCGTCCCCTGGGATTGGACACCCATCTTGAAGGAAGAGTGCGATAAAGTAGGCATTCACTATTTCTCTTCCCCCTATGATTTCGAGACAATCGACATGCTTGACCCTTTTGTTCCAGCCTTTAAAGCTGGTTCTGGGTTGATGAGTTGGCCCGAAGCGCTGGTTTATATGGCCAGCAAAGGAAAACCTTTAATCATGGCAACGGGCGCGAGCGAGTTGGGCGAAGTGGTAGAGAACGTGAGTGCTGTTCTGGAAGTAAATCCAGATCTCGTGTTGATGCAATGCAACACCAACTATACCGCCAGCCTGGAGAACTTCGATCATATCCACTTGAATGTGCTGAAGACCTACGCGTCGCTCTTCCCGAATGTTGTCTTGGGTTTATCGGACCACACCCCGGGACATGCGACGGTCCTCGGCGCCGTAACCTTAGGCGCACGGGCGGTTGAGAAGCATTTTACGGATAACAACGACCGCGAGGGTCCAGACCATAAATTTGCTTTGGATCCAGATGCCTGGGCGGAGATGGTCGCTAGAACGCGCGAACTCGAACGCGCATTTGGTTCTTCTGTAAAACGTGTGGCAGACAATGAGCGGGAAACTGTGGTTCTTCAACGGCGGTGCCTGAGGGCGGCGCGCGATATTAAAAAGGACGAGGTCATCACGAGAGAGATGGTTGATGTTCTGCGGCCGGCCACGCCCGGTGCAATTTCACCCAAAGAGATCGAGGCTGTAGTTGGCACAAAAGCAGGGGTGGACATACCGATGGGTGAAGCCCTATTCTGGACAGTGCTGGGGGCCTAGTGCGCGTCCTTTACTTCTCGCAGGATTACACGCCACATGATTTTCGTTTCTTAAGTGCCCTCTCGAAGACGGAGCATGACGTTTTCTATCTCCCGTTAGAGCGAATTATGGCTTCTGAGAGTAGGAAGTTGCCTGAAGGTGTGCAAATGGTCCATGGCTGGGGGCACACAGAGCCAGTGAGAGCGTTCGATGTCCCCTTCCTAAGGCGAAGGCTTCGAAAGCTGTTGGGGGAGATTCGACCGGATGTAGTACATGCCGGTCCTGTTCAGAAGAGTGCCTTCCTGACCGCGCTTGCTGGATACCAACCGCTGGTCACAATGTCGTGGGGATCAGATTTGCTTATGGATGCCCAGAGGGGAGTGGGTCGATGCGCAGCTCGTTATGCGCTGTCAAGAAGCGCGATCCTCGTGTGTGATTGTAAGGCTGTTCGCGATGTGGCTGTGAATCTGGGGATGCCTGAAGATCGGGTCGTGATTTTTCCTTGGGGGGTCGACCTGAATCATTTCAATCCTGATCAGTCAGGGGATGTTCGAAGAGGCCTGGGATGGGAGAATAATTTTGTCTTGATCTCCACCAGAGCTTGGGAGCCGCTTTATGGCCTTGATGTTCTCGTAGATGGTTTCATCGATGCGGCACGGATTGAAGCGAATCTCCGCCTCCTTTTGCTCGGAGTAGGCTCGCTAGAACCCGTTATCCGGAGCAAACTCGAGAACGCTGATATGCTTGATCGTGTTCACTTCGCCGGTCAAGTAGGCTATGATGATTTGCCTGACCATTATCGTTCGGCGGATCTATATATCAGCGCCTCCTATAGCGACGGCTCGTCTATTTCTTTACTCGAAGCGATGGCGTGTGGCGTTCCCGCCCTCGTTTCCGATATTCCAGGTAATCGCGAGTGGGTTACGCCGGAGAAAGAGGGGTGGTGGTTTATCAAGGGCGATCCACGATCCCTTTCCGAAGGGATTCTCATGAGCCTCAGAAATCGGAAAGCGCTGTATGAGATGGCAGGGGCAGCTCGGCAAATTACAGAAAAGCGTGCAAACTGGCAAGAGAATTTCACATCTCTGCTAGATGCCTATACACTTGCAGTCGCTCAGGTGTGATCCCTTTCCGGGAGGGAGATTATGCTAGGTTTCGATGAATTAGTTACTGGGCTTCAGCAATTAAACCTCAGCGATGATGACGTCCTGATGGTCCATAGCTCTTATAAATCCCTGGGTGGTGTGGAAGGTGGAGCCGAGACTGTTATCGATGCTCTGCAAGAGGCAGCTGGCACACACGGCACCGTGCTTTATCCGACGTTCAATTTCCAATCCTGGACCGAAACCCACTACTATGACATCCGAGAGACTCACTCGAATATGGGTGTGATCACCGAGTTAGCCCGTTTGAGACCGGATGCGGTCCGAACTCCACATCCGATTTACTCCTTCGCGGTTTTGGGCGCGCGAAAGAAGGAGTTCGCTGCCTGTAACGATCCCGAGGCGTACGGGGAAAATTCAGTCTTTGGCCTTTTCCACAGGTTGAATGGGAAGATCTTAAGTATTGGGCTTCACTTCAACAGCACCTTCTCCATGCATCATTACGTTGAGTATCATACGGGCTGTAATTACCGTCGACAAAAAAACTTTTCGGGAATTTATATTGATTATGAGGGACCGCCACAACTGAGGACATACTCCATGTTTGTGCGGGCGACACCACGGATACAAACCGACATCGTTCCGGGCATGACCGAACTTGTCGAGAAGGGCGTTATTCAAGAGGGGAAAGTGGGTCAAACGACGATTCACTTCTCCAGAGCAGAAGATTTTTACGACAATATGTCGGTCATTGTTAAAGAACATCCAGAAAAGCTGCATCATGCACCAGAAGCAACCCAATAACGAGTAATGATAATGAAACAGGTCCCACTTAAATCAATTCTTGCTGAAATCTACCCTCTGCACCGGACACTGGCTAGTGACGGGACAGATGAAGCCCTCGAGATTATCGGGGGTTACATGCCGGATGAGTCAGGCTATACCATCGAGACCTACACCCCGGGGAAGCCTGTGTGGACCTGGCGAGTGCCGGAGAGGTATGTAGTTCATGAGGCTTATCTTGAGATCGCAGATGGGGAGCGGGTACTTGATTTCTCCGAAAACTCGCTGCATCTCGTTTCTTATTCGCTGCCGATTGATAGTACTCTCTCTTGGGACGAACTCGAACCCCATTTGTTCTTCAACGAGAAACGCCCAGAGGCGATTCCCTGGGAATTTAAATACTACGAGCGAAGCTGGGGTTTCTGTCTTCCCAAAAATACGTTCGATCAATTGCCACGCGATCAGAAGTACCGCGCAGTGATCCGCTCGGAATTCATTGCGGACCCGAAGCGTGGGTTCCGGGTTGGGACCGGGCTGATCCACCCAGATGACGGTCCGAATCCATCGGTAGGCGAAATCATCATCGCCTCCCATATCTGCCATCCGATGCAGGCGAATGATGACGCCGCAGGTGTTGTGACGGCTATTGGGTTAGCCCAGCGATTGATCGAAGAGCCACTTCGCAAGGGATCGATGAACGTCCGCTTCCTTTTCTGCCCAGAAACGATTGGAAGTATTGCTTATTTAGCCCACCATGAAGATCTTATCCCCCACATGAAAGGTGGAATTTTCCTTGAAATGACGGGAAATGAAAATACACTTGTGCTTCAGCACTCACGTCAAGACACACATCTCATCGATCGTGTGGCTGGGTATGTTCTTGGTCAGCGAGATGAGCGCTATAGAGAGGGCGAGTTCGCACAGGTCGTCGCCAACGATGAGCGTGTGATCAATGGTCCCGGCGTGAACGTCCCCTGCATCTCGTTGAGTCGCTGGCCCTATGATGAGTATCACACAAGTGACGACAACCTCAGCATCATCAGTGAGGAAATGCTCCAGGATGCTGCAAAGATCGGCGAGGATATTATCCGGATTTTCGCGTCGAACTATATTCCCAAGAGGAATTTCCGAGGTCCGGTTTTTCTTTCCGGTCACGATCTGTGGGTGGATTGGAGAGAGGATTGGGATCTCAATCGAGCTATCGAGAAGATCATGATGCGCTTCGAAGGGCAACAAAGCATCTTCGATATCAGTGAGGAACTCGGGCTTGATTACTGGGCAACCTACAATTATGTGGAGAAATTTCGCGAGAAGGGGCTCATCGAACGATTGCCGATCCCTAGCGAATCGTCCGCAGAATAGCAGGCACTTCGTGAAGAAGAGGTCTAATTGGTGCAGGTAGGTAAGTCAAGGGATGGAACAATAGCGATTGTCCAGGCCAGGATGGCTTCGACTCGCTTGCCAGGAAAGGTACTGGCCGACATCGCCGGCCAATCGATGCTGGCCCGTGTCGTCATGCGAGCACGGAGATCGAAACGAATTGACCGACTTGTCGTGGCGACAAGCACAGAGTCTAGAGATGATCCAATTGTTGCACTCTGCGAGCAGATGGAGTTTGAATATTCACGCGGCAGTGCCTTGGACGTCCTGGACCGGTATTTCCAAGTTTCCCAGGAATTCGAGGCGCAGACCGTTGTGCGTCTAACTGCAGACTGCCCGGTGATCGATCCAGATGTAATCGATCAAACTATCGAAGAATTCTTCGCTGCAGAACCCGCGGCAGATTTCGCAGCAAACCGCTTTCCCTGGGAGAGGACATTCCCGATCGGCTTGGATGTAGAGGTCTGCACAATGAAGGCATTGGAAACTGCCTGGAGTGAAGCGGATCAGCAGCACCAGCGCGAGCATGTCATGCCGTTTCTATATGAGAGGCCCGAACGATTCCGGATCCTACACGTGCGGAATGACGAGGATTATGGTCACATACGCTGGACAGTTGACACCGTTGATGATCTGGCCTTTGTCCGCGAGATTTATAAGCGTTTCCGCGGCCGGGATGACTTCAATTGGCGGGAGATCCTGGAATTACTTGAGAAGGAACCTGAACTAGCGCAGATCAACGCGCATGTTCAGCATAAATCACATCTGGATGTGGGTTGATAGGATGGGAGCTATGAGCAATTTTGGAGGCGTTCTTTGAGCGATGGAGTTGATGTCAAGCGACAAGTTCGTGAATTCTATGACACCTTCGGTTGGAAGCCGCTCGCCGAAGGGCTCTATCATGACGCGCGCTACGAAGATCTGCGACTCGTGTCTCGCGAGTATGTCCAGCGATGTCGCCTCCGCGTGATACAGCATCTGCCGCCTACAGGTCGTTACCTCTTAGATGGCGGATCGGGACCTATTCAGTATTCGGAATATCTTGAATACTCTCATGGTTATCGCCATCGCGTTTGTTTAGATATTTCTCACCTTGCGTTGAGAGAAGCGCGTTCGCGTATAGGTGACCATGGGTTGTTTGTTGTTGGGGATATTTCCAAGCTCCCCTTTGAATCAAATGTATTTGAAGGTGTGGTTTCCATGCATGTCGTTTATCACCTCCCGAGAGAGGAACAGGCCAACACATTCCGAGAATTCTTTCGGGTCCTGCAACCCTCTGGAAAGGGGGTAATCGTCTACAGTTGGGGAGAGCACTCAGCCCTTATGAGGTTAGCGCGTTTCCCGATGTGGATAGCGTCGTGGCTGGTAAAAGCGTACAGCTACGTGCGTAATAAGGAGCAGCGCATCGAGGATGTACAGGGGCACCGTATGGATACTGATCAAATGAAGGTCGTCCAGGCTCCATCTCTCTTCAGCTTCAAGTACGATTATCAATGGCTTCGGCAACAAGCGGGGCATCTGCCAGGATTTGATATTCGTGTCTGGAGGACAGCGAGTTCTGCTTTCCTTCGTGCGTTCATCTTTAAACCGTTATTCGGTCAGTTCTGGTTGAGAGTTCTTTATTGGGTTGAGGAACGGGCACCACGCCTTATGGGTCGCGTGGGTCAATACCCCATGGTTCTCTTCGAGAAACCACCCATCCGTAAGCAAGAGAGTGTTGGGCAGTAACTGTGGGGATGAACGTACCAGACAGGCCGCTCTTCTTGAGACACAATTCATGTTGACAATCTTCAGCGCACCGAAATCGTTCTCCGACCCTCATATCGCTCTGATCCAGCGCAACGCGATAAGCTCTTGGCTTCAATTGGGCGAGGATGTCGAAGTGCTTTTGATGGGGGATGAACCAGGTCTTGATGAGGCTGCGATTTCGCTGGGGGTCCGCCGCCTGAGCGTACCCGAACGAGCGCCAAGCGGCACGCCGTTGATAAACGCTCTCTTCAGACAAGCCCGAGAAGCTGCCAGCTATCGACTTCTATGTTATATAAACGCTGACATCGTCCCACTAGACGATTTCCTTCCTGGCCTGCGAACGGTGGCTGAGCGATTAGAATCATTCCTCCTTGTGGGCACCCGCTGGGACCTCTCAGTCCAGCGACCACTATCCTTCGAAAAAAGTTGGATCCAGGATCTGCGTCGGCGGTTGGAGTTTGAAGGGCAGTTGCACCCTCCTATGGGTAGTGATTACTTTATTTTTCCGGCTAACCGATTTACGCATATTCCAGATTTTTCTCTGGGTCGAGCGGGCTGGGATAACTGGATGATTTTCCAGGCTAGACGGGAACGTATCCCTGTTGTTGACGCAAGTTCGGCGATCACTGTGGTTCATCAGGATCATAGCTATGCCCACCTCCCTGGCGGCCAACCTCATTACCGCCACTCGGAAAGCATTCGAAACGTTGAACTCGCTGGTGGATTGGAAACAATGTTCCGCCTGCGCGACGCCGATTGGATTCTGGTTCCCAGTGGGTTAGAGCGAAAGTCGTGGGACAAGTGGGAATGGCCAAGGAAAATCGAAGCCGATCTGATTGCCTTGCTGGGTCCAGGCCGAGGTGCGAAGATGGTAAGGATGGCTTTCCATCCTAAAGATACCTTAACCTATTTCTGGCGCAGGGCTTTGAGAATTCGTCGACTTGTGGACAAAGATGGAGATGAAGGGAAACAGGGAGGTTAGTGTGACGCGAATCGGAATGAACCCCGCTAGGCATCGCGTCTCGGATTTCACACCAGAGCGTGTCACCGTAGCTATGTTGGTTTATCTACCGCATTTGACAGGTTACTTCCAGCATCGCCTTGATGTGGTCAAACTCTCTGTAGCCAGCCTGCTTAATAACACCGAGTTGAACTACGACCTACTCATCTTTGACAATGGCAGCTGTGAGGAGGTTAAGGCCTGGTTGCGGAAGCTAGAGGAGACTGGGAGCATACGTTTTTTGTTTAGTTCTTCCGAGAACATTGGTAAACTAAACGCATTGCGCCTTATCGTTGGTGCTGCCCCGGGCGAGCTGATTGCTTACACCGACGATGATACCTTCTTCTATCCTGGGTGGCTCTCGGCGCATGTCGAAATACTTGATGCCTTTCCTAATGTTGGCATGGTAAGCGGATCGCCTGAACGCACTTTATTTGATCATGGAATTCAAAGCAATATTCGCCTGGCTCAGTCTGATCCAGAGGTAACCATGAGCTACGGCAAGCGAATCCCAGAGCAGTGGGAGTTAGAGTGGGCGGTTGCGTTGGGGAATGACCCTGAGGATTTCATACAGCAGGTCCAAGATATTGAGGATATCGTCGTGGAGCGGCACGGGGTGAGAGCCTATGCGACGGCTTGCCATAATCAATTCCTGAGTCCGAAGTCAGTAATGCAGAAGTTTCTTCAGGGGAAGTGGACCGGGCGTCTGATGGGAGGTCTCAACGAATTGGATAATACCATCGATGCGGATGGTTACCTGCGATTGACTACGATCGATCGTACAACACGCCTGATCGGAAACGTCTTGGGCTCCGCGTTGATAGAAGAGGCGAACCGCTTCAATATTCAGGTTGGTGGGCGTATTTGGCAGGGATCGTTCACTCGGCGGAGTGGATTGGGAGCAAAACTTGTGAACTGGGGACCTATCCACTGGCTTCTCCAAGGGGTATACAATCGCCTCTTTTGGCTCTTAACTGGTCAGAGGGGCGGGTGGCTCGACGTGGAGCAAGGTAAAGAGGAATAATTGCGAGGTATGACTAACAGATCAGGGGAGATCCTGGTTTCGGTTACCAGCGTCTTTGGCGCAAGAGCCGCGGTCTGGGTCAGCTGCAATACCTGATTAAGGGGAGAGATGCGAGAGCAGCTATGCGTACAGGGCAGAACCCGGCTAAGTTTGTAAAACGCGTGGATGACCCGGAGAGGATTACTATTGCTGTCGTAACGTATATCCCTTTCCTGAGTGGGTACTATGCCCAAGCGCTTGAAGTGCTCGAGACCTGCCTCCACAGCCTATGGCAAAACACCAGCCAGCCATATGACCTATTGGTTTTCGACAACGCCAGCGGTCCCGAGACGGTTGAATACCTGCAGGCTTTGCACCGCGACGGACGAATACAGTATTTGCTGCTCTCAGAGCGCAACCTGGGAAAAGGCAGGGCTTGGGATTTTATTTTCAACGCCGCCCCTGGAGAGATCATCGCCTACGCTGATAGTGACGTATTCTTCTACACCAATTGGCTCTCCAGAGCGATGACGATCCTCGAATCATTCCCTCGCGTGGGGATGGTCACCTGCCGGCCTATGCGCACGCTGCCTGAACTCTATTCGGCTACGGAGACGTGGGCGAGTAGCGAGCCTACAGCCCGTCTGGAGAGCGGACAGTGGATGACGTGGGAAACGTTCCGAGAACATGATCTAAGCCTTGGGCAGGATGAGGAATCCGTACGCAGGCGCTATGCGGAAACCGAAGATTTACGGATAGAGTACGCGGGGCAGTCAGCGCTGGTCGGAGCAGCCCATTGGCAGTTTGTAGCGCGTAAGAGTGTGCTGCAAAAGTTCACGCCCCTTGGAATTGAGCGCCCACTGGGTGACGATCGCAAACTGGATACTAGCGTCAATCAGGCGGGGTACCTGCGCCTGATGACATCTGAACCTCTGGTCCGGCATCTGGGCAATACTTTACCCGCCGATATTTCGAAGGCAATTGATGTGGACCCGCAAGCTCCTGTGAAAGATAAGCCAAGGTGGCGCAAGCGAATACTTGAGTGGCCACCAGTGCGTCGTGTGCTCCTTTTTATCCACAACACCATTTTTCGATGGTACTTTAGCGCTTGACAAGCACGGATTCGACAAGTGAGGCCGGTATCTTGAAATGAGACCTAAGCGAGCTTTCATCATCGCCGATCATGGTTTGGCGATCGTCTATTTCCTGCAGACGGATGTGCAGAAAGTATTTCAAGAGCAGGGTGTCGAGATCGTGTTCTTTACCGATGATGCCCTTGTCGAGCGTATCAAGGAACGGTTTGGGCGCCCAGGTTTGTTTGTGGAGGGAATGCGGCTGGATCGTGTCCGAGTGTATGAGAATGTCCACCGTGAACTCCAGTGGTGGTTAGGATTCTTGCGGCGAGTAGGGGGGTCAAACCAGATCAACACAACCGCAATGGATAGTTATGTCGATCAGGTCACGGTCGAAGTCCAGCTCCGGCAACTTCCATTCTTGCCATTTGCAAGGGGGTTGGTTTGGCTGCTACGCAGATCCAAGCGCACCCGTCAAGCGCTAATCGAGGTTCAACGTCGGTTTACAACTGAGATTTACAAAGATCTATTCGCAACCTATCAACCGGATCTTGTCATTGGCAGCACGCCAGGCTGGCGGCAGGACCGGTACTTGCTTCGCGAGGCTTCTGTGCGCGAAGTCCGCACCGCCTCTATAGTGCTAGGCTGGGATAACCCGAGCAGCTATAGTCTTCCGGGAGCGTCCGTTGATCGTATTACCTGCTGGTCCGAAATCCAGAAAGAAGAACTTATACTGGGATCGGACTGGTCTCCTGAGCAGGTGAACATTGGCGGAATCCCGATCTATGATGGTTATTTCGAGGATCGGTGGTTGATGCCCCGAGAGGAATACTTCAAACTTCATGGCTTGGATCCCGATCGGAAACTGCTTTCGTACGCGTGCAGCTTTATCAGTTTCTCACCGAATTACCAGAATATCGAAGCCTTGGTGGACCTGGTCTCCTCAGATGCACTCGTCGCGCCGTCACAATTGCTGATCAGGCTGCACCCCAACCATTTCTGGGATAACTGGTTGTTTCAGGATGAGCGAGAGCGAATCTATCGTCTAGCAGAACAGTACCCCCATGTACATGTCGTCGATCCGGTTCCTATAGGCGGGGAGTTGGGGTATTACTCAGGGGAAGATATGCCTGAGAAAACCTCAATGATGGCACATGCGGACGTCTTTTTAACTGTCTATTCGACAATGGTTGTTGAGGCGGCAATCCACGATCGACCGATTGTAAGTGTTTGCATCGATGCACCAAGAGGATGGGGCTACGTAAGGCGTTTTTACTTACGGAAATATTCTCTTCCGCTTTCGAAGATAGGCGATTGGCCCACTCACGATCGATTCAGAAAATCGGGCGCTGGGAAGGTTGTCTACAGCAAGACTCAGCTACTTGACGCCGTCAATGATTACTTGACTCATCCCGAAGCGGATGCAGAGAACCGAAGGTCTTTTGTCGAGCGTGAGGTGGTATTCACAGACGGCAGTGCAGGACGAAAGACAGGGGAATACCTACTTTCGTTACTCGAGGGTGAAGCACAATGAAGTTCATGATCGCTGGTTTGGGCTCAATTGGTCGACGACACTTGAGAAATCTTATTGCCTTAGGCGAGGAGGACATTGTGCTCTTCCGGTCTGGCAAGAGCACACTGCCGGATGATGAATTAAAGGGGTACATCAACGAAACGGATCTCGATTCGGCTTTGGCCCATGAACCCGATGCCGTCATTGTGTCCAACCCAACAGCTCTACATCTCGATGTAGCCATTCCAGCCGCGGAGGCGGGCTGTCATTTGCTGCTTGAGAAACCGATCTCCCACACCCTGGAGCGCATAGACGAATTGGATGCGGCGGTGGGGCGTGGTGGCGGGAAGGTATTGGTCGGATATCAATTCCGATTCCATCCCGGGTTGCAGGCGGTGAAGCGTTGGCTGGAGGAAGGGCTTATCGGCAAACCGATCAGCGCGCATGCGCATTGGGGGGAGCACTTGCCGGACTGGCACCCATGGGAGAATTATCAAAATTCCTACGCCGCACGCGAGGATTTGGGCGGCGGGGTTGTTTTAACACTCTGCCATCCTTTTGATTACTTAAGGTGGTTGCTTGGAGATGTTGAATTAGTATTGGGAATGGTGGGTAATATAGGCGAACTAGGATTGGAAGTTGAGGATACGGCAGATGTTGTGCTCAAATTTGAGTCCGGTGCACACGGCAGCGTTCACCTAGATTACTACCAACGACCGGGCACGCATAACCTTGAAATCATTGGATCAGAGGGCACGATTCATTGGAACAATGAAGATGGTACAACGCGAATATATCACGCAAGCAAGCAGGAATGGGAACTGATCTCTCCTCCGGAAGGGTTCGAGAGAAATGACCTCTTTCTCGCCGAGATGAGCCATTTCATCGAGGTCGTGGCAGGTGTCGCAGAGCCAGTATGCGATCTTGTTGATGGAATAAGAGCGCTGAACATTGCAGTGGCTGCAAGGAGTTCCACACTAACGAACACATGAGTTCTACATGCCGGAAGGGAAGTTATATCCGGATGAATCATTCTTAGTGATTGGATCCGGAACCCTCTCGTTTGATTAGTGGTTGGTGGTCAGGGTTAAGTATCGAGGTTCGTTGATGCTTCGAGCACAAAGAAACATGCGACACTACACTAGTTGGGCCACCCAATTTATTTGTAATAATAAGGTGGTATTTCTTTTACTCATCGTCATCAACGGAATCGTCTTGGTAAATGCTATTCTCCACGATCCGGCTATTGGATATGATACGTTAGACTACTTCAAGTACATCGAAATCCTTTCGACTGGAAGATTCCCAACCCCAACAGAGACGCGGGAATTCTTCTCCCCGCCATTGCCGTTTATTTTCCCGTCGCTACTCATGACACTTTTCCATGTTGATGTATTGGCCGCAGCTAAACTCGCTCAATTAGCTAATGTCCTGTTGTCTATCGGTGTCACCGTCATCTTACTAAAAGTTTGTAAAATCATTCAGCGAAATTCCAGTAGTCTTCAAATCGCTTCCCTAGCATTTCTGGGAATCCTGCCCGTCTATTACAAATCGATGGCTTTTATTAGAAGTGAACCGTATAGCATCTTCCTTGCTTTACTCTCAGTCAAAATACTCTTGGATATTTTGATTCAAGAACAAAGATCCTTCGCAAAGGCTTTGACTCTTGGAATATGCATTGGCCTTCTGCTCCTAACTCGCCAGTGGGTTTTCTTTCTTCTTCCTGCGATGATAATCACTGTTGTAATCGATGCTTTGAAGCATTCTGAACGAATACCGGATTACCTCAAAATGTCTGTCGTGAGCTTTATAGTTATTCTAATATTATCTTCTTGGTTTTATATCCACCTTTTCATGAGTGCAGGTTCACCTGTGGCATTCAATCGAGCAGCTGCGGATCAGTTCAATTTCTCTAATCAACCGAGATCTTTTTATCTGGGTAAAGGATCAGGGAAGCTATTTAAAGATCCAGTGCGCGAATCTTTTCCTCGTCAATTTATTCCAATTTTCTATTCTGAGACTTGGGGGGATTATTGGTGTTACTTTGCGGTATTCGGATGGGATTCTAGAGAAAGTACATACCTAGCGGGAGATCTCCTTTCATCTTATGTGTCAACAGCACCTGAATGGTTGACAACGAATAGACCTGCCATGGGAGCATATTTAGGCAGGGTGAATCTTGTTTCGATACTTCCAACACTTCTGGCATTCCTCGGATTCTGTTCGGGCTTCATTGCATTTTTCTATATGCTGTTGCAAAAACGTCCGTCAACTGAAAATGTTAGTTACTCCTTCTTCATGCTTCTTATCCTTTCATCGATGCTTGGGTATCTATGGTTTCATCTTAAATATCCAGTGCCTGGCGAGGGCGACACAATCAAAGCTACATACATGCTTCAGATTTTTCCCTTTGTTGCACTGCTAGCTGGCGGTGTAATGGAGCGACTTAGAAGGATTTCTACTTTACCTTACTTTTTGTGGTTGGGCACACTGGCGATCGTGTTTCTTCATAATTTCAACACGATGCTTACACACTATCTTCCTCCAGGGATTCCCTGATCTTTGATTTGTTCTAAATTGAAGGTACTTGCTGGTAGTAGCCTAACAAGACTAAATCCTGTTGTTATTTTGTGTGTGGACCAAGCATAATCTCGTGTCTTATTTTTGCCATTTGGAGTCTAAAGGTGCCCTCGATTACCCTCGCTCAGAACATGATCGCTTCGATTAACAGTAGTCGCATCTCACTGATGGGAGGAATAGGGAGGAAGTGGTAAACTTGATTTTGAAGGTTCCAGAATAGCGGAACGACCGGCAGATTTCGAGTAACAATCGTCGCGATTCTCATATTTGTAGTCAGTTATTGAATGGCGGCGTGGAATATATTGGGCAAACCGTAATAAAAAGGCTGAATCTGATGGGGTTTCAAGATTTTCATCGAGACCATAGATGGATTTTCTATCTGAGTGGCCTCGCCTTGCTAGGCGTTGCCGTTATTCTGGTTTTTACACGCTTCGGTCCTGGCGCCAGTGGAGATTCCGTATATTACATCATGGGTGGTCAAAACATTGCCGATGGTAATGGTTTTAGTCGGACTTCTGGTGGTGGTGAGATTAAACCCATAACTGGTTTTCCACCCTTCTTCTCCCTTGTGATGTCGATCTTCGCTTATATTGGAATAAACATGTTTGCCGGGGGACGAGGTCTTAACGCACTTCTGTTTGCTGCTAATATCTTTCTGACAGGTTTTATTATTTATCGCTATTGTCGATCAATGTGGCCAGCGCTTATCGGAGGTGCGCTTGTTTTATCCTCTAACACCATAATTGAGAGCCATGGCTGGATCATGTCAGAACCGCTCTATGTTTTCCTGATGTTGCTCGCGATCTATACGCTAGTAAGATATCTCGAAGGGCACAACCGGAGTTTCTGGGTTCTATCCATTATTTTCATCAGCTTAGCGAGCCTGACGAGATTTGTCGGTGTAGCACTCACCGCGGCGGGTGTATTTGCCATCCTAGTTCTAGATAAGAGGAAGTTTACCCGTCGACTAATTGACAGCATCTTATTTGGAATTTTGAGTCTCATTCCGTTAGTCCTATGGATGATGCGAAATTCTTTTATCGCTGGAACGTCGACGAATCGAGCGTGGATATATCATCCAATTCGCCCAGAATTAGCAATTCAATATCTAGCGGAGATCAGCTCATGGTTTGCGCCTGGGCAATTACCATTCCCGGAAGTCATACGGGCGGCGATCTCTATTTCTATCGTTCTCATCCTGCTATCCATACTTCTATATCGTGATATTAAGAAGGGTTTATTGAATCGAGAGAAAAAGGCTGAATTATTTGATGCGCTTCCTTGGATTCTTTGTGCATATATCTTGAGTTATCTCGCGATCATTGTTATCAATTCCTTATTTTTAGATGCCGCAACTACACCTGCCGCTCCGCCCCGATATTTGCTTCCCGTTTATATTGCCTGTGTCATTCTATTCACATCCATTATTTATCGGTTGACAAGTTGGAATTCGCGCTCTTTAAGCTTGAAGTATATTGCCGCGGCGTATGGTGTGATGCTATTAGTGATAAATTCCATCCTTTCATTCAATATCTTGAGATACCCTTTGCCAATGATGGGCTACACGGGTTTAAAGCAACAATGGCCGGATGTGGTTGCCCGTTTGAAGGAAGTTGATCCTTCCACGGCGATTATTTCAAATAATCCTGAGATGGTCTATGTTTTTACAGAACGACCAGCCTATATGCGGCCAATTAGTTTTGATGTATATAAATTGACCATCAGGGAAGATTACAGTGAACAACTGGAATGGGTACAATCCTTATTAGATGGCGGCGGAGTTTACGTCCAGCTCCGCGAACCAGGCCCCGATGATATTGAGGCCATCGAAGACTTAAACATCGAAGTTCGTTACTCGTTTCCCGCGGCGTGGATATACGTCGCCCGATGATGGATAACCCAAAGCTCAATAAACGACTTAACATAAAGTAAATAATCAATAACAATGTCTACTAATTAAAATCGAGGCAATGCTGTGAAAGGGAATAAGGGCAAATTGGAAAAATCAACCTTCCAGGGTGAGAATGCACCGAGTATCACTGGGCGTGGATATGATGAAATTGAAATCTCGGTGGTCTTGCCGATTTTTGAGGAAGAAGAGACGATAAAGAGTCTGATTCCGAGCATCATCCATGTTCTGAGCGAGCAAGGTTTCACTTTCGAGGTAATCGCAGTCGATGATGGATCTAAGGATGATTCATTACGTGTGCTGCGTGATCTTAAACAGATGAATCCTGATACTCTTAGAGTCGTTCAACATCTCCATAATAGGGGAAACGGAACTTCATTGCGGACGGGCATCCGCGTTGCTCGAGGGGTCATCGTTGTCACGATGGATGCCGATGCTCAACATGATCCAGAGGACATTCTCAAATTCCTGGCTGAGATCCCTCCTTATGACTTGGTCATCGGAGCGCGCACTGAGAGTTACAAAGGAAGCTGGTCTCGCGGGGTCGCAAACCGTTTCTATAATTGGTTTGCTAGCTGGTTATCGCGAACTGAAGTAGAAGATCTTACTTCAGGATTTCGGGCAATGCGGAGAGATGCAGTTTTACACTTCTTGCCGCTGTTCCCAGATGGTTTTTCTGCGCCTACGACTACAACCTTGGCATTCCTCAAGGCAGGTTATAACGTCACCTTTCTACCTATTCATGTGGGTAAGCGAGCAGCCGGAAAAAGTAAGATAAATCTATGGGGTGATGGTACACAGTTCATCATGATCATCTTGAGAATAATCATGCTCTATGACCCCCTGCGGATCTTCTTTCCAGCCGGTGTTGTGCTTGGCTTTCTCGGATTTCTAGCAGGGATTGCCGGAATACTGAACGCTCACCGTTTGGTTATATCCAACTCGGCAATCTTGCTCTTCTTTGCAGCGATTCTGATCTGGTTGTTGGGATTAATCGCGAGTCAGGTGGCTAGCACATTGATACAATATCATGGTGATGAGACCATTATTGTGGATGATTCCCCTGCTGGCCTCAGCTGATCCGCTTGATAATCGATCAAGCTATCAATGGAATTAGTAGTCAAGGATTCAGCTGGCACTGGTAAATCCACATCTGCAGAGAGCGGAATTTGACGTATCCCCCACCATACAATTCGATATCGCTATGTCCGTTTGAAGCGATAGTTTGATTGGGGCTTCCTTTCTCCTTGTCGCTTCTATGAAAACATTGATGCGCTTATGAAAACCGATGTAATGCTGGGGATTGAAAATCGGATATCTTCTCCGCGAGGACGAAAGTCCAGAGGAGTGGGGTTTCAACCTTTATGATTTTAAAGTGTTTGCTTATTAACGCCTTGAAACTTCGAACCGACCAGTGATTGATGTGCTCGGGAGTATTTCCAAGGTCGCGAATGTATTTTAATCGAGCGAGGTTACCTAACCGCCACCATGGTTCATTAGGGACACTAGCGAGGAGATATTTGCTCGTAACTCGAAAAGCCTCTTGAAGCACGGTGTCTGGCTCGCCTACGTGTTCCAGGACTTCAAGAATCGTGACTAAGTCAATTGAGTTGTCACCAAAAGGTAATTCTTGTGCGTTTCCGATGATGAAGGGGATATCTCCAGCTTGGTCCTTGGCTAAATGTATCCGGGCTGGGTCTAAATCGATGCCCAGAGAAGGAACGACAAGATCTTTCCGGAGCCGTTCCAGAACCATGCCTTCACCACAGCCAACATCTAAGATCCTACTTGGTGAGATTGAGTCTACAAATGTATATATCGTATGAAAGAAGCGAGAATTAGCATACCGAACGATCCAACTGGAGTCATGGTACTTGGCCTGGTACGCTGCCAGGTTTTCGCTAGAATCGCGCTTGTGCACAGGATTATTTTCCGCTTTATTCATGATCAAATTACCACCTTCGATAGATTTTATACTACTTTGAGTATGCTTCAAACCTGATCCCATCCATATGTAGAACGGAGAAGGTATTCGTGAGCTAGCTTGGGTCCTTCCAGGGTGAAAGATCGTGAGGAGTGAAGATTCTAATGTGTGGATTGTTATCAAGAACAGGTTATAAAGTAAAATAATTTTGCACGTCGCTTTAAAAAAACGCAACCCAGTTAGTTCATCAACAATCTACATAGGAGCAAATGAGTTCGGTACGGATGATTATGCGGTTTAATTGGAGATAGCTCTCGATTTTCTGATTATTGGTACCACCTGACTTTTTATCTCAAGGGTTTATATCAGCTTATTTCTGCCTGATAGAGATCTTGTCTGCATAATCAATTTATGAATATATTGGGAGTGACCAACATTGAAGGACTTCTATAAACGCTATCTTCGCAGATCTAATTACGCAAGGAATATGCGTTTTCTAATTCCAATCGCAGCTATTGGAATCACCATCCTTTTATATAGTACGTCTCTCGGGGTAGGTGTCTCCCCTGACTCTACTCGCTACATTACGGCTGCCAATAGCCTGATTGATGGTACAGGTCTTCAAATATTGGCACCAAATGGAGGGTTTGAGCCCCTCACATTATGGACTCCATTCTATCCCATTATCCTATCGGTTTTTGGGTGGTTAGGCGCCGATATCCTCAACGCAGCACGTGTCTGGAATGCCTTGATGCTGGGTGCGAACGTGCTCTTGATAGGTGCCCTGATAACTCGGCTTACATCAGAGTCGTGGATAGCGCCCCTGATCGGCTCGGTTGTGTTGCTGGTGTCAGTCGACGTTATATCTGTGCATGCATGGGCATTGACCGAACCAACGGCAATTTTCCTGGGATTCCTAGGGCTCCTGCTACTCGATCTTTTCCTTGCTGATAAAAGAATCGGGTTCTTAATTACATCCGCTTTCTGTCTTGGTCTTGCATTGATAATCCGCTACGCGGCTTTTCCGTTTATAGCAGCCGGAATAATGTCTCTCATTATTTACCATCGTGAGGAACGATTAGGTAGAAAGATTGCCACGATTAGTGCTTATATTCTCCTATCCATTTTCCCTATGGTGGTTTGGATGTTCAGGAATTTGTCCCTGACAAGTAGTTCTATAAGCAGAACGATAAGACTACATGGCGACGCATTAGAACTGCTTGAGGTCGGGTTATTTGTGGTTTCAGATTGGATATTGCCCGGCAGAATAATGGGAGAGATAAGGGAATGGATTGCAGGGTTGTTTCTTATCGGTTGGCTGATTGCGGCGATGATTTATGGGAAAATGAGGTTAACTAACGGAGCAAAGTCATCACAAACTGTTCACGGCTCTTATATCTCTCAGATTCTGGTACTCTTTGTTTTGTGCTATTCCTTCATGCTGATTGTGGGAAAATTTTTCCTTGAACCAAGTTTTCCTATCAATAGCAGGATCTTTGTCTTACCCTATATCGCGATCGTGATAGTGTGTGTAGGGATGGCTTACGATGGCCTTAGAAAAGTTAGGCGTCGAACGCAGGTGCGAGTAAACGGGGAAAGAAGATACCTGGAATATTCCATTTTTGTATTTTTTATATTTATCGCGATGTGGGCGGGATTCCAAGTTATCCATACAGTAAAGTGGGTAAATGATGCGCATCAGGATAGCAAGGGATATGCCTCGCAGGCATGGCGCGCTTCACCTGAGATTAATTTTATTAAGGAGCTGCCAAAAGATTCGCTAATTTATAGCAACGGACCAGATGTTATTCTCTTTCTCACAGGGAGAACGACGAGATTGCTGCCCGATGAAGTCAACGACATTCAAAGTCCTTCAGATGCAGAACTCATCGCTATTGAAAATTTAGAATCTGAAATTAGAAGCCAGGGCGGGTACCTGGTGTATTTCAGGGGAATAACTTGGCGCCGGACACTGAGTGAAGGGCAGCTCCACCAATTTCTTGAATTGGATTCCGTTTTTGGCACAGAATCCGGATCAATATTCACGCTTAAGAAATTGAAACAATGAACCTGTAAGTAATCAGTAATAAGGGTACTTAAACTATATCTGGGGTAACTCTTCTTCGTCCTTCCATCTTGCCGCACATTTCGTTGGTTTAGGTGGGGTGCCATTCAAGGCAAGTGAAGCTATTTGTCTTCAATCTGAGTTGTTCACGAAGTGTTATACTCAGCGTGGCCTTTATTTTGGGTCACAACAACACTTATTATGTGAAGTTCGATAGTGCTCTTGGCACGTCATAGCCATTCAGTATCTAAATAGTGACTTGGGCATTTTTACAGTGAATTGGATTTTAAATGTCAATGAACCTTCCTGATTTGTTCAAACTTGAAAACCGCGTGGCAGTTGTCACTGGCGCTGCTGGTCTGCTCGGCTCTGAATTTTGTCGAAGCTTGGCAGAAGCAGGGGCGTCTGTCGTGGCGGCGGATTTAGATGAGGATGCCGCCAAACTGTGCGCTGAAGGACTCCAATCCAAGGGCTTCAGGGTAGCCCACGCCAAGGTAGATGTTAGAGATCCTGGCAGCGTTGAGGCGTTAATTGAGGGCTCACTCCTTAACCACCACAGGCTAGACATTCTCGTCAACAGCGCAGCATTGGATCCTAAGTTTGACCCAGCCCATCATGAGCAGAGCTCCAATGCCTTTGAGGATTACCCACTCGAAGCATGGAACCAGGCTCTGGATGTGAATCTAACCGGCATGTTCCTCACCTCACAAGCAGCGGCGATTCCGATGCTGGAACAAGGCGCTGGGGTGATTATCAATATTTGTTCCACATATGGTTTGGTTGGCCCCGACCAGAGGCTCTACGAGCGTGAAGACCAACCTCCTCAATTCAAACCAGCCTATTACTCAGTCACAAAAGCAGGTGTGTTAGGTTTCACGCGATACCTGGCGACGTACTATTCAGGGAAGAATATTCGTGTCAACGCCCTCACACCGGGCGGCGTTTTCAACGACCACGACGATGAATTTGTCGAGAAGTACGCCGCACGAACAGTATTGGGCAGGATGGCGCGCAGGGATGAGTTGAATGGAGCGCTTCTTTTCCTGGCATCCGATGCTTCTTCTTATATGACTGGAGCGAATCTCGTCGTCGATGGGGGCTGGACGGCTTGGTGAAACCCCGCTGACTGATCAGCGGCTGGGCAGGATTAGAGAACGTGGTCGGAGAGCAAGATTGTCTGAGAATCGTCAAGGGCTAGAAAACGCGGGAACCTTTATATGCGGTCATCCGAAATCGGGCACGAGTCTTTTGCTCACATTGCTTGATTCCCATCCCCAGCTCGTTGTCTACCCGGAAGAGAGTCATTTCTTTAGGCGGTTCAACCTTCAAGCCAGTGGTCTCGAGATCGAGGGAAAGAAGAGATTAGCTCATGATCTCATTCTGCATATCTTCGCCTGGAACCAGGATGATCCGCCTCCAAGCCAGTCCGGATTTCCAGACAGAGACTACAGCAGCGTGGATGACACTCGTGTCCGCGAGGTTTTCTCCGAGTTATTACTCAATCTTAAACATGAACACCACCATATTCTCTCATCTGCCGTGTTAGCCTTCGGGGAGGTTACGCATCAATTGAGTCCTGGCACCATGAGGTGGGTGGAGAAAACACCCTACAACGAATACTACGCGGATGATATCTTTGCCTGGTGGCCGGATGCGAACTGTATTCACATAGTGCGCGATCCTCGTGATAATTTCTCCTCCTATAGGAGGAAGCAGCCGGATTGGAGCCCGATCTCATTCGCCTATTCGTGGAGACAATCGGTCCAATGGGGTTGGAAGAATCAGCAACGCTATGGCAACCGCAGGTATTTGCTAATTCGTTACGAGGATCTTGTCGAAGAACCCGACCATATAATCGAAGAGATCATCAATTTCCTCGGCATTGACGATGATCCGATCTTGAGACGACCCACCCGAAATGGTGAACCCTGGGGGGGGAATTCCATGTTTGGCGAGTGTTTCGAGGGGGTAAGCAGAAACCCTATTGGCCGGTATAAAAGTCAACTGAACCAGGAAACGATTGCAATGTTGGAAGCAAGTCTCTTTCCAGAAATGGATCGACTCGGATACGGATTGGAGCATCAAGTCGATGCCTCTGTCCGACTTCGATGGCTTTTGAGTAGACTTAAATGGACACGACAGAGTCTTCACTCGTCTCTAACAAAATAGTTGTACTGATGAGAATACTAACTTGCGATGAAATGAGAAGAGGAATTAAATTAGAATACCAATGGAAGCAAACGTGAACCCAACAAATGAAATCCTCGCTATCATCCCCGCTCGAGGTGGCTCAAAGACGGTCCCTCGAAAAAATATCCAGCCGCTTGCCGGCCACCCGCTCATTGCCTACAGCATCGCTGCAGGTCTTCAAGCGCAGCGAGTTAACCGTGTGATTGTCTCCACCGACGACGAAGAGATCGCTGAGATCAGCCGTTCCTACGGCGCAGAGGTTCCTTTCCTGCGTCCGTCATCGTTAGCTGGAGATGAGACGGTTGATTTGCCGGTATTCAAGCACGCGTTGGATTGGCTGGCGGAGAACGAGTCCTATCAGCCAGAGATCGTCGTTCAATTGCGACCGACGTCACCGCTGAGACCGCCTGACTGCGTCGATAGAGCACTTAATATCATCCTCGAGAACCCGGAAGCCCACTCGGTTCGCGGCGTCATTCCCTCCGGTCAAAATCCTTATAAAATGTGGCGAATAAGTCCTGAAGGCAACCTGCACCCACTCATCGATAACGACTTCGAGGAACCCTTTAACATGCCCCGCCAGCAGCTCCCACAAACGTATTGGCAGACGGGGCATATCGATGCGATCCGTGCTTCAACGATCCTCGAGAAAGGGAGCATGAGCGGCGATAACATCCTGCCGCTGGTTATAGACCCTCGTTATGCCGTTGATATCGATACAGCGAAGGACCACGAGCATGCGCAGTGGATCCTGGGGTATTCTGATCTCCCCCTAATCAGACCCGGGCGTAAGGTAAGACTGTTACCTCAGAAGGTGGAATTGGTCGTTTTTGATTTCGATGGGGTCATGACGGATAACCGTGTCTGGGTCGATGCTGACGGCCGTGAGCTCGTTTCGGCCAATCGCGGCGATGGGTGGGGTGTGGCTCGCCTGAAAGAGACCGGCACACAAATTGTTGTCCTTTCAAGAGAGACTGATCCTGTCGTTGCCGCACGTTGTCGGAAGCTGGGAATCGAAGCGATCCAGGGCACCAAGGACAAAGCGAAAACGCTTCAAGAACTCATGGAGTCTCGAGGAATTGACGCCAATCAGACGGTCTACCTTGGAAACGACGTTAATGATGTAATATGTTTCCCGCTTGTGGCTTGTGCTCTCGTTGTAGAGGACGCCCATTCTGATGCTAAAGCACGAGCGGATATCATCCTGACAAAGCGGGGTGGGCGGGGTGCGGTCCGAGAATTGTGTGACATCCTGATTAAGAACAGGGAGGAGTCTTCGACGAATGAGTGAGCAATTCAACATTGGCGCGACTGCCGTAGGGACGGGTCAACCCACGTACGTTGTGGCCGAGATAGGCATCAACCATAACGGCGACATGGAGATCGTAAAAGGATTAATCGATGCCGCTCATCGAGCAGGCGTTGATGCGGTGAAGTTCCAGAAACGGACTCCAGAATTGTGCGTACCGCCCGATCAGCAAGAGCGGAAACGGGAGACGCCGTGGGGGTACATCACCTACCTTGAATATCGGTATAAAGTTGAGTTTGACGCTGCAGAATATCAGGAGATCGACCGGTACTGCAGAGAGAAAGGAATCGCATGGTTCGCGTCTGTGTGGGATGAGCCCTCGGTAGACTTCCTTGAATCCTTCGATCCTGTGGTCTACAAGATCCCTTCTGCCTCGCTTACGGATCATGATTTGCTGCGACATGTTCGCAAGGCGGGACGACCTGTGATCCTGTCGACGGGCATGTCCACAATGGAAGAGATACAAGCGGCAGTCGATGTAATCGGGACCGAAGATCTACTCATCACACATGCCACGAGCACATACCCATGTGAACCTGAGGAATTGAACCTGCATATGATTCAGACCCTTAAAGAGGCTTATCCTTGCCCGATTGGTTATTCAGGGCATGAGGTCGGCCTGATACCAACAGTTGTTGCTGTCTCTTTAGGTGCTTGTTTGGTTGAGAGGCATATTACACTTGATCGTGCTATGTGGGGAAGCGACCAGGCGGCTTCGGTAGAGCCGGGAGGATTCCGCCGTTTGGTTAAATACATCCGCGTGACAGAAGCGAGTCTTGGTGATGGGGTTAAACGCGTCTACGATAGCGAGATGTCGTCTCTGCAGAAACTACGACGAGTGAAATCCTAGAGGCGGGTTTCTCTTTGAATTTCCCTGAACCCTCGATGTATCTCAGGCAATGGAAGGCGGATCGTCGCCTCAATTGTCAGGTTGAGAAGGTCGACGAGTACCTGAATGGATTGGATGGGCTTAAGAACCAGCGTAGCGCGCCGGTTCTTTTTTTTAATGCATCCACAAGAATTCATCGTCTCAGTCTGAATGGTGCATACAGTCTGCTCGCCTCATGGACGCTGCGAGCTGCCGGCATCCCGGTCCGGTATGTCGTCTGTCAAAGAGGGATGCAGCAGTGCATCTTGGGGACGCGCCAAGACCGGCTTGATTCTCCACCGCCGTGCACGCGTTGCACACGCCTTAGCCGGAGACTTTTTCCACAGGGATTGACGATTCCCCTTCGTTTTCAACAAGAAACGACCGATACGATAAGTTCCATGCTCCAAGATCTCACTTTCCCTGAGTTGGCTGCATGGGATTTTCAAAACATTCCTTTGGGCGAACTCTGTCTGCCTGGCCTGAGGTGGACGCTGCGCAGCCACCAAATTCCAGATACGCCAGCGATACGGCAGTTATTTCAGCAATACATCCTCTCCGCCTATAGTTTGTATACGAACTTCGTAGAGATCGTAGACCGGGAGAAACCGCGAGCGCTAGTAGTGTTCAATGGGATCTTCTATCCAGAAGCTATCGCCCGCCATGTTGCCCAGAACAGGGGTATTCCCGTCATAACTCATGAAGTGGGATTGCGCCCATACTCAACCTTTTTTTCTCATAGGGATGCAACTTTCCGTCAGGTAAATCTCGAACCAGATGCATTGTTAACCTCGTCTGAAAATGATCGCTTAGATCAATACCTATCTGAGAGATTTCAAGGGGATTTCACCATGGCCGGCATTCGATTCTGGCCGAAGATGGTAGATCTACCAAGTTGGTTTCTCGAGCGGATGAAGAAATTTCAACAGAATGTTGTTGTCTTTACGAATGTAGTCTTCGACACCAGTCAAATACATGCGAATACACTCTTTTCAGATATGTTCGCTTGGCTGGACATGTTGAAGCCCATTATTCAGTCTCATCCGGAAACGCTCTTCATCATCAGAGCACACCCTGACGAAGAACGACCCGGGAAGCGAAGTCGTGAAGCTGTTAAAGGTTGGATTGCACACCAAGGGCTTTTCGAATTCGAGAATGTCGTCTTCTTTGAGCCGGGCGATCCAGTGAGCTCCTACGAATTAATCAACCATTCGAAACTCGTCCTTATCTATAATTCATCGATCGGACTTGAGGCGTCAATCCTGGGGGCAGCGGTTCTCACCGCCGGCCGGGCGAGATTCACTCAAATTCCAACGGTGTTTTTCCCTGAATCCCAGAAAAAGTACGAAGAATTATTATTCGGATTCTTAGACGCACAGGAAATCGAGATTCCCCCATCGTTCCGAGAGAATGCTCGCAGCTTTCTTTTCCATGAATTATTTGCAGCCTCCCTGGACCTGTCGGAATTCCTGGAGCAGGACGAGTCCCTTCAGGGAATGGTCACTTTTTCAGGCTTTTCACCAGGTTGTCTGCAATCATCCCGTCCTTTGGAAGTCATACGAAATGGCATACTGCATGACGCCCCGTTCCTGCTAGGTCCAGATGTGGATGTCGAGAGTGGATGACTCAACACACTATAAAATCTAGGTAGCAATGGCTTAGCTCCGCAGGTCCATGAGCCATGCCTACGGTATAATGGACCGATTGAGGCGGTTATATGAAGATCGATTACCAGGAAACAACAGAAGATCTCCAAAAAAGGATCGACATCCACGAGAAGTACGGCGCCAGGGATATTGACGAGTGGATGTTGAAGTTGCTGAAGCCCCAGAGGGGAGATCGCATCCTCGATGTCGGCTGTGGAGCCGGCAAGCAGTGCCGCGCTTTCCATGAATATCTGGAAGGTGAGGCACAGATCACGGGTGGTGATGTTTCGGATGAGCTGCTGGGAAAAGCCGAGGAACTTAATCGTTCCCTGGGGGAACCATTTACGATAATGAAATTGGATTTCAACAAACCATTCGAATTCGATGCGGATGTGTTTGATCTCACCTCATGCTGCTTCGCCATCTATTACGCGGAGGATATTCCTTTTACAATTTCCGAAATGCACCGAGTGTTGAAATCCGGCGGCAGGCTTTTCACCACGGGACCGATGCCCGAGAACAAACAGCTTTTCTATGACATCATTAGGGAAGCCACTGGAAAGCCGATTCCCCCGATGCCGGGCAGTTCTCGTTATGGATCGAAAATTTTGGACGCAATAAAAGATCTTTTCACCAATGTAGAAGTTCACATCTTCGAGAATCCATTGGTCTTTGAAGACCTGCAGCCATTCCTCGACTATACACGCGCATCCTTATCGGAGGATCGCCTGCTCTGGAAGAACCTTTTCACAGAGAAGGACGAATTCGAGTCCGTCATGGATGCGATCCGGCGTGTTGCTAAAAAGAGGATTAAGAATGCAGGTGAACTGACAATGACCAAAGTCGTCGGCGGTTTCGTCGCTACGAAGTAACCGGAGAGTCCACAGTGTATTTATATGGAAAGAAAATATTGTTTCTCGGCGCACATCCCGATGACATTGAATTGGGCTGCGGGGCATTACTAGCAAATATCAACAAGCACGTGGACATCATAGCCGTCACGCTTTCAGATAATCAAAAGAACCCCTCCCTTGAGAAAATTGTTGATGAACATTATCGCAGCATGGAAATCCTGGGTGTAGGTCCGGAGCAGGTTGTCCTGGGTCCTTTCGAAACACGCAATTTCCCCCGCGATCGACAAGAGATCCTGGAGTTCTTGTTTGATCTTAATGCCAAACACCACCCGGATATGGTCTTTGTGCACACTCGTGCTGACATCCACCAGGATCACAGCGTGACGACAATGGAAGCTCTAAGGGCATTCCGGGGCACGACAGTGTTAGGTTTTGATGTGATGCGCAGCAGCTATGGATTTTTCCCGCATTTTCTGATCGAAGTCACACAGGAGGACGTCGAAAGGAAAGTCGAAGCTCTAGCGGCCTACGAGACGTATAAGGATAAGTATTACTTCTCACCCGAGATTATTCGATCGACCTCTGTGCGCCATGGATCCTTGGCCGAACGCCCCTTTGCAGAGGGGTTTGACATCTTGCGTGTTATTGGAAACTTTGGGCTCGATGGCTAGAATCTACCCATGAATTCAAGATCCGGTCTTCGCTAGGGACTGCAGTAAAACTCGATCTCCCTCACATATGAAAACTTCGTGATGTCTACTTCCGAAAAAACCACTTCCACCAATCCGGCATGTTCGATCGTCCTTAGAGCATTCAACGAGGAGAAGCATATCGGACGCTTGCTCAGCGGTATTCTTGAGCAGAAGATGTCCGCTGTAGAAATCATCCTGGTTGACTCCGGATCTACGGACGCAACGCTGGCTATTGCCTCGCGGTATCCAGTGCGAGTCTTGTCTATTCTTCCTGAAGAGTTCACATTTGGCCGATCGTTGAACATAGGATGTTCCGCTGCGCAGGGCGAATTCATCGTCCTTGCCAGCGCGCATGTTTATCCGGTTTACCCGGATTGGCTTGAGTGCTTGCTAGCTCCCTTTGAGGATGAGAAGGTCGCGCTTGTATATGGAAAACAGCGCGGAAACAAGGCAACACGCTTCAGCGAGCATCAAATATATGCGAAGTGGTTCCCGGATGCCTCGAAACCCCACCAGGAGATTCCCTTTTGCAATAATGCAAACGCGGCGATCCGCCGCTCCTTGTGGCAGATGCGGCCTTACGACGAAGAGCTGCCTGGTTTGGAGGATCTTGACTGGGCAACATGGGCGATGGAAGAAGGTTTTCATATTGCATACGTTGCGGAAGCCGAGATCATCCATGTGCACGATGAAACGCCAAGAGCCGTGTTTAACCGCTACCGCCGCGAGGCGATGGCGCTTCATCGGATCAGACCTCAGGAACAGTTCGGCCTTGCTGACTTTGGGCAGCTCTATATCTCCAATGTGATCAGCGATATCTGGCATGCTCTTAATCAGGGCGAAGCACTCAACAAACTCTGGGAGATTCTCTGGTTTCGGTGGATGCAATTCTGGGGGACGTACCGAGGCTTCACGATAGCGGGCTCCCTTACAGGGGAGTTGAAGGAAACATTCTATTACCCACAGAGTTTACGGAAGAGAAAGATATCACGGGAGAGAGAAATTCAACCCATCGAATATGGTATTGTTTCTGAAGACCACTCGATTGGGGATACGGAATGATTTCTAAATTTTAAGTTTTAGACCCTGATGGCCCAATAGATCAAATGTTTAAGGGATTAGATGGGAGTTCATTGTGACTTCTGAGTCGGCGGTTGGTCCAGGGATAGTGGCTCTCGTGCCCATGCGGCATCACTCTGAACGTGTCCCAGGAAAAAACTACAGAATGCTCTCCGGCAAACCTCTCTATGGCTATATCATCGAGACGCTTCTAGCATGTCCGGGAATTAATCAGATTGTCGTCAATACAGACAGCCCAGTCATCGAAGAAGGTATTTCTGATCAGTACCCGTCGGTCAAGTTGATTCAACGGCCAGCCCATTTATGTGGGGATATGGTTCCGATGAATGAAATCCTGCTCTACGACATCGAGCAGGTACCTGCCGATTTCTACCTTCAGACACACAGCACGAACCCCTTATTACGCGCAGAAACGATCTCGCGGGCAATCCAAACGTTTCTTGCTGATCGAGAACGGACCTCATTATTTTCTGTAACCAGAGTTCAGACTCGGCTATGGTCGGAAGACAGCAAACCCCTGAACCATAATCCCAAAGAGCTTCTCAGGACCCAGGATCTGCCGCCGGTTTACGAGGAGAACTCATGTATCTATTTATTTAACCGGAACACACTCATCGAAAGCAAGAATCGGCTTGGGGAGAGGCCACGGTTATTTGAGATTGATCCCTCGGAAGCCTGGGATATCGATGACGAATTGGATATGGTCATTGTAGGATCGTTAGTGGCCGGAAGAGCGACAATGGATTCGGGAGAGATATAGCCGAATGGGTTTACGCGTCCTTGTATCAGCGCCTTATATGCTTCCGGTGATCGAGCGTTTCCAGCCGATCTTCGATGAGTTAGGCGTCGAGGTGATACTCGCCGAGGTTGAAGAGCGTCTTTCGGAGGATGAGCTCTTAGCATTCGCGGGCTCAATCGACGGAGTTATCTGTGGTGACGATCGTTTCACAGAAAAAGTCCTCAAAGCGGCAGCCCCACGTTTGCAGGTGATCTCCAAATGGGGGACGGGCATCGATTCGATTGACGGAGAAGCGGCAAGTGACCTCGGGATCCAGGTCATGAACACACCCGGGGCGTTCACCGATCCGGCGGCAGACAGCGTGCTTGGGTATGTTCTAGCCTTTGCCCGCTCCCAGCCGTGGATGACTCAGCAGATGAAAGATGGGAAGTGGGAGAAGATTCTGGGGTGCGCGCTTAGCGAGTGCACATTGGGGGTAGTGGGGGTAGGGAAGATAGGCAAAGCTGTGCTCAAAAGAGCGCGGGCCTTTGGCATGGACCTACGAGGAAATGATGTCGTAGATATTGATCCGGAGTTCATCGCAGAGGTAGGGGTCCAGATGATAGCCCTCGAGAATCTTCTCGAGCAAGCTGATTTCATCAGCATCAACTGCGATCTTAATCCCACATCGAGGGGATTGATCGATCGCGGGGCGTTCGGACTCATGCAGGCAAATGCTGTGCTCATCAACACAGCCCGCGGTCCAATCGTCGTCGAGGAGGCGTTAATCGAGGCGCTCCGCGACAAATCGATCGCCGGCGCAGCCCTGGATGTTTTTGAAGAAGAGCCGCTGCCTGGAGAAAGCCCATTGCGTGCCATGGACAATGTGCTGCTAGCGCCACATAATGCCAACAGCAGCCCCGGTGCCTGGGAGAGGGTTCACCTGAATACACTTCGCAACTTGATAACTGGATTGGGGCTATCCGTTCCCACAAGCCTGGGCAAGATGGAATCAAACGGACAGAAGAACTCCGATTAGAAATAGGCTCTTTATAGCATCTCTTTTGTTTTAGGGGTGCGTGGATCAAGGAGTTACACAATGGACCGAATTGCGCTGATCACTGGCGCGGCAGGGGGAATTGGAACCGCGGCAGTTGAAGCCTTCAACAAGGCAGGTTGGACCGTTCTGGCTGTGGATCGATCTGAAGAGGGCGTTTTTCCGGAAGGCACAACTTTCTTCAAGGCAGATGTGTCCGAACCCGCTTCTGTTTCTGAGTTATTTAAGGCTGTTCAGGAGAAGACGGATCGCTTGGATGCCCTCGTCAACAACGCAGCCATTCAGATTTGCAAACCATTGGTTGAAATGCACGTAGAAGAATGGGATGCAGTCCTGAATTCTAATTTGCGCTCAGTTTTCCTAATGGCTCGCGATGCACTAGGCTTGTTGAAGAATGCCAGGGGTTCGATCGTCAACGTCAGTTCGATTCATGCAGTTTCCACATCGAAGAACATCGCTGCCTACGCGGCGAGTAAGGGGGGCATGGTCGCGCTTACGCGCGCAATGGCGATCGAATTCGCGGATGCTGGAGTGCGGGTAAACGCCATCCTGCCCGGTGCAGTTGACACGCAGATGCTGCGGGAGGGTTTGAGCCGGGGACACGTAAAGGGTTCCAATATCGAGGATCAATTGAACGATCTTGGTCAGCGAACAGTGATGGGGCGCGTCGGGGATCCCCGCGAGATTGCACAGAGCATTCTATTCTTAGCTGACGAAGAACAATCTTCTTTTGTGACGGGCCACGCAATGGTCGTGGATGGGGGAGCGACGATTCGATTGAGCACGGAGTAGGGGGTTTTAGATTCCTTTCTTTCAAATGCGGTCTTTTTGGGGGATTATATATTGAGTTTGGTAGGTACAGTGTTTGGGGCATTCTTCAAAGATATTGGCTTTTGCAAGGTCAAGCCACACGGGGCAATAGTATTAACAAGCAAACCTCATTAGGGGGTCATGTAATTAATCATCAGAGACTTCCATGGTCTTAGCCGCTTCACATTTGAGGATAGATATTAAATACTCTACTGGGTTTATCTCATGCTCCTTTTAATATCTATACTTACATTTTTAGCGATTTTTCTTCACCTGTTTGGTCGATCTGAAACCCTTGAGAGAAGTAATTTCAATGGCCGAGCTGCATTCCTGGGTGCAGTTGTTGTCTGGGGAGTATTGGTAACTCTCACTTTAGAGACTCTCAGCCTTATTAATGCGATTTCGAAAATCTGGCTCGGATTTGCTTGGGTAGCGGTGTTTCTAGGAATAGTCTGGATAATCATACGGAGCGGCTCTCACAAAGCAGCTTTCGAAGCGTTGAAACGAAGTCATCAGCGCATCCCATGGCTTGGTGGCATCGTCATCTTTGGGATGGGCATCATCGTTGTCGCCCAGTTAATTACTGCGATCATCTCCCCGTCGAATAATGCCGATTCATTGCTCTATCATATGACCCGCGTCATGCACTGGGCTCAGAATCGATCCCTCGACCACTACCCAACAGCCTATCACTACCAACTTATGATGCCTCCGTGGGCAGAAATGGCAATCTTGACCCTTCGGACATTATGGGGAAATGATCGATTTGCTAATTTGGTTCAATGGTTCAGCATGGTCGGCTCAGCGGTAGGGGTTTCGACCCTAGCGGCAATATTGGGGGCGAGATTCCGAGGTCAACTCCTGGCTACGGTATTCGCGGTGACTATTCCAATGGGCGTATTACAAGCAACGAGTACGCAGAATGATTATGTTGTTGCTTTCTGGCTTGTGTGCCTGGCTTACTTTGTGCTGTTGAGTAAAAAGCGTCCGCTCGACCGTGTGGAGCAGCTTATCATGGCCGGGGCGGTCGGGTTAGGAATGCTCACAAAAGTCACTTTTTATATTTATGCGCTACCCTGGCTTATATGGTTTATCTTCTCCCAGAACTTTAAGTCGAATAGAAGGCGATTTGTATTTGATTTTGCAGCTATGACTCTCATAGTTGTCACTCTCAACCTGGGCTATTGGTCGAGGAATATCTTGACCTATGAAACACCTTTTGGGCCTGGAGACATCGTCCGCAGGTTTACCGCGACGGAAATCATGCCGCTTGATGCATCACCTAGTAGGGATCCCTCGATTTCAAAAAATTGTTCAGAGCCAAGTCTTCCACGGCGTATCTATTCTGCAGAAGTGAAAATGATTGGTCGTAATCTTATCACGCCATCAAATACCATCAACCAGTGGTTTAGAGGACTAATGGCGGAATCCCCATGCGTCTTTGGGTCTAATTACGCCACAACAATGACCGGGGCAATATGGAACCATGAAGACACCGCAGGGAACATTCTGCACACCGGGCTCGTTGGCTTCTCGTTAGTGTTGCTTGGTCTTAAGTTTCATGATGCTCGGAAACGATATGTGATTACGTATGCTTTAATGAGCCTTATCGGTTATTTATTACTCCCGGTTATCATCGGCAATGGTTCCAGTCTAGTAGGTCTACGTTTTCAGCTGCCTTTTTTTGTAATGTGGGGACCCGTATTCGGTTCGGTGATAGAGGGATCTACGAAACCGAGGCTCGGATGGTTGGTTGCTGTAGGGCTTCTTATCGCGGCTATGCCATGGGTTTTCTTTAACAATACAAGACCTCTCATCGGGGCTCAGCCCTGGACGACAAAACTCCCCAGTGTTCTGGGAACTCCACCTGAGGAGATTCTATTTGCCATGAATCATGGGAGTTATGATGAATACCTTGACATTGCAAAAACCATAAGGCAGTCCGATTGCAAGGATATCGGTTTAGTGCTCGATTCGCATGACTTTGAGTATCAGCTATGGTGGCTGCTTGACGCACCCCAGAGTGGGCTTAAAATGAGATCGATTGAAACGTTTGTCAGTTTAGAACGGTATCTTGACCTCGCGTATGAGCCCTGCGCAATCATCTGTACAATATGCGGTGATAGATCCGAGTACGCCGGGATGCCTTTGGCGAAGAGCTATGGATCTCTGAGCCTCTATCTTGAGAATTGAATGGTTGTGGTTTCTAGTTATTACGTCCGATTCCATGCGGTGTTGTAAGGAGTTATCTCGCCGTGATTGTTATTCATGAAAGTGATTTCTTCAAATCCCAGGAAGTCAATCGTTGGGCAAGCTTTACGTGAGCTAATACACAGCGGAAGTGTTTAGGATGCTTGCCTTTCTACCCATCTTGGGTTTCTTATGTCTAGTTATTTATCTAGGACAGGGCCGCCCAATCTAGGGTTGGAGGCTGACTTTCTTGTGGGCTGCTGTAATTTTAGGCACATATAGTGTCCTATCAGTTGAGACTCTTAGCCTTCTCGATACGGTCACGCGAGCTACTCTTACGAACGACTGGCCGCTGCCACTCCTGAGTCTAAGTAACGCGTTTGGCATCTTATGGCGTCGCGATCGAAGATTGCGTCTCCATGCGTTCACCTTTCATGAAGGGTGGGATTTCGTCTCTACATGGACGGCACGGTAGAATGGGGCTTGGTAGGTTAACATTTAATCCATGAGTAAACCAAGAGATTTCATCTACTCAATAAAGAAATACATACCCTTTACGCTGTGGCGGAAGCTGACAGCGCCCTATTGGTGGTGGTATAACCGCGCAAGCCATCAACTGGCGGCATTCTTAAGCACGCGGCGTCGGAAAAGTGCAGCTAGGATCAAATCCTTTCGAAATATACATCAAGGCGAACGCTGCTTCATCATCGGCAACGGTCCAAGTTTGAAGCACACTGATCTGAGCCTTCTGAGGAATGAGATTACCTTTGGGATGAATCGAATTTATCTCCTCTTCCCAGAGATTGGGTATCCTACTAGCTACTATCTCGCAATCAACACTTTGGTGATTAAACAGTGTGCGAACGAGATCATGGCTTTGGATATCCCTCATTTCGTAAGCTGGCGCGGTCGGAAATGGTTACGCCCTGATCCCGACGTGATTTATTTCGACACGGACTACACAGATCCTCCCACCTTCTCTCGGGATGTGTCTGGGCGGATCTTTGAAGGGTCAACGGTAACATACGTCGCGATGCAGCTTGCTTATCACATGGGTTTCGAAGAGGTGATCCTCGTTGGGGTAGACCATAGCTTCACGACCAAAGGAAAACCGAATGTAACCGTCGTTTCCGATGGGGAAGATCCCAACCATTTCTCTGTCGAATACTTCGGAAAAGGGTTCCGTTGGCAGCTCCCTGATCTTGATGCATCGGAAAGGGCATATTTGATGGCCCGTGAAGCTTTCGAAGCTTCTGGTCGACGGGTACTCGATGCTACGATTGGCGGGAAACTCGAGATCTTCCCGAAGATTCAGTTGGAGGATCTCTTCTAAGTGCAAAGGTCCAATGACGTGTTGAGAAAACAGGGAACACGATTATGGGTGGCTTTCGCTCTTATTTTCTTAGGCTTCGTCGTTTTTCGCGTTTCATGGCTTTGCGATGATGCCTATATCACCTTCCGATCTATTCAAAACTTCATTAATGGATATGGTCTAGTCTATAACGTCGGCGAACGAGTCCAATCGTTCACACATCCACTTTGGATGCTCCTAATATCAACCCTCTATTTTGTAGTATCCAAAGTCGCCGGCTTAAATTTCCCCAGCCAATTACCTATGATCGCAATTGCCTTGTCATTGGGGATTAGCTTTTCGGCTGTACTCATCTTCGCGATTGCTCATAAAGACAAGCCTTCAGCCACCATCCTCGGAATTCTCATCTTAGCCTCTTCTAAGGCTTTTACTGATTTCGCTGCCGCGGGGCTTGAGAACCCATTGACATATTTTCTCATCGCGGTTTTCTACTGGCGTTTTTTCTTATTGTTTCGTGATGAAAGTTCGATCAGACCTATTGATTTATTCGTCATGTCGCTGATCGTGGGGCTGTCAACTCTTAATCGGATGGACACGGTACTGATTTTCCTGCCGGCTTTAGTAACACTTTGGTGGTCAACGCCAAATAAGTTAAGAGGGGCACTTACGATTTTCGCTGGTTTTTTTCCTTTCATCCTGTGGGAGTTGTTCTCGACCTTGTACTACGGCTTCCCCTTCCCTAATACTGCCTATGCCAAACTCAATAGTGGTATCTCAGTCGGGGCTTATTTTTATCAAGGCTTTATGTATTTTCTAAATTCAATCTCGTTGGACCCAATCACCCTTCTGACGATCATGACAGCAGGTATCGCGCTTATCGGATTAAGAGAGAAACGCTTCCTTCCCGTGATACTTGGTTTATGGCTTTATATTTTTTATATCTTGCGTATCGGTGGAGACTACATGAGCGGGCGGTTTCTTAGCACGCTTGTGTTCTTGTCCGTGATGACTCTTGCCTATGTGGATCTCGAATGGAATAAATTTGCCTTACCTGCTTCAATGTTGATCTTGCTTTTTGGAATCAGCACTCAAACAGCGCCATTTCTGAGTGATTCTAGTTATGATGATACCCTCATTGATAACAATGCTATTGCCAATGAGAGAGGATTCCGTTATCAAGAATGGGGTTTCCTTCGTATGAACCGCAATAGATTACTCCCTGATTCTCCATACGCGAACGATAAGTGGACAACCGAAGGATCAAGAGAGATCGTTGAGTCTGGTGCGATTGGTCTGCAGGGGTATATCCAAGGTCCTAATGTCCATATTCTGGATGTGATGGCTCTGACTGACCCTTTGCTTTCTCGTCTACCAGCTATGGATCGAGTTCATTGGCGCATCGGGCATATTGAGCGTTTGGTCCCTGAAGGTTATCGGGAGACGTTGCTAACTGGAGAAAATCTGATTTCTGATCCCAACTTGAAAGAATACTACGATTATCTCTCCCTGGTTACTCATAGCCCTATATGGGACCGCAACCGAGTAATCACGATCTGGAAATTTACGATCGGAGCGTACTCCGACCTTCTGGACTCCTATATCAATGAACAGTCCAATAACTGATAATATTTCCTAAATAAGGAATCTTGATACCTTAAGCACGAAAGCTGTTGCATGGAAAAAAAGAGCAATTCACATCAAGTAATTAAAGTGATCCTGGTTCTTGCATTCCTCATCATCCTGATACGAAATGCATGGGTGAGCCAGACGGCGTATTTCCTTTTTCGTTCGATTGAAAATTTCGTCCAAGGATATGGATTGGTTTTTAACCCTGGTGAGCGGGTATTGCCTATTAGCCAGCCACTTTGGCCGATTATCCTTGGGGCGGTTTATTCTCTGACGCTTAATGTCTTCCATTACTCAACTCATAGCCAGCTATATTTCATAGTTATTTTCTTCTCCATCGCAGTCACGCTCATCACGATCAGTCTATATACCTTTCGCTATTCAAAGCATTTGCTGGTTGTAGTAACCGGTTTTGTCGTATTAATGTCTTCAAAAGCCTTTGTTGACTATTCCACATCAGGATTCGAGAACCCACTTATCCATCTACTCCTAATCTTAAGTTTTATTGGATACGAGCAGATGATTAACAGTGCCAATGAAGACGGGAAATGGGTTATCCGGCTACCTGTTTTGATATCTGTGACAGCACTTCTACGATGGGAGGCTGCTCTGCTAGTTCTCCCCTTGCTTGGTGTGGTATTTGCAAAATCCAGAAATCGTGTGAACATTAATACCAAGCTTGCTGCTTTTCTCCCTTTTCTGTTCTTTCTACTGTTTACCTTCCTGTATTACGGCGTAATCGTATCAAATGACCTTATCGCACGGCTGCATTCAGATGTGGGGATCTTGCGATTCATTAGACAGGGAGGCATGTATATATTCCACTCAATTGATTACGACCCTGTCTCAATCCTTGCAATTGTTTTCGCCGGGGTTGGTTCATTCATAATAAAGGATAAGAAAAACACACCGATATTGATAGGATTAGCTGCATATTTGATGGTTGTGATTCTCGAGGGGGGCGATTCTCTGGGGGGACGCATGTTGTCTCCGGCGGTATTAGGTGGAGTTCTTCTCCTTTCAAGGTTTGAAATGCGTCCTTCCCAAGCATGGAAAATGGGGATCGTAGTATTCATCGCATTTGGGATTGCTACGCCCTTATCCCCAATTACGAGCGGTTTCGATTATGAAAATCCAGACCCCGATCATCGCGGCATCTTCGATGGTCGGGGCCTGGATTACTCGAGGACAGGCCTTCTGAGTATTTATCGCGGCTCCGTGAATCCCCCTGACTCAGAATGGGCAGGTGACGACTGGCATTTCGACGAGTATGACTCGGTGATGATAGTCGAATGGGGAAAGGGTTTTGATGCTTATCGTGTAGGTCCGAACGTATATATCCTTCCACTCTCCGGGATTGGTGATTCCCTGCTGGCAAGGTTGCCGGTAGAAGATAAAGTCACCTGGGATATACACACGCTTAATCGTAAGGTTCCTGATGGATATGAGGAAACACTTCTTACAGGAGATAATGTGATCGTTTGTGAGCCGATGGCAGAATTCTATGAATCCGTTTTGAAGATCACAACGGGCGAGCTCTTTTCGCGTGAGAGGATTGCGCTATTGGCTAGAGAGATCGATCCTTTCGAAAGCGCATTCGTGCCACCAGAATGCCTAGAGTGAATAGAAAACGGAAATTATGTGTCCATGTACCATAGGCTTCATTAAATTATGAAAAGCTTCCTGACATTGAAGGTTCATGCGGCAGTAAGATAGAATCACGACACTATTTCTGCAAGCAGATTTGAATAAGAGATAACTCAAGATCTGCGTTGGAAGCTAACGAATATTTCAATCGCAAATCGGACCCGATCCGCCATCATCAAATATAATGATTATGACATTAGCAACCATTCATAAGGTAGGTGGGTTGGGAACCATGGCGTCCTCCTTCTGGAGGCAAGCATGTGGTATGCGTTGTTTTTAGGTGGGTCAGAGTTATCATGGTTCTGATAGCAAGTATTCACCATCCCTCTTAGTACCAAGTAATGAGGTGTACGGCATATGCATGACAATAAGCTATTGATACAGGCATGGACCTCGTCAGCATGGAATTCCTCGAGGACCTTGTTGTTCTTCGTTGTTGTAGCGATCTTCGCTGGTGGTCTTGGATTGAGAATGTTAGATCTTACAGATCCACCTTTGGACTTTCACCCATCTCGTCAACTTTACGCATACACAAATGCTCGTGGACTCTATTATCAGATAACGCCGTCGGATACCTCTCAAGTACGCGAAAGCGCCATTGAGGCGTGGAAATCAACCGATCACTATGAACCGCGTATCTTTGAGGGTTTGGTCGCCGGATTCTATTTTCTTGCGGGAGGGGAACACTTTTGGATTGCACGCATCATCGCATCAATCTTCTGGCTAATAGGGGGTTGGTTCCTATTTCTCCTAGCGAAGCGCGCAACGAATTGGGATGGAGCGCTGTTGGCGGTTGCTTACTATCTATTCTTACCTTTTTCGATAATTGGGAGTCGGTCATTCCAACCTGACGTCCTGATGGTCATGTTGATGATGATCACGGCTTTTTGTCTATATCGTTGGAGCGAGGAGCATACCTGGAAATGGGCCTTAACCTCAGGGATCTTCGGAGGTTTGACCATTTTATCAAAGGCACAAGGTGTATTCGCGGTAGCTGGAATGGCTTTTTTTGTGACGATGATGGGGAAGGGGCTCAAGCGGACATTAACGGACTGGCAGGTTTGGGTCATGGGTTTGCTCATGATAGGTATACCGGGCTTGTATTACCTAGGACCCTATCGCTCTGCCGCCGTAGGCTATTTCAACAACTTTACAATTGGGATGTCTGGGTTACTCAAGGATCCGGGTTTCTTCGTGCGATGGGCGAATTTCATCCATACCTTTATGGATTTTGCCGTCGTGGTTTTAAGCCTGATGGGCACGCTTCTTATGCCGAAAAAGGGCAAGGCGATCGCATTAGGTTTATGGGTGGGATATGTCATGTTAGGCCTCTTTTTCCCATGGCAGATTCCGACGCATGATTATTACAGTCTCCCTTTAATTCCAACGGTGGCTTTCGGGTTGGCCCCCATCGGGGCGTTGCTATTTCATGCAATCAGGAAGCAAAATAGACTTTGGCGGTGGGCTTTTGTGATTGTATGTCTTGCTGCGATTGCTTATCCAGCTTGGCATGCACGATCAGGGCTATTAGGAAAGGATTACCGGAACGAACCTGCTGCTTGGAGAAACATGGGCGACGAGCTTCCCCGTGATGGTGAGATCATTGCGTTGACGCATGATTATGGGATGCGTTTATTGTATTGGGGGTACACGCCAGTAAGGCTCTGGCCCTACCAAGCGGATTTCCAATTGCATCTTGCGCGTGGTGGTAATCTGTCACCAGAAGTACGGTCTTATTTCGATGATATGACAGGGGGGTCGAGGTACTTCCTTGTAACGGCGTACAACGAATTCGACGCTCAGCAACAAGTAAAAGAAATCCTCACAACTGAATATCCGCTCATACAACGGGGAGATGGATATATGCTCTTCGATCTCTCCCAATCGAAGATAGACTAAGGCAAGATGCCTACTCCTGAGCGTATCCAGTCCGATGGAACGAAAGAACACGATTTAAATGCCCAGTTACCGCTGGTTTCTATTGTCATGCCCTCCTTCAACCAGGCACGCTTCCTGGAGGATGCAATTCGCAGTGTGCTTGAGCAGGATTACCCGCGGATTGAACTCATCGTCATCGACGGGGGGTCAACGGACAGCAGCCAGGAGATCTTACAGCGATATCGGGATCGAATGGCACGTTGTATCTCAGAACCAGACCAGGGTCAGGCGGAGGCGATTAATAAAGGGTTTCGCCTTACCCGAGGGGATGTCGTTGCCTGGCTGAACTCCGATGATGTCTACCTGCCTGGGATTGTGACGCAGGCTGTAAATGCACTAGAAGATAATCCAGATGCAGGGATGGTGTACGCCGATGGGTTGATGGTTGATGCTGATCTCGTATTGCTGGATCGTCATTATTACAAGTCGCTTAGTGCCGTGGACCTACTCTCTTTTGAGGTGCTGCTTCAACCAACCGTATTCATGCGCAGAGCTGCACTTGAAGAGGTGGGCTGGGTAAACGATGATTACCATTTGATCTTGGACCATGAGCTTTGGGTTCGTATCGCCAGCCGCTATCCAATAGTTCACATAAAAAGCTTTTGGGCTCTTGAGCGAACGCATGCTGAGGCCAAGACCATTTCTCAGGCGAAAGGGTTTGTTGAAGAAGCTCAGCGGCTGGTTGCATGGGCCGGTCAAACAGAAGAACTCGGAGATTTAGTCCACAGAGAGCGCAGGCGGATCCAGGCGGGTTTGCATGTCTTTGCCGGACGGCGGCTGATCGATTCGGGCGAGTACAAACGTGCATTTCGGTATCTGATGCAAGCCGTGACAGAACATCCGCCGACTGTGATGAGATACTGGTATAAAGTAGTCCAGGCTGGACTGAGCGCCGTAGGTCTTCCCGGTTTATTCGAATGGTATCGGACTACACGTCGTAGGATAACCTATGGCACGGAGCACATAGAGCCGTTATGATAGGGCAAGTTCTGCGCTGAACTCGGTCGATCGAACCATGCCGGCTAATTTCTTGCGGGCAGCAAGAATAGAAACTCAATATTCGAGGCGAAGTTGAAAACCGACAAACCATTGGTTTCTATCGTAACTCCTTCCTTCAATCAAGGACTGTATCTTGAGGAAACTATTCAATCGGTCCTAAATCAGGATTATCCCAACATCGAGTACATCATCATTGATGGCGGCTCGACGGATGGAAGCGTGGAAATTATTAAGCGCTATGATGGTCGCATAGGTTACTGGGAGTCTGAACCCGATCTTGGTCAAACCGATGCGATTAACAAAGGTTTCGCCCTCGCCAATGGGAAAATATTGGCGTGGTTGAATTCCGATGACACCTATCGTCCCGGTGCGATACAGGAGGCGGTAGATTACCTTAATGACCACCCTGAATTGGGAATGGTTTATGGACATGCTTTCTATATTGATGAAGAGGGTTCAAGCATTGCCCAATTCCCCACGAACAAAACGGATTATTATAAATTGCGGCGGGGAAACTCAACGATCCCACAGCAAGCCGCGTTCTTCCGATCTTCCCTCTGGAAGATGGTTGGGCCGTTGGACCCTTCGTTCTACTATGCCATGGACTATGACCTTTGGATTCGAATATCTAGCGTCTCTCCGATTGGCTACAATCCACGACTCTGGGCAAACTTCCGACTGCAGGACTCATCTAAATCGATGCAGGAGGCGCATCGTTGCTGGCCAGAGATCATCCGCATCCATTTCCGGGATGGTGGCAGCGTGTTCTCAATCCTGTATATGAAGTATCTTCTGCGCCGAGCACTCGAACCGATCATGCCATTGCGGATGGCGTTCTGGAAATGGAAGTTTGCATTAGAGAAAAGAGGAAAGCAGACTTCCTGGCAGGTGAAGGATCCTTCAAAGCGATCCTAAAAAATGAGCGTGTAAATTAAGTGAATGAAAGCGGCTGGGAATTGAATCATCGCTGGAGTAATGCTGCGTGAATGTTCCTGTAGTGAGAAGTGTAAATTAAAGGAATGGGCTAAGAATTTTGCTAAAAAGAGACATTGATGCAGTGGCAATGCTCCACAGGGCAATATCCTCATGGTATGTATTATTGCTAGCCGGCTTGGTGGGTGCAATTATCGGATGGCTGATTTCATTCGCAAGACCACCTTTGTATCAGGCGTCAGTGCTTATTGAGTACGCGGTCGACTATTCACGCACAGCTCATTTGGATGACATTACTGTCCATCAAGCCTACGAGCAAGTCCGAAGGGTGTTGCTGGCTGATGCGACACTCCAGACTACGCTGGATGCCGCTCAAGAGAGGGTCGGCGAGAAATTAACCTTCACAGATATTGCAGACTTTCGTTCACAGATACAACTTTCGCGTTACCCGGGAGGTTTCGAACTCATCGTGTACGACCAAGACCCTGAGCAGTCCGCTGCTGCCGTGAATGCATGGGCCGAGGTTGCGTTGGATGAGACGGAGAAGGCGATCAGCCATGCAATCCGGGCAGCAGAACTTCAATCAGAGATCTATAAGGCTGGATGCAAATTATCCTCAGACCCTGAAAACCCGGATCGGGTAGTCTGGCTTTGCGCCTCGGGTTATCCAGATCTCGACTCTGATGAACTGGCCGATGATTTGCTCCGTGAAATTCAACACACTAGAGGCATCCTTCCGATCTTCACATTCTCACTGCTTCAGGAAGCTCAGGTTCCAATGGATCCGGTTGCCTGGAGTCGAGGCAGCATTGTCCTGGCTTGTGCGCTGGTCGGTCTTTTGCTTGGGTTCATCGGGGCAATTATTTATAAAGAGTGAAGAGTAGGGTAATTTCCATCCAGACTTTTCCTTCTCAATCCAGTTTTTGTGAGGATTATCCATCATTGGACTACCTTTCAGAAGGGACTAACCAGGGGCTTTCACGAGGATTGATCCAGGTTTATCGCATGTTGGGTTGCGGCTTGCGTTAAGGATCGGGCCTGGATAGCAGCAGCGCATCCAAACGCATTCAAAGCAGGGTAGATTGATTTGAAATCTTCTCTTTCTCGATGGAGTGAATTAGGCCAGGAAATTTCCTGGTATCTCTGGCTACTTCTGTTGGTCACGATTCCAGTGACGAGTTCTCCGCTTATAGCGCGCTTCTCCGGAGGGGAAACACCCGTCAGCCCGCTTTCTATTTACCCCCTAATAGGGATTATGCTCCTCTGGTTTTTCCCTTACCTATTGCGAGGGGGTAAATTACCAGCGATCTCATGGCCTTTGCTTGTCTTCTTCCTTTTTGCGCTTCTCTCTGCAGCAATTGCAGTTATGCTTCCTATTTTGCCCTTTAAAGGGCAGACGTTCATCACACGCGGAACTCGAGCGCTCCTGACGCTCATGGTTGGAATCGCCTTTTATTATTCTGCTTCCGTCTTGCCGAGCACCGAGCGCAAGGTCATCTGGAGTGTCAGAGCGCTATATTTTGGACTCTTCCTAATGTTGATCTGGTCAACGGTGCAAGCATGGCTGGTGTTAGATGGCTCAGATCGAGTTCCATTAGGGGTAACTCAAATCCATCATCTATTCTCTGTTCGCGATCCTTTTCCAGACAGAGTGACGGGTATGTCCTTTGAACCATCGTGGCTCGGCGGACAATTAATGGTTCTATACCTTCCCCTTCTATTTGCGAGTTTAGTTCAAAAGCGCTCTGTTTATACATCAAGGCGTTCATTTATTACCCTTGAGCTGGCGCTCTTTTCATGGACGATTTTTATCCTTCTCCTAACACAATCAAGGATCAGCTTTCTGGCTTTACTGATGGTCGTTGGTGCCGCATTCCTTTTCGCAGGCCTGCGTTTCTCGGAACGGCTGCAAGTATGGATAGGCAAGATGATTCGTTCGAACGCTCGGCTCTATCAGAAGCTCATTCCATTGCTAATATTGATTGTTCTGCTGGGCAGCATCGTAGCTGTTGCAATTGGGTTCGGGTGGATGATGGGTCAAGTGGATGAAAGAATGCAGAACCTTCTTTCTATCCCGGAGAGGTTAACTGAGATCCATTACTTTTACCCAAACGAAGAAGTACATGAAGCTGCGAATCGCCTCGCGTTCGCCGAGCGTACCGTTTATTGGACGACTGCCTTTCGGACCTTCGCTGAACACCCCATCCTGGGAGTAGGGCCGGGTAATTCAGGGTTTTATTTTGAAAACAACTTGCCAGCCTATGGACGAAACCTCACCGAGATCCAGAATGTCATCAACCTCCAGCAATACGGTTTTCCAAACCCTAAAAACTTCTGGGTGCGAATTTTGGCCGAGAATGGGATCCTAGGGTTCTTATTTTTTACGATCTGGCTCGGATTAATTGGACTCGCCTCCGGATATCTTTGGCGGAAAGGAGGTGGATATTCCCGGCTTATTGGTCTCGCAGGATTGATCGGTATAATAACGTTCGTTGTGGAGGGATTCAGTCTGGATACCTATGCGCTTCCACATAGCTGGGTCTTGTTCGGGTTGGTTACTTCTGGACTAGCATTGGAGATGGTGAAGGGAGAGCCAGACAAAGCTCAATTGGGGGAGGATTGATTTTAGGGAGGACAAGCTGTACCCTTTTGCTTTGGAATAATGCTGGACAGCCTATACAATTGCAGCTGCGATATATCCTCCCATGGAAGAAGATGGCTTGTGGTAACTGATCTCTCCAAACTTTTCATCATTATTCTCGTTGCTGGTGTTAGCGCGCTTGTTTTCGGACCTGTGATGATTTGGTTTGCTCGGAAAATCAAACTTGTTGACTATCCTGGCGCCGCTCTCCATAAAAAACACCAGATTGAAACGCCTCTCACTGGCGGGTTGGTCATACTATTTTCTTTGACTATAACTCTGGCGAGCCTTCGGCCGGTTCTCACAGATGATGTTTTGGGAATCTTGATTGGGACAATGATCATGGTGATATGGGGGTTAGTGGATGATCGGTTCAATCTCCGAGCCTCTTATAAATTATTTGGACAATTGCTTGCTGCGTTTATTGTTATTGGTTTCGGTGTGCAAGTCCATATCACGAAAATTGATTGGCTTGATCTCCTGATAACACTCTTTTGGTTTGTCGGGATAACCAATGCGTTTAATTTCGTAGATAGCATGGATGGGCTCGCAGTAGGCTTAGCGGGAATCGCATCGGCTTTCTTTATGCTGGTGACACTCGATTCCGCTCAACCAGAATTGGCATTTCTGTCAGCCGCCTTCCTAGGGACGATGATTGGCTGCTTTTTCTACAACGCACCACCGGCGCGAATGTTCCTGGGAGATTCGGGTTCGCTTGCCCTTGGATTCACTCTGGCTGCGATCGGGGTCACGTATACCCCTGCGCAAGCCGGCTTGCCGCAAGGGGTTTCTTGGTTTCTCCCGATTCTCATCCTTGGCGTGCCGATCTTCGATATGGTGTTGGTCGTAATCTCACGTCTCCGCCAGCGAAGACCCATTTATTTAGCCAACACAGACCATCTATACCATCGTCTTGTGCTGCTGGGTTTAACGCCAACCCGAGCCGTAGCGGCAATGCAGATCGCTGCCATTCTCTTGAGTTTGGGGGCTTTTATCATACTAAATACAAGTGTTTTGTTGGCGAATATAATCTTTTTAGCACTTGTTTTACTTGCTTTTGCTTTCCTGTTAATTCTAGAAAGGTGGTCCAGTGAGCAGTAACAGGTATTATAGCAACTGAGATTTCAGTTATGAGTGACCCTATATAGATTGATCCATTTTTATAATAGAGGAGAAAGCATCCTGTGACGAAACTCATCATCCAAATCCCCTGCTATAACGAAGCTGATACTCTGCCGGCGACGATAGCGGATTTGCCACGGACTATCGATGGCATTGATGAAATTGAAATTTTAGTCATCGATGATGGCAGCACCGATGGAACCGCTGCTGTCGCCCGGGAATTGGGTGTAGACCACATAATCCGCCTAACGAAAAACCAGGGTCTAGCAGCAGCTTTTGCGCGCGGGCTTGAGACGAGTCTCCAGAAAGGAGCCGATGTAATTGTCAATACAGACGGCGACAATCAGTATCGAGGCGAGTACGTCCGGGATCTGGTTATACCCATCCTCGAAGGTGAGGCAGAGATGGTTGTGGGGGATAGACAAATCGATACCATCCAGCACTTCTCGGTGGTAAAGAAGATCCTACAAAAAATTGGAAGCCGGATCGTGCGCTGGGCGTCAAATACTGAGGTGCCGGATGCGACGAGTGGATTTAGGGCATTCTCAAGGGAGGCTGCCTTCCGCTTATCTGTTTTTTCTGAGTACACGTACACTTTAGAAACCATTATCCAGGCTGGAAAGAAAGGCATCTCAATCACCTCAGTGCCCGTTGAGACGAATGAGGTCCTTCGTGAATCTCGGTTGATAAGGAGCACATTTCAGTATGTAATAAGCTCGGGGGTCACCATCACCCGGATCTTCCTCATGTATGAAGCCTTACGAGTTTTCCTCGCCCTGAGTGTCATCCCCTTGTTGTGCGGGCTTTTCCTCTTGGGCAGGTTCGTGTACTACTACATAATCGGCGATGGGCAAGGTCATATCCAATCCATCATTGTGGCTACGATACTCATGGTTTTGGGTTTTATGACGATTTTAATTGGCTTGTTAGGCGACCTCATCGCTAGAAATCGCACGCTGAACGAGGAAATATACTATCGCTTGAAGAAGAGAGATGTTTAGTGGGGGCGAATCACCAGAGTCACCACTGGATAACATTTGGAGCATCTGCTGATGGCATTCGCTTAAGGTAGGCATCCGGTCCAGAAAAATAACCTGCATGGGCAAGATCATCCTGCATTGAAGTCTTCTGTGGATCGACTTGTGGGGGCAGGGATATTGCGATAAACAACGCGCAACGCGGCTCTCCAATATTTTGGGAAGACATACCGGGGCATAGCGAGGCAATAATGTTCAAGATCGAGCATCAGCCCGGAGTTCCCAAGAGCGAAATCAAATAATTCTTGAGGCCTTCAACTAGAGTATTTCCAATGACCGATACACCTTTCTTTATTGTGGGATGCGGAAGGAGCGGGACCACGCTCCTTCGAACCTTGTTAAATAGGAATGAAACAATTGCCATCCCACTCGAATCCCTCTTCATTATTGATTACTTAAGAGTTCAGGGCAGATTTGATCTGGAGTACCTAATATCCCTGGTGGTTAGGGAGCCGGAGCTTGAGGAGTGGGGAATATCCGTATCGGTGGAGGATCTGGCGGATTGTGTTTCGGTTCCTCAAATGATCTCGAGGTTGCATGAAATATACGTGGATTCGAAAAATAAATCACGGTGGGGCCAAAAGACGCCCAGATTTGTGCGTTACTTGGATCTGCTTGGCGAAAATTTCCCAAGTTCGAAAATGATACACTTAGTTCGTGACCCACGCGCGGTTGTGAACTCGCTGATCCAATCAAACGTTCACCGAAGCAACGCTTATCATGGTTCGCTTCGATGGAAAATGGATGTTAGAGCGGGATTATCCTATGAATCGGAGCACGGTGATCGGGTTATGCGTGTCTCATACGAAGATCTTGTTAAGAATCGAGAGAATGTCATAGGGGGGATCGCTGAATTCCTGAAATTTGATCCTTTTGCTCTGAAGATAGGTGAGAAAATAACGCAAGAGTACTCAGCTTTCTATGAAAAGATTCATGAGAACCTAGATCGTCCTCTATCGCCAGCCTTTATTGATAAGTGGAAACAGCATCTGTCGGGAGAGGAGTTAGCTATCATCGAAGGAATTTGTGGGGAACTGATGGAGAGCTTAGGCTATGAGCGTTCCTTGGTTGCCGGCTCACCGCCTTCTGACTTTAAGCAAAGGGCGCAGGCCCAGAGGGTTATTGGGATTGCCAGACAAGCAGGAAGGTACATGAAATTCCGCAGGTCTTACCTGTGCTATTTAATCTGGAGAAAGTGGAAACTCGGTCTTCTGAAGGACTTCTTATGGACCGTCAATTACTAAAAAGGTTATCTAAAGGTTTTCAGATCGTATTTGCCCTTGCTGTGATCTGCGTGGTGGGAAGATTTATTCTGGATCAATGGCAGGAGATAAGTCGGGTTGAATTCGCATTTACCCCGATACGATTTATTGTTGCACTTGTTTTTTTACTTCTTTTCTATCTACTTTATGTTTTTTCTTGGGTGCGTCTTATCGGATGGTCTACTGGAAGAGCCTCTGATACTTCAGCGGTGCGGCTGGCCGAGATCTTTTTTACATCTTTACTCACTCGTTACCTTCCTGCGGGTAAGATCGTAAACGTCGGCAGCCGGATCGAACTCTACAAACGAGGAGGTGGTCGCAGATCAATCGCTGTTAAGAGTATCATTGTTGAACAGTTCTATCTGATCGGATGCGCTTTGATCTTAGCGTGGATCACGATCTTATTCAATCCAGACTTATTGCTCCCCCAGGAGATCAGTCCATTCCGCATCCTGCTGCTGCTTGGGGGTGGTGTGGTGCTATTTTTATTGGTCAGTGCAGACGTCATCTTCACTATGATCGCCAAACAGTTTAACGTTAAGAAACTGAGCGAGTTGGATTTCGATTTTTCTTGGGCGCAGAGATTGGAGATTATTTTCCGCTATTTAACAATCAATGTTCTGCAGGGAGTAGCAGCGTTTTTCTTCGTGACCTCCATATACCATGATTCGGTTTTTAACTTAAAGCTATTCATGTACACAGTTGCCGCCTATCCAGTGAGTAGATTCCTGGGACAGATGATTGTATTTATTCCCGGGGGAGTCGGTGTCCGCGAAGGACTTTTCGCACTCGCTTTAAGTCCCTACTTCCCTGTTCCCGCTGTTCTGCTCGCCGGCGCGGTGATGAGACTTTCTTCTGTGCTAATAGAGATCTTGATTATCTTGATTGCATTCCTTGTTAATCGCAAGGAACAAGTTTTGGCATCGTTTTCTGGATAAAAGATGATGTGTCGTATGGTGTTGAGGGATCGGTGTTGTTTCTTTCTCGTCGGGAAGAAGGATGAGCCGGCGATTTCTAGGTGGCAAGTATGCTTATCGGACTAGTAAGCTGGACGGTAAATCTTGCCTTCACTCTTGCGGTTGCCTATTTGGTGTCTCGCCGAATGCGATCGGGCCGAGTGATCATCGACGTTATCGTTTACATTTTCCTCTGGATTTTTTCCGTTACGCTTCAATTGCTTATTATCGGTTTGAGTGGTTTCCTGGCTGCAGGACCGTTAGGGTTA
>CAYLOO010000003.1:72864-80560 GCA_964385355.1 uncultured Anaerolineaceae bacterium
TCTTCGATACGCCTGTCCAGCGAATATACACTGCTGCGAATTATGAAGTCCTTGCTACCTGGTTCGCCGTTTTTATTCACCATGATGCAATAATCGAGCTGTCCGGTCTCCCCGCGTATTTCCTTGCCGGTTTTTCTATATATGCCATAGGCCTCAGCCTGGATCTTCCCTCATGGGCTTCTTGGATAGCAACGATGGCCTATCTGTCAACACCGGCGCTGACGCTGGCTATTACCGGGACGAAGAATGACCCGCTTATGGCGGGTCTTTATCTCATGTCCTTCGCGATTGTCATTCATGTCTCCCGGAGAGCGTCAAAGCCTGGACTTGACGATGATTTTGGACCGCTCATCGCACTGGTAATGGGTCTACTCTATGCTATTGGGACAAAGGCATACATTATCCACCAAATTCCAGGGCTGGTGCTCACCGCCGTTGTGTTTTCAGTTATAGCGGGAGATGGTTGGTTTTGGTGCCGTATCCCCGGGATGGCACTCTCTGAACTCCGTCGTCGAGGATCTTCCTATACCATTTTTGTATCCTTCTTAATCGGCAGCGCACTCTTCATTGGCTCTTACTGGTATATGCGCAACTGGATCCTTATGGGAAATCCTGTTTATCCTTATGGAGTTGAGATTGGCACAATTGAAGTCCTCGAAGAAAGAAAGAGCAGCTTCAAGCTCTCCCCTGAACGTTTCTTTGATAACCTCAGGCTGTTTGCAAGCAAATTTGGTGACAAGCAAGCCCGGATTACCCCAGATTTATCGGATACAACCGGCTGGGGGTGGATATCCTATAGCATCGGCATTCCCGCAGCTATCTGGGCTCTGATCCGTCGGAAAAAATTCCAAGCTGTCGCGAGCGGTTTTCTTCTGTCTTTCCTGGGGCTTATGCTGTCAAGCCCGACAAGCCCGTGGAATATGCGCTATATGATTTGGTTCCCGGCGCTCTTCGCGCTAGCAATGGGTCTGGTATTTTCATGGTTGGACGCTATTCCAAGGGCGGGAACGTTGCTGCGAGGTTTATTCATATTCACAATGAGCTTAGATCTTCTCATGGTGATGAACTACAACTTAGTAAAGGTAAGCAATTTTAATAAAATGTTATCTTTGCCTGTATTGGAGAGAGACGCAGCTCTACTCCATGTTCATGTTCCAGAGGAGTACGAGAGTGTAATCGAATATGTCCCAGTCGACGCAATATTAGGCTACAACGTATACGAGAATGGGTTTGTCTATCCCCTTTATCGGTCGGATTTCAGCCAGGAAATCGTTTACGTCCCCATCGCGGCGGACGATTCTTGTGAGCAGATCGCTCAGGCGATGGAAGCGAGAGGAACAAGATATCTCCTCGTAGCACCGGAGCATACGCCCGATGGGATCATTGCCAGATTGCGTGATTGTGCCCAGCTTGAGACGGTCATACGAGAGAGGGCGGGAGGGTTGTATGTTATCAAGCGATAAAGCCAGTCATATGGAGGCTTATATCCTGGTGCTTGGAATGCTGGCGATGATGATCTGGTATGCATGGCCGCAGATCGTTTATTCGCTGTTTATTGTATATGACATCGCTCGGACGCTTTTCCCTGAGATTGTCCCAGATGCAGTATGGATATTGCCCTTCTTATAATACAAAGTAATGTGCATCAATTATCTGGTTGTGAGTCATCCAGCATTTGATTTCTGGGAGAGACCAAATTGCGAGACGCGTATCAAGAATCTTGTTTCTTGACCTATCAGAATGACCGGCAATCCCAATGGGATTCAGTTGCGGAACGCTTCGGTGGTCAAAGGCGCTTGGCATCGTATTATCACCAACGCCTTGAAGAGATATTCAAATTCATCGTCCTACCCGGACTCCGAATTTTAGAGGTCGGCTGTGCAGAGGGGGATTTGCTTGCGGGGTTAAAGCCAAGCTTTGGCGTGGGCGTAGATTTCTCGACTAGGATGATCGAGCAGGCACGTAACAGACATCCTGAATTGGATTTTGTTCAAGCAGACGCACATGCACTGCCACTCGGTGCGCAATTTGACGTCATCGTCCTGTCTGACCTGCTCAACGATGTCTGGGATGTGCAGGTTGTCCTCGAACAGGTGAGGGATGTCGTGCACGAGCATACGCGGATCATCATCACGTCTTACAACCGCATGTGGGAACCTGCCCTCTCAATGGCAGATCGCCTCAATCTTGCGAAACCCAATCTTTACCAGAATTGGCTCACCGTTGATGACATTCGAAATCTTTTATACCTTTCCAAATTTGAACTCATCAGGACTTGGGAAGAGATTCTTTGGCCATTCGGCACCCCGGTTGTGGCTGGCATAAGCAATAAATTCCTGGCTAGGCTCTGGCCATTCAACCACATCGCGCTTACGCACCTCATCATCGCCAGGCCTGTGCCGAGACCCAGGACGGACGAAAAACCTCCCAGTATTTCAATTGTGATCCCGGCTAGAAACGAAGCTGGAAACATCCCTCATATATTCAAGAGGATGCCCACATTCGGGGGTGGTGTGGAGTTGATCTTCGTTGAAGGTCATTCCAACGATGCGACTTATGAGGTGCTACAAGATGAAATAGCAGCCCAGGACACGTGGTCCTGTAAACTGCTACGGCAGGAGGGTGTTGGTAAAGGCGATGCTGTGCGGCATGGATTCGCTCATGCTGCGGGGGAAATCTTGATGATCCTGGACGCAGATCTTACAGTTCCCCCGGAAGATCTTCCAAGATTCTATGATGTGCTGATCTCTGGTAAGGCTGAATTTGCGAATGGCGTCAGGCTGGTTTATCCGATGCAGGATGAGGCCATGCGCTTTTTCAATCTCGCAGGAAATAAATTCTTCAGCCTGGCGTTTTCATGGCTGCTTGGCCAATCGGTAAAGGATACGCTTTGCGGAACGAAGGTCCTGTGGAAGAAAGATTATGAGATCATTGCAGAGAATCGACACTACTTTGGAGGCGATGACCCTTTCGGTGATTTCGATTTATTACTCGGCGCTGCGAAGCAGAGCTTGAAGATTGTGGATGTGCCCATACGCTATCGAAGTCGCGAATACGGCTCGACGAATATCTCGCGGTGGAAGCATGGCGCACTTCTCTTACGGATGCTGTTGCTCGCCGCCCGCAGGTTGAAATTTATCTGATCACCTCTTACCATTGCTTAACCGACGTTATAAAACTTTGCATTGCTCAGGTTTACACTTCTCTATTGGTACACTGCCGTCATCGGGAAGGCTGTATGCTTGCTTCTTAAAAGGGCGTCTGAACTCTGAGCTCGGCTATGAATAACCACGCGGTGTATGAAAACCAGCTCGTTGATAGAATAACAATCAGGATTGAGTAATGACTAGATCGAACATCTTTCTCCGCTATTCACTTGTGGCCTTATTAGGTATCGCTTTAGCGGCTTATTTCGCTTATACACAGTGGATCAATCCAGCCCCTTTCTACACTGTTAAATACGATCCAGAGATGCCCTATTTCTTGAACTCACTGGCGTTATTTAAAGGGGTGTCGTATGCATATGTTGATCATCCAGGAACTCCACTCGAAGTCATAGGTTCTTTTTTGATGGCAATCACTCTTCCATTAACACGTGCTAAGTCCGAATTCTTTATCCCATATCACCTGGCAAATCCGCAAATCTTTCTAACTCTCGCACATGGGTTTCTGGTAGGGTGCAGTATCGTAACTCTGATTGTCGCAGGGGCGAAATCCATCAAGCATACGACTGTTGTCGGGGCACTAGCAGCCGCGGGTGTAGCTGCGTCCTACTTCGCCATCTTCCCTCCGATCACTTTCGACATCCTTGGTTTTTGGACTCACAATGGTTTCAACTTTCCCTTCGGGACCTTGCTGCTGCTCGTTTTGCTTATTCGTTTAAGGGAAGATCGATCTTTATCGAGTTCAGAGGTCCTCCTCTTTGGGATTTTGTCAGGTTTGCTCGCCGCAGTGCAGCTCTATTTCTTTGCTTGGGCGATCGGAGTGATTCTTTCTCTTATACTCTTCACGGCCTTCCGACGGGATGGGTGGGGTCATATCCTTGTGACCACACTTGTCTCTGGAGTGGGAGTGGCGCTGGGATTCTTTATCGCCTTTGAGCCTGTAATGCACCGTTTCCGCGAGTTCTACATCTGGGTGAGGAGATTGTTTTTCCATCAGGGCCGGTATGGAACGGGTGTAGGTGGTGTAACAACCCTCGGCCAGATGATTGACAACTTGCGATGGCTGTGGAACCGATCGGCAAGCGTGTTCATCGCAACGGGCATTGTCATCCTGCTTCTTCTCATTGCCATCATCTGGCGTAAACAGGCGAGAGATTCAAAGCCTGGCTGGTGGGCTCTCACGTTTGGGTTGTTGGTCCAGTTGATCGTTCTTTGGGCGCTTATCGGCAAACATCCAGGAAAAACCTACCTGCTCAGCGTAGCAGCTGTCCTGCCTATCGTTTTAGCGCTTGCGTTGGAAGTCTTCCTCGAGCGAGGTGTGGGGACGCAGAAGCTGGCCGGCTTGATCGGCACACTTGCGATCCTGGGGTTTGTCGGCGGTTGGTTCCTTGCTATTCGGGATCACTCCCAGATCGTCGCAGATGTTAAAAAAGCGGATGAAGTAATTGCGTATGAGCTTGAGAAGTACAGCACAAGCTCACAGACATCTATTGAAGACATGACCATCCTCTGGGGGTATGGTGTTCCTTCGAGATGCTACGCCTTGCGGTTCGGGAATGTCTACACAGGAGATGCTGCCTTGACAGGCGAAATCAATGAACTTTGCCCGAATGAATGGATGTACGATGTCTGGGGTGGGTATGTCGAATTGCCGAATGCATATGAGCCCTTATCTGAAAATTTCGATTGGGATATTGTAATCCTACCGGAACAGTACCTTCCTGAAGCTTACGGATCTGTTGGGGAAATCACCGTAACAGATGCGCTCACACCTGGGTATGGGCGAGTTGTCATCATAAAAGCTTCCTATCCCGACCCGGACAAGTGATCCAATACCTCCGCAAAGTCTTTGAAAGCATTCCCGATGAATGACACATTAGCCGCGCAACGTTTTGAGCAGAGTTGAGATTTCCGGGAAAGACTTAGTCGGGCGACTGCCACGTCCAATCTGGGAAACGGCGTGTAAAGATTTCGCGCTTATATTTACCCAGGCGGCGTCTCATCTTAATCCCAAATGGACTTAAATGGATTTTCCTGGGGGGCTGCGGGTCACTTTCAGCTTGCGCCAAAAGTGTGATGTACAGATTCAGAATAGGAGAGCGGAAACTTCCATGGGTTTTCATCCAGAGTACGCGGAAACCTGCCTGCCGGACAACTGCCTTTAAGGTTGATCTCGTAAATGCGTAGAGATGGGAGAGTTCAAGGCTTTCATGTTCGTATAGATTGGGCACTTCGAGTAGCAGGTAACCGCCCGGCTGCATTCTGGACACCCGCAGGGAGCGAAGCGTGTGAATAGGGTCAACAACGTGTTCAAGAACGTGCAGCATTGAAACCAGTTCGAACGGGCCCTCGTCCGCTTCTGCTAAAGTAGTCAGCGAGGGGTATATTCTAAAGCCCTGAGACTCACTGAAGCGCCGATAAGCCTCCCCGGGCTCAACTCCAATGCTTGCACACCCGTACTTTTCATGGAAGACATGTAGAAGCGCTCCGCTTGAACTTCCAATGTCGAGATGACGGGAAATCTGTGGTAATTCGTGCTGCGCCATCTCAAGGATTGCCCTCGCCCGAGCATCCTGCATTCGCAGATCCTTCTCGATGGGATCCTCGGTCTGCTGTCGCTGGACGCGATACTCGCGTGCATAGAATTGTCCTAGTTCAACATCATCCATCCGCGGGGATTGGTAGACCAAACCGCAGTAACGGCAGATTTGGAATGCAACGATCTGATCATCCTCTTCAATGGATTCGAAGGGGTGTTTATTTGTGGCCCTGCAAAGTGGACACTCTTGTACGTTTTTCATTCTAGAGGAATCACGATCCTTGCTAGCATAATTACGAAAGCGCATGTGGGAGTTCGTAAGAAGGTCTTATCTCAATTTCGAAGTTGATCCTATTCACTAATTTGCTCCAACAGGAACGATCAAGTTTCTTATGCGACCATATCATTGCCATAATTATACGAGCACATCCTTCGTGGTGGTAATACTACCTGTGATTTATTTCCATGGGATCATCTTATAACGAGTAGTGTATCGAAAAGGGATACATTTCGGTTAGTATTCCTTTTCGTATTTGACTTTACATTCGGAAAATTTTTCAATTTACGATGATTGACCTGACCTGATTACTCCAGATGAGCGAAAGGTCGACATCAGGAATCAATCTTATTGAAAGGCTGCTCTTTTTGACCCGTCGATTATCTTCGTTTTCCAGATATAATCCGTTAATCAAGTCTGAGCTAAGATGCTTTTCTTTAATGGGGACCATTCTCGAGGTGGAGGTTGAACCCCGGATGAAGCAGCTAGAAATGAATAAAAGTAACTTCCGTCTCTTAGCATTCCTCGGTGTGCTTTTAATTTCGGGAATTACGCTCAGGTTCATCGATCTAACAGATCCACCTCTTGATTTCCATGCCTGGCGGCAACTGAGGTCTGCATCAATTGCGAGGAAATTGTATTACGAGAGTTTGCCTATCGTGGATGATGAGCTTCGAGAGAAGGCGAGTCAATTAGGGAACTTCGAGCTCTTGAAGCCTCACATATTTGAAGGATTGACTGCCCAGGCCTATAGGCTAGTTGGGCAGGAGCAAGTCTGGATTGCACGGGTTCTGGCTATTGTGATTTGGGCTCTCGGCGGGCTTCCTCTATATCTACTGGCAAGACGTTTAACCTCGGGGAGTGCCGCGTTTATTTCAGTAGCTTATTATCTGTTTCTCCCCTTCTCGGTGATTGTAAGCAGGTCATTTCTTCCCGATGTGCTCATGACAGTTGTGGCGTTGACGGCATTCTATTTTATTTATAGATGGGCCGAGAGACCTGGCATCAGCTTGGCCTTATTGGCAGGTCTTTTTTCTGGAGGCGCTGTTTTAATAAAAGTATTCGCAGCCTATCCGCTGATTTTTGTGATGTTATTTATGGTATTGAGCTCTTTAGGGATTTCGAAAGCGATCAAGAATCCTCAGGTTTGGTTGATGGGAATATTGCTTGTAGCAATACCCGGGATTTATTACTTCTTAATCCGCAGCGGCGCTGCATCCTCTTACTTCGCGAATTGGGTATTCCCTTTTTCTTCCCTGATGCTCACACCCTGGTTTTACTTCCGCTGGGCAGTTGCGTTGCATCAAACAGTCACCATCCCTGCTGTAGTGGCATCTCTTGCAGGCATTTTCCTTGCAAGAGGAAAAAAACGACTGTTTCTTGTCAGTATGTGGTTAGGGTATTTCTTCATAGGGATATCCGTACCTTCATTGATTATCTCTCACTCCTATTATCAAACCATCCTCGTGCCTATCATCGCATTATCACTCGCTCCTTTTGGGGAGAGTATCCTATCTTGGACATCTCGCAGAACCCAACGATGGTGCACTTTAGGCTTGGCGTTTTCCTGATTTCAATCGGCCTCTTAAGTATGCAATCCTTGGATTTACTTCTGGCAAAGGATTACCGCGCTGAAGTCTTGGGATGGAAAAAGATGGGGAGAGAACTGCCTGATGATGGGAGAATCATTGGTTTAACCCATGATTACAATACGCG